>NZ_CAJHBF010000006.1:0-144335 GCF_904846565.1 Psychrobacter sp. CMS30 | reverse complement strand
TATCAATATTCCCAAGGACTTATACAGTCTTGATAGCCATTTTTAAAAACCACAGACATAAAAAAGCCCAGTCACCATATGATGACTGGGCTTTTTTATTGTTCGCTTATTAGTCTAACCTGATGCTTAAAAGGTGCTAAGCAAAAGTGCTAATAAGTGACGCCGAATAGTGGCGTCCCCAGGGGGATTCGAACCCCCGTTACCGCCGTGAAAGGGCGGTGTCCTAGGCCTCTAGACGATGGGGACGCATAGAGTGTTATAACCAATGGTTACAACGGTACTTCACAATATCAGAGAGCTTATCTATTAATAACAGAGCAAGCTGTGCCTAGGTGCTGATATCGTCCTACTAGCGAGTATTTATATCAAGTTTCAGTAATACTGAGCGTTGCGATAAATAGTATGGTGGAGCTAAACGGAGTCGAACCGTTGACCCCTTGCATGCCATGCAAGTGCTCTACCAACTGAGCTATAGCCCCTCGCTAAGAGTGTGCGTATTTTATGTAAGACCGGCAGTCTTGTCAACTGCTATTTGAAAAATAATGCATAAATATGCAAAAAAAAGCGTTTAAAGCCATTTTAGCTGCTTAATAAGCTTAAATTAACGTGGATTTTGCTTGATAGCAATCTCTTTTAGGGCTTTATCGGTAAAGAATTCTTCTTCCGTACAGTTAGAGCTGCTGTCAGAAAAAATGATGGCACAGCATTCCGTTGGGATATATTGACCGCCTTTTTCTCGGACAGTACTTATACCTTTAAAACCAGTAATATCAGAATTGCTTAATTTATCTAAATTCTGCTTGGTGTAATGACAGTAAGTGCTATATATCCATTTTAAATCTTCAAAGTCTTGACCGGTTGTCAGGGTAAGTTTTGCGTTATAAAGCTCTTTTACGATGGCATCATAGTAATTCTGCGCTTCTTTGAGGGTATTAAAGACATAATCTTTACTTTCGATGGTGACGGTTTTGGCGGCCATATTTATATCCAATGAAGGTGTTGAATTTTAAATGCTGAGATTAACGTAAAAAGGGGTCAGTTCAGCCTGACCCCTTTTTATTATTTATTAATCTTGTTTTTAATTAAAAATTGCAAAAACTATTCAGCTGCCAAACTATTTGTCAGCTAAGAAGTCTGGCAATTCTGCTGCTTGTTTCTCAAGTTTTTTTAGTTTCTTTTTACCCAAGCCACCCAGTACATCAACCGCATGGCGCAAGCGTGTCAATGTCATATCAGCGCCGATAATTGCCATAGAATTCATGACAGGCGTCGATGAGGTGCTACCAGCGATAGCGATAAAGAATGGCGCCATAAAGTCACGCATCTTAATATCAAGATGGGCGGCAAGACCTTTAAGCGTGGCGTAGATATTTTCTTCTGACCACGTAGGTAAGGTTTCTAGCTGCCAAAGCGCCAGTTGCAGCATCTCAGTAATTTGCTCAGGCGTCAGAGATTTATGGGTAAAGCTTTCAGCATTGATATCAGGTAAGTTTTGGAAATAGAAACCGCCCCAATTGACCGCATCAGACAGTAACTCGATGCGAGGCTGAATCGCCGCTGCGATAGCGGTTAGCTTGTCGCTGTTGCTTGCCCAGTCGAGGATTTTGTTTTTTAACTCTTCAGGGGTTAGCGCACGTAGCCATTCGGCATTAAGCCAGTTGAGCTTTTCGATATCGAAAATAGGGCCGCCAAGGGACACACGCTGAATATCAAAGCTGGCAATCATTTCCTCTAAGGTAAATTTCTCCGCTTCGTCAGGCATAGAGTAGCCCATACGACCAAGGTAGTTAAGCAGCGCTTCAGGTAGTACACCGGCATCACGGTAGTAGGTGATAGAGGTTGGGTTTTTACGTTTAGACAGCTTTGATTTATCAGGGTTACGTAGCAGTGGCATATGGCAAAGAACGGGCATCTCCCAACCAAAATACTCATAAAGCAGCTGATGCTTAGGCGCAGAGTTGAGCCACTCTTCGCCGCGCAACACATGGCTGATGTCCATTAAATGGTCATCAACGACGTTAGCTAGATGATAAGTTGGCATGCCGTCGGTTTTTAGCAGCACTTGCATATCGACTTGCGTCCAAGGAATCTCAACCGTACCGCGTAGCATATCTTGTACCTGACAAACGCCTTCGGTTGGCACACGCATACGAATGACGTTTGGTTTGCCCTCAGCAACCAATTGCGCGGTTTTCTCTGGGGCTAAATGGGCACAGCGACCGTCGTAACGCGGCGTTTCACCATTGGCCATTTGCGCAGCACGCATGGCATCAAGCTCTTCACTGCTACAAAAGCAGCGAAACGCATGGTCGTTTTCTATCAGCTGCTCGGCATGCTTTTTATAAATATCGCTACGCTCGCTCTGACGATAAGGCGCATGCGGTCCACCGATATCTGGACCTTCCGCCCAGTCAAGACCAACCCAACGTAGCGCATCCAAAATCATTTTTTCAGATTGTTCGGTCGAGCGCGTTTGGTCGGTGTCTTCGATACGTAAAATAAACTCGCCGCCGTGGGCTTTGGCAAAGGCTAAATTAAATAGCGCAATATAAGCGGTGCCGACATGCGGAAAGCCAGTCGGTGAAGGCGCGATACGAGTACGGACAGGGCGCGTGCTGTTAGTTGAAGTCGATGATTGCATCATAAAATTCTCAGAATAGGGTGGTTAATGAATATGGCAGTGAAAAATGGCGGTTAAAAGTATTAATAATAAATGTGCATGACAAGTTTGAACAAAAAATACGGCACAAACAATAGCCGTCAATGTAGAAAAATAGCGTAAAATATAGCGCTAGTATAACAGAGAGATGGGATATTTTTAACGAAAAGCCCGTCTAGCGCTTGACTACCAGTGTATCCTTGCGATAATAATGTTAGACAAGTCATAACTTGTTTATTTTCATCTGATTTTTTACTATTACTGACCAAAATGGTCGTCATCTACTGAGTCGTTTGTGTCCATATCGAATAATAAGCCAAAAAGTAAGCAAGATCTTAAAACAACCGCTTCGTCAGCCACTGATAACGCTAAGTCAGCGCGTGACTTGTCTGCGCTGGAAAATGACTTTGTTGTAGAGAGTGACTCTGCTAATTCACCCGCTCAAGAGTCTGTAGCTGCTATAACAGAGCAAACCACTTCTGATGAATTAAGTTTCGTTCATGATGCGGTGCTATTGCAAGAAACGGTCGCCGCGGTGTTGGGCGTCAAATCACTGCCCAAGCAAACAGACGACGCAGGACAGAATAGCTTACAAATGAGTGGCATCTACGTCGATGCAACCTTTGGCCGTGGTGGCCATAGTCGCTTGCTATTGAGTCAGCTGGCCGATGATGCAACCTTGATTGTTTTTGATAAAGACCCAACGGCCATTAGGGTTGCTCATGAATTGGCAAATAGCGATAGTCGCGTAAAAGTGGTGCATGACAGCTTTGCGACCTTGACTGATAGCCTGGCGGCAATGGGTATTACGCAAGTTGATGGATTAATGGCGGATTTGGGTATCTCATCACCGCAAATTGATGATGGCAGTCGCGGTTTTAGTTTTATGCGTGATGGTGCAGTCGATATGCGTATGGATACCAGCCGCGGGCAGTCGGTTGCTGAATGGCTAGAAAAAGTCGATGATGAGACTCTGGCTAATGTGCTGTATGAGTTCGGCGAAGAGCGTCATAGCCGCCGTATTGCTCGTGCGATCAAGCAGATGGACAGTTATGAATCCACGCTTGAGCTAGCAGAAGTGATAAAAGTCGCGCACCCAAACTGGCAACGCGGTAAGCATCCAGCGACGCAAAGTTTTCAAGCGATGCGTATCTTCATTAATAATGAGCTTGGCGATGTTGACGACTTTTTAGAGCAAAGCATTCCGATTTTAAAGTCGGGCGGACAGCTGGCGGTCATTAGTTTTCACTCCTTAGAAGATCGCCGTATTAAGCAGTTTTTGCAGCGTCATAGTAAAGGTAAGTATCCAGAAGATGAGAATTTGCCGATGCCGCCGAAGCGTCCGCGTTATTTTAGCAAGCCCAAACGCGTCGGTCCTAGTAAAGCAGAAATCAGCCAAAACCCGCGCTCGCGTAGTGCATGGTTACGACTGGCAACCCGTACCGATACGGATTATGTAGCAGATGGCAATCCACATATTAATCCATAAAGACTGCTATTAAGTTATGTGGTCAAAATATGACTGAATGTTTTAATGATTACGCGGCTGTTAAAAAGCTGTAAACATTCTCTGCTAGGCTCAGCAGTTACTTTTTTGGCTTGGTTTTATTTTATTTCTAATCTTATTTGTTTTTATTGATGGTGCTGATGGCTCATGAGGGTGTGATCACTCGCAAATGGTTAGCGCTTTTTATATTTTGAAGTTCACTTTTTTGAGATCGTCATGGCAATATCTGACAAACCTGTAAACCGTCGCGCCGCAATGCCTCCTAATACCGATGTTGGCGAATTATTCGTGCGCCGATTTAATATGGTCAGTATTTACGTGGCCATATTATTGCTATTGGCGGCAGCAATTATCTGGAGCGGTATCAAAACTGCCGAAGGCGTGCAGCAATATCATCAGGATTATAAAACCTTGCAAGACATGAAAAAACAAGAGCGCAAACTGCAAGTAGAACATCAGCGTTTGCTTATCGAGCAGCAAACCTTTAGTGCGACCCCGCAAATTGCCAGTCGTGCCGTTGCTGAACTGGGTATGTTTTCGCCAACTCTTAAAGACAAGCTGATTATCCAACCAGGTGCGGCAGTTGCAGTAGCGCAAGTCCTCGAGTCTGATGGTGCAGATGAAAATAAAGCTGAAACTGAAGTCATCGAGCCACGGGCTTCTACGGATTTATCTCCTGAGATTCCTACAAACGATGCTGATGTAGCGGAGGCTGGACGATGAGTGATAAAAAATCCAATGCCAATAGCGATAAAGCAGCCGCTAAGAATAACAACAAAAAACCAGCCAGCGGCAAAGTCACCAAGCCGTTACGCCGTGCTAGTGCCGCCAAATCTGGGCAAACGAGTAGCAAGCCTGATAATAAAACCAGTGATGGCCGTAAAGCCAAGCTATTTGGTCGCCTCAAAAAGAACGAAGAGCAGGGCGCTTATACCAGTGTTAAAAACCTAAAAAGCAAAAGAGCCTTTTTGGGTAAAGCGTCTGGTGCCTCCTCTCGTGGCGGTGTCGAGCAAGATAAAAACCGTTTTCGTATGATTTGGGCGCTAGCGCTGCTGATTTTGGTAGGGCTTATCGGCCGTGCTTATTATTTACAAGTGGCCAACGCTCAATTTTACCAAGATAAAGGTAACGAGCTTATCACCAGCGTGCGCACGCAAAAATCCTATCGCGGTATGATTACCGACCGTAATGATTTGCCATTAGCAGTCAGTGCGCCTCTAGCGACGGTTTCTTTTAGCCCGCATGATTATGCGCGCGAATATTACGAGCTTAAACGCATTATTTTGACCAATCCCGATAGTCCAAAGCTGGTCGCGCGTATGCAAAAGCGCTTGGATAATATGGATTTGACCACCCTTGCAGCAGCGGCCAATATTTCAGTCACTGAGCTTAAAAAAGTCACGGCTATCGATGACAGTATCGATGTAACCGATGAGGAAGCCGTTAAAGCGGCGCTGCCATCGGGCGCAGGCTCGCATTATCTGCCACTACTTAATAAAGTCACCCCTGAGATTGCTCAAAGCGTCAGCTCGCTTGATTTTCCGGGCGTCTATGAGAAAAACTTCTTCCAGCGCTATTATCCGCAGCCGCAACCGAATTCGCAGCTGTTGGGTTTCATGGGCCAAAACGCCGATGATCCTGAAGGCGGTTACGAAGGCCGCGCTGGTATCGAACGTCAGTATGAAACTGAGCTGGCGGGCGATGATGGTAAAGTATTGGTACTCAAAGATGCCAAGCAAAATAGCCTGAAAGAAATTAAGCAGATTGAACCAGAGATACCCGGTAAAGACGTGGCGTTAACGATTGATTCGCGTTTGCAGTACTTGCTTTATAAAGAGCTGGAAAAAGCCGGCCGCTTGCAAAAAGCGCGCTGGTCAACGGGTATGATTGTCGATGTGCAAACCGGTGAAGTGCTTGCTCTATCGACGTGGCCGTCATTTAACTCCAACAATCTTAATGAGATGACCGGTGAAAACCAACGTAACCGTGCGCTGCTTGATGTCTTTGAGCCCGGTTCGGTGATGAAACCGTTTACTGTAGCCGCCGCGTTAGATTCAGGCAAGTATACGACGACGTCATTGATTGATACCAATCCTGGCTCTATCCGTGTGCGTGGTTATACGATTCGCGATCATAATAATCTGGGTCGTATTACTCTGGGTACGTTGCTACAGAAGTCTAGTAACGTGGCCTCGACCAAGATTGCGTTATCACTGCCGCCTGATGCCATTACCAATATGCAAAAGCAATTTGGCTTTGGGTCAAAAACACCGCTGCAATTCCCCGGTGAGGGCAGTGGACTTGTGGTGACGCCAAAAGAGAAAGAAACCTCAAGGCGGGCGACGGTCAGTTATGGTTACGGTCTGCAAGTGACATTGGCGCAGGTAGCACAGGCCTATTCGGCGCTGGCAGCAGGCGGGGTTATGCATCCATTAACGCTGACCAAAGATGGCGAGCGGCCGCCCAGTAAGCGTATCATGGCACATGAGCAAGCCATGTCTATCGTACAAATGATGGAGAGTGTCACCGAACCGGGTGGTACGGCTAAGGGTGCTGCTATCGATGGTTATCGCGTTGCTGGTAAAACAGGAACGTCGCGCCGTATCAATCCAAAAGGTGGCTACTATACGGACCAATATCGTAACGTCTTTGCGGGTATGGCGCCAGCGTCTAATCCTAAGCTGGTTGGTGTCATACTTATCGAAGACCCGCGTGGTCAGATTTATGCGGGCTTAACAGTCGCTCCTGTCTTCCATAACGTCAAGAAAGAGGCGCTGCGTTTGTATAATGTGCCGTTAGATAAGCCGTTAAAAACCGAAGAACAGTAGATAAAAAAGTAATCTTTTTAAATATTCCGCTATTAACCATTTGATGCGTTTTAACCGTTTAGGATTTGCCAATGACTCCGTCTATCTCGTCGCCAAGCACCACCACAGTCACCTTGCAACAGCTGATTGAAGCCAGCGGTAGCGACAGTCATAGGCAGAACCACAAAGACAAACAAAGCCTAGCACAAGCATTGACAGCGATGATAATCGCATCTAACAGTCAGTTGCCCAATCTAAAAACATCGCTTGCCAATATCCCATTTGAGCAGTTCTGCTTAGACAGCCGTCAGTTGGCAGCCAACGACGTCTTTGTGTTATTAAAAAGTCATACGCCAAACTGTCAAAAAAGTCGTGACTACCTTTATCAAGCCGCGCAAAATGCGGCTTTTATCCTAGCAGAAATTGACCCGCGCGCTTTGCTTATTAAAGCTAATGTGCCGCCGCATGCCAATCTTGCTTTGACTGATGATAATGCTGAATCTATCGCGCAGCAGCAATTGGACCGCCTGCCTTGCCCCGTATTATATGTGCCCAATATCCGTGATTTTTTAGGCGACCTGATTCAGGCGCGTTTGCAATATCAGCGGTCTGTAACCTTGCCGACGGTCGTCGCAGTAACGGGCACCAATGGCAAAACCACTATCAGCCAATTGGTGGCGCAATTGACGCAGTTAACTGGGATGAGTAGCGCCGTGATGGGCACGGCGGGTAACGGCAGACTTGGCGCCTTAGTGCAAGCCAGCCATACCACCGGTGATGCCTTAGCGGTACAGCAGTTTTTATATCAAATGGCTACAGAGAATGCTGAGCTATTGGCATTAGAAGCCAGCTCGCACGGTTTGGATCAGCAGCGTTTACAAGGTATGCCAGTATCGGTGGCGATTTATACCAATTTGAGCCGTGATCATCTAGATTATCATGCCGATATGGCAGAGTATGCTGCGGCAAAAGCCAAGCTGTTTGATAAAGCACATTTCTCAGAGTTAACCCACGCTATCATCAATATCGATGACGAGCATGCACAGATTATGCTCGATACCGCGCATGCCAGCCAATTAACGGTTTGGACCTATAGTTTAGACCCAGCAAAATCTGCGACCTTTGTTGCCGCTGAAATTAAGCCAAGTTTGCAGGGTCTTGAGATTGCGCTGCGTACTGATTTTGGCAATGAAAAAACTGATATTATAAATATCGTCAGCCCATTACTCGGGCGTTTTAACGTTGCCAACTTACTTGCCGCTATTGGCGCTGCTGTAGCCTTAGGAGTTAGTCTCGAGCGCATTGCGGCCGTTATCCCGCAGCTACAAGGTGCGGTTGGGCGTATGCAGCGTGTGCCATCCAATGATGGTTGTTTTATCGTTGATTATGCCCATACGCCTGATGCGTTAAGCCAAGTACTTGCCAGCCTAAAAACCCATTGTAAAGGTCAGCTATGGGCAGTGTTTGGTTGTGGCGGCGACCGTGATGCGGGCAAGCGCCCATTGATGGCGCAAGCGGGATTGGCAGGCGCCGATAAAGTTGTATTGACGGCGGATAATCCACGTACCGAAGACCCAAATGTAATCTTGCAAGATATGCAAGCGGGCATGACAAACGAGCAATATCAGCGTGCCCATATCGAACCTGCGCGCCAAGCAGCCATTGAATATGCGGTCAATCAAGCAGCGCCTGATGATATTGTCGTTATCGCGGGCAAGGGTCATGAAACCTATCAAGAAATTAACCATGTTCGTTATGATTTTGACGACAGTGTTATTTTGCAAAATGCTTTAAAGCAAGCAGGGCGCGTATAGCCTTTATAGATAAATAATAGCGCTTGCGCCTCGTTTTTTATACTTTTTAAACAACATACATTCTCAAATATCAAAGATAAGTAGTCATCATATATAAGGTAATCATTATGACAGCCGACAACGATAACAGCATTCAGTCGCAAGGGCTGTATGTTTGGCAAGTAGACAATCTGCTTGCGGCAACCGCAACACTGGGTGGACATTGGCAATTTGCTGACAGTCAAGTAACATCAACTAATAACGACACAAGCAAGCCAATTACTAGCACTCGTATCGCTACCGATACCCGTACCATAAAACCCGGCGATATCTTTTTGGCGCTCAGCGGCGATAATTTTGATGGTCACGATTATATCGCTACTGCCATCGAACAAGGTGCGGTTGCGGCTATCGTTTCACGCCCCATTTCTGCTGATATTGCACAATTAGTTGTTAATGACACGCGTTTGGCGTTAGGGCAATTGGCAGCTTATCGTCGTCAGCAGCATAAAAATTTGACCGTGATTGCCATCACTGGTTCTAGCGGCAAGACCACCTGCAAAGAGATGCTCGGTAGTATCTTTGGACGTTTGGCGCCGACGCTGATTACCCGTGGCAACCTAAATAATGACTTAGGTGTGCCGATGATGTTGCTCGAATTATCCGATCATCATCGCTATGCGATTTTGGAGCTGGGCGCTAACCATATTGGTGAGATTGCTTATACTACTGAGATTGTAAAGCCGGATGTCGCTTGTGTTCTCAATATTGGCACCGCGCATTTAGGGGAATTTGGCAGCCGTGAAGGCATTTGCCAAACTAAGGCTGAGATTTACCATACTTTGAATGACACGCAGTACGCTATCGTTCCTGATAAAGATGACTTTACCAATAAGCTGCGCCGTATCGCTGAAAAGCATACCTCTCACGTGATTGGCTTTGGTAATACCGATGTCAGTGCCAGCCATTTAGATGTTGAGCCTGAACGCAGCGAGTTTAAGCTGCATATTGGCAGCCAAGTTCATGATATTAATCTGCCGTTAGCGGGCGAGCATAATGTCAATAATGCCTTGGCCGCTGCTGCTTGTGCCCATGCGTTAAATATCGATATCAGTGATATCGTCGTCGGACTTGAAAATGCCCGTCCTGCTAAGGGGCGCTTAAACAGCCAACTACTCGGTATGCATCGTTTGATTGATGATACTTATAATGCCAATCCGCATTCGGTGCGAGCGGCAGCTAAGGTACTTGCGGCGCAGACAGGTACGCAAGTGATGGTACTCGGTGATATTGCCGAGCTGGGAGAAGCGGCGGTCAGCGAGCATCAGAGCTTGGGTCGTACCATTGCGACCACCGGTATTAATGTGCTGCTGTGTGTTGGTGAATACGCCCCTTATACGGTGGCAGGCGCAAAAGAGATTTCTGCTATCAACGCCCATGCCTTTGCTGATAAAGACAGTTTATTGGCCTATTTACAGCCTTATTTACAAGCACAGCAAGCGCAGCCTTGTACGGTGCTGTTTAAAGGCTCACGTTCCATGGAAATGGAAACCCTTATCAATGCGCTAATCGAGGAGTAGGCGGTGTTAGTTTGGTTGTTTGGCTGGCTTGGTCAGTATTATACGCCGTTTTCTGCGGTTTCTTCGTTGACGCTGCGCGCGTTACTAGCGGTTATTACCGCGCTTGCCTTTAGCATGATTTTTGGGGGACGCGTCATTCGACGTCTGCGTGCGCTGAAGTATGGTCAGGCGATTCGTAATGATGGTCCGCAGTCGCATTTGGCCAAAACCGGTACGCCGACCATGGGTGGGGTGCTGATTTTAAGCGCAATTGGCGTATCAACCTTATTGTGGGCGCGATTAAACAATCCCTATGTGTGGATTTTGCTCATTGTCATGATTATCTTTGGCGCGGTTGGTTGGGCAGATGATTGGCTTAAAATTAAGTATAAAGACCCCAAAGGTCTGATTGCCCGCAAGAAATACTTTTGGCTATCGATGGGCGCGTTATTCGTCGGTATATCTTTATATTATATTGCTACCTTGCAGCCGGATATAGCGACCACGCGTGAGATGCAGGACTTGCTGCTACCGATTTTTAAAGATTGGATAATTCCCTTTTCAGCCGTGCCGTTTGGTATTGGCTTTATTATCTTTACCTACTTTGTGATTAATGGTGCTTCTAACTCCGTCAACTTAACCGATGGCTTGGACGGTTTGGCTATTTTGCCGGTGGTTTTGGTCGCAGCAGGTTTAGGCGCTATGGCTTATGTGTCAGGTGACGTGCGCTTTGCGGATTACTTGCATGTACCTTATATTGCCTATAACTCGGAAGTGATTATTGTCTGTGGCTCGATGATTGGCGCCGGACTTGGTTTCTTATGGTTTAACGCTCATCCAGCGCAAGTATTTATGGGTGATGTTGGGGCGTTAGCATTGGGCGCGATGCTCGGTACGATTGCGGTTATGACCCGTCAAGAGATTGCCTTTGCCATTATGGGTGGTTTATTTGTCGCCGAAGCACTGTCGGTTATGCTACAGGTTGGCTCGTATAAGCTGCGTAAAAAGCGCGTCTTTCGCATGGCACCATTGCATCATCACTTTGAAGAGATTGGCTGGAAAGAGACGCAAGTGGTGGCAAGGTTTTGGATTATTGCCATTATCCTTGTGATTCTTGGGCTGATGACCTTAAAACTGCGTTAAGTCGTCAAACAGTTTCAAATCAAAAAAAATTCAAATCAAAAGCCATCTTAAAATCTAAGATGGCTTTTTTATGTCCTACACTAACTTCTCTTTTGTTATGCCTTTTATCCCTTACGAAGCCTGAACTTTGTTAAAATGGCAGCCATATTGCGATGACGTTGAGATACTTGTGAGCTTATTTGTTTGTCCCCTTTGCCAATCACCCCTGCAACCAGCTGACGATACGTGGCGCTGTGATGGTAGCTTGCACCCAAAACAAACGTCTCATCCGTTTGATGTTGCGCGTCAGGGTTATGTCAATCTATTACCGGTACAACAAAAAAAATCCAAAGCGCCGGGCGACAGTCAGCAATCAATTGATGCGCGCAAACGGTTTTTAAATGCCGGACATTATCAGCCATTAAATGACTTAATTTGCCAAAAGATGGCGGCATTATTGACGACAAAAAAAGTCAGTATTAACCAAAAAGATAAGCCTATCAACTGGCTGGATATTGGCTGCGGTGAAGGCTATTACACGCAGGCAATGGCGCAAACGGGCATGGATGTACTGATTGCAGCGGATATCAGTAAACCTGCCGTCGTAGAGCTGGCAAAAACCAGTAAGGCTTTAGGTCGTCTTTGGTATCAGCCAGTTAAAGATAATTCTGCCACAGAGGTAATTAAAGCGGCAGCCATCTATCCACTGGTCACCAGCGCGGCGCATTTACCGCTACGCGCGCATAACATCAATGGCATTAGCAGTATTTTTAGCCCCATCTTGCCAGAGGCGTTTAATGAGGTATTAAGCGATGAGGGCTATCTAATCATTGCCAAGCCCGATATGGGGCATTTGGCGACGATGCGGGAGGCGTTATTTGATGACGTCCGTGAGCATGATTCTGAGAAGTTTTTGCAGGAATTAGCGCCTTATTTCCAGCTGCTAGAAACCCATCATATCAGCAGTAGTTTAAATTTATCGGCAGAGGATTTGGCGGATTTAATGACCATGACCCCTTATGCGTATCGTGCGCGTAGCGACAAGAGGCAGGCGCTACTAGTAGAAGTGGCAGCACAACCTTTTGCGACAGAAGCTAAGTTTGTCATCTATATTTTGCAAAAAACAGCTGTTCAATAGAATTAATAAATCATATTTAATGAAGATTATTTCATGTTAATACTTTCTCTTTAACAAGTACTCATTAATAAGTACTCATGAACAAGTACTCATTTATAAAACAGGTCCCATAGTGGCAACGATATTATTCCAAATTCGATAAGACAGCGGCCAGTTTTTCACTTCTTCGCGCGTCACTTCATCGGAGTCAGCGATATACTGATATTGGCGCTCGATAATAGCAGCGGTCAGGGTTTTATCACTAAAAAGAATGTTATTTTCATAATTTAAATCAAAGCTGCGTAAATCCAAATTGCTCGAGCCAATCAAGCTGATTTGACCATCGACGGTCAGAGTTTTGGCATGTAGCAATCCGGGTTTATACTCATAGATTTTCACCCCTGCTTCAAGTAATTGCCAATAGTAACTATGACTGGTTGCAGCGACGATAAAGGAGTCGTTTTTCTTCGGGAAAACCATCGTTACCTCAACCCCGCGATAGGCCGTCGCACATAGAATGCTCACCAGTGAATAATCAGGCACGAAATAAGGGGTAGAAATCATTAGCGTGTGCTGAGCTTGGCTAATCAAAGCGCCTAAAAACTGCGGCGTGGTGCCATGGCGCTGGGTCGGTCCATCAGAGAAAACTTGCGCAGCAAAATCATTGGTCGGCAAATTTGGCTGCAAATCCGTCGCATACGGAAAGCTATCGAGCGGCGTATCAGGGTTTTCAGTCAGCCAATCACTGGCAAATAGCATCTGATTTTGCGCAACAATGGGACCTTCGATGCGCAGCATAATATCGACCCAAGGGGCATATTTGGGTTTTACCATAAACTCAGGGTCGGCACAATTTCGACTGCCAGCGTAGCCAATCTTGCCATCAATCACGGTAATTTTACGGTGATTACGCAAGTCAATACGGCTGAATAGCAGCACTTTGAATATATTGGTCAAGGGTAGGGCGACACTAAGCTGGACACCTGCGTCCTTCATTTCTTGCCATAGCGTTGAGCCGACCATCTTGCGCGAGCCCATACCATCGACCATTGCTCGGCAGGTAACACCGCGCTTTGCGGCACGAATCAGTGCTTGGGCAGTAGCAGTGCCCATACCATCGACCAGCCAAATATAATACAGCACATGGATATGGTCGGTTGCCGCATCAAAATCGGCAATCATACGTCTGCGGGTCTCAGCGGCATCAGCCATCAGCTCGGCGCGATTGCCCACCGTGGTCTGAAAACCGGTGGCTTTTGCTGAATAAGCAAAGGCTGCTTGATATTCAGGCTTGACGGCCAGTGTTAACGCCACATCGCTACCGAGCACTGCAGGACGGTGTTGACGTAATTTATTGATAATGTCTTCACGTTCACGCGCGAAGTTGCGCCCTAAATGCACCTCACCAAACATCCAATAAACCAATACGCCAAAATAAGGTAAGACGAATAAGATAACAATCCAAGCCAAGCGTGCGGGTGCGGTTAAGTCATCGCGCGATAGGACGCGCAAGGATATCAGTACCAGTAGGATAAAGTGAATGGTTAATAAGATGTCGATGAGCATAGGGCTGCCGTCCATTATTATTCTGGTTAATTATGGTTATTATTTTTATTTAAAAACGGTTTTATTTATCGGGCTAATTCATGAACCGCTTTATTAAATTCTATCAATATTCGCCAAATAGCCAACCACTGACAAAGGCAAAATACTCGCGAAACCATGCATTGTAGCGAATGGATAGCGGCGTTGGGCTGGCAAGTAAAATAGGCTGCTGGTAGCCTTGATGCTTGGCAATGGCAGCGGCGCGAATGGTATGGAAATCACTGGTCACAATGGCAATAGGCGCGGTAATAGAGAGACCTTTTGCCGCCAAAATTACTTGGCTATAGATTAAGTTTTCGGCGGTACTGGTGCTTTTGCCCTCTTGTAAAATGTGCTCAAAGGCAATGCCATGTATCTCATGTAAATAAGTCGCCATAATACTGGCTTCACTGTGCGTTTGCCCCATACCTATACCGCCACTGGTCAGCGCTAGCGCCTCTGGCTGTGCTTTAATCAGCGGCGCGGCCGTATCTAAACGCTGAGCAAGCGTCGGTGTTGGCTTTCCTGCGATAGTACCTGAACCTAATACAATAATCGCCGCGACCTCCGGCACAGGCTGTGCGCTGCGCTTAATTTGTTGCTGCAACGAGAAAATAAATAACCCGAAGCTTATAAGCCAGATGAAAAACAGCAGCCATAGCGCATACCAAAGACGATTGCGGAAAGGGTTTTGCCTAGTAAATTTGCGGATGGCATGCCAAAATATCCCATGGGTGACAAAGACGCTGCCCAATAAGAATGGTACGACAGTGCCAAAGTTAATTTTGCCGACCGTCATTAACACGGCACAATCAACCATAATAACGGCACCGATAGCCACCAATCCAACTCGCGCTATAATGAGTAATTTTTTTGCCATAGTTTTGCTTTTATTAGGTAAAGATACTTCTCTTTAGTTTAATTTTTAATGATTCAAATGTTGCTTTGTTTATTTAATCAAACGTTGTTTTAATTACCTGGCTGTTTGGTAATATTCATATATATCAAATCCAATTTAAAAAGACGACAGTACTGCTGGGATAAATTTTTCGAAGCCTCTGGAGTGCGAAGCACACAGCAAGCGAGGAAAATTTATCCCAGCAAAACACTATTCTTAACATACTTCTTTTATATTGGATTCAATATATACCAAATCTCATCCCTTTAACATTAAGAGGAAAACCTTATGACGCCAATCATTTTTCATAATCCAAAATGCGGCACCTCTCGTAATACGCTGGCCATTATGCAGGCTTCAGGTGAGACGCCAGACGTGGTGGAATACCTAAAAACACCGCCGTCTCGTGAGTACCTAGTTGAGCTATTGGCATTGATGCACATCACGCCGCGCGAGCTAATACGCAGTAAAGAAAACGTCTATAGCGAGATTGGCTTAGACAATCCAACATTGAGCGATGCGCAATTGATTGATGCCATGATAGCGCACCCTATTTTAATCAATCGTCCTATTGTTGTTACCAATAAAGGCGCTGCGCTGTGCCGACCGTCAGAGCGAGTGTTTGAATTATTGGAGAATCCAGTCAGTAGTTTTACCAAAGAAGATGGGGAAATCGTCAAACATGTCAAAGGTTAAAGATACCGCAACCCTAGCAGCAGAAGACAATCTTGATAGCGAGTGTGATAGCAATACTGGCGCTACTGATTTGCCCGCTGCTGATTTACTGAAAAACGATTTACCCAATATTGATTTCAGTCAAGTACAAGCTATTGATATTGAGTCTTTGGTAGGTAAAGATGACCCACGCCATGCACCAAGAATATTGGTGTTATATGGCTCTTTACGTGCGCGCTCATTTTCCAGATTGGCGGCAGAAGAAGCAAGCCGTCTATTGCGTTGGTACGGCTGCGAGGTGCGAATGTTTAATCCATCAGGCTTGCCACTGCCAGATGACGCAGATGCCGACCACCCAAAGGTACAAGAGTTACGCGAGCTGGCACAGTGGTCGGAGGGCATGCTATGGGTCAGTCCAGAACGCCATGGCAGCATTACCAGTATTATGAAAGCGCAAATTGACTGGATTCCATTGGCGCTAGGCGGCGTACGTCCGACCCAAGGTAAAACGCTGGCTATTATGCAAGTCAGTGGCGGCAGCCAAAGTTTTAATACCGTCAATCAATTGCGTATTCTTGGACGTTGGATGCGCATGATTACCATCCCTAATCAATCTTCTATCCCCAAAGCATTTTTGGAATTCGATGATAATGATCGCATGAAAATGTCCCCACTTTATCTGCGCGTGGTTGACGTTTGCGAAGAGTTGGTCAAATTTACCTGGCTTACCCGAGGACGTTCGGCGTATCTGACCGATCGCTATTCAGAACGGGTCGAAAGCGCTGCAGAAGTATCGCAACGCGTTAATCAAAAATCGCTCTAACTTCTTTGTTTTATTATTGCTTCAATTGCCCCATTAAGGTTACTTCATGCTCGCATTCGCTATTTTTATCGTAACTTTGGCCTTAGTCATCTGGCAGCCTAAAGGGCTTGGCATTGGTTGGAGTGCGATGGGCGGCGCTTTGGTCGCCTTAGTATTTGGTGTGGTGCAATGGTCTGACGTTGGTATTGTTTGGGATATCGTTTGGGATGCTACCTTTACCTTTGTCGCCCTGATTATTATCTCCCTTATTTTGGATGAAGCGGGATTTTTTGGCTGGGCGGCCTTACACGTTGCTCGGCTTGGCAATGGGCGCGGGCGTTTATTGTTTCCGATGATTGTGCTGTTAGGAGCGTTTATCTCCGCCTTCTTTGCCAATGATGGCGCTGCCTTATTACTGACACCGATTGTGATTGCTATTCTGCTACGCCTTGATTTTGCCCCCAAATCCGCTTTAGCCTTTATTATTGCCACTGGTTTTATTGCTGATACCGCAAGTTTGCCGTTGGTGACATCTAATCTGGTCAATATCGTCAGCGCTAATTATTTTGATATTGGTTTTGGTCGCTATGCGGCGGTGATGGTACCGGTAAATATCGTCTCTGTCCTAGCAACGCTATTGGTATTGTGGATTGCTTATGCGCGGCATATTCCTACACACTACTCAACGGCAAATCTTAGCTCACCACAATCCGCTATCAAAGACCCGTTGGTGTTTCGAGCGGCTTTTCCACTGCTGGCATTATTATTAATCGCTTATTTCGCGACTGAATCGCTCGGGCTGGTTATCTCCGTAGTGACGAGTGCCGCGGCGCTTATACTCATGGCGATTGCTGGACGCTGGTGGCAAGGTGGTCGTGATGCCAAGTTTTCTATGACTAATATTCTTAAGAAAGCCCCGTGGCAAATCGTATTGTTTTCAATTGGTATGTATTTGGTGGTTTATGGTTTGGGCAATGCAGGACTTACTGCCTATGGCGCGCAAATACTTAACTGGTTAGGTCAGCAAGGCGCGCTCGTTGCGACGGTTGGTACAGGATTCTTATCCGCCATCGTAGCGTCTGTGATGAACAATATGCCGTCGACGCTGATAGGCGCGCTGGCAATTGATAGCGCCCAAGTGCCCACTGCTACTCGAGAGTTGATGATTTATGCCAATGTCATTGGCAATGACTTGGGACCAAAATTCACGCCTATTGGTAGTTTGGCGACGTTATTGTGGTTACACGTATTGGCAGAAAAAGACTATAAGATAAGCTGGGGACAATATATGAAGGTTGGACTGCTGATAACGCCGCCCGTACTATTAGCCACACTATTGGCATTGGTGTTTTGGTTGCCTCAATTGCCGAGTGTTTAAATAAGGGTCTTGAAGCTTAAATATAAGCTTTAGGCTTTGTATTTCAAAGGAATTAATGGGTGTTTAGGATAGGTTGGGACAAGACAGGAAAACTGAAGGTTTTGATTAAGTAGAATAAGATTGGCGGTGAAGGAGGAAGTCAAATTACTATCATAAGTAATTGATACTTAGGGTATTAATATTTACGTTTGTATTTATAGACCAACTATTAGACCAACACCTATTAAGTATTGAATGCAAGATGGATATTGGGATTTATCTCATACTGAAATGTAACTAAGTATTTCTAAGTCATTATTTGATTTCAAACATATACTATCACTAAAAAACTGTTTCTAGTAAGTTAGGCTCATTTTTCATTCATATTGTTTAAACCGTCTAGCATTGTCATAGTCACGCCAAACAGCTCCAATGGTTCCTTAACCAAGATGTCTGCATGATTCTCATTGTATACTCGTAAGATAATTCTTTCACTTATTATCAATCTTATAAGGGTGAAGCATTCTGCTACCAGTGCGGCGACAACTTTTTTGCAGCAAGCTGTCAGCGAGTGATCAATTATTAGAGTAGTATTGGGATAGATGCTGGTATAAATCATACTGCCAACTTTTATGTTAATCAGATAGAACGATGCCTTGTAAAGATGACTTTAGATATAGAAATAGATGATTGAAAAATCTGAGCGCAGGTAAGAATCAGAGGACGATGATTGTCGTGAGGTTTTGAGATAAATGGTTAGGATGGTAATGAAGCTTTCTATTTGTCTTGCTTTTCAGTAATGCTATCCTACAAGTTAGATAAGATTTTTAACTCATTTAAATAAAGGTCCACTCCCTACGTTCGACGATAGTAACAGACCACTAACCTTTGATGAGAAAGTAGGTTAGGTCATAAGAATAATTAGACTCTAGGAGTATGTATGTCTGCAACCAAAGAAGAAATAGCTGCCTTTTTAGCGTTAGAGTTTCCTCAAACCAAATGTATTGTTGAAGCAGTAGGTAATAGTGGTTCGACCTTATCACATGATATCGGTATAGACGAGCTGCGTCCTGGCGGCACTGTCTCAGGTCCTGTATTGATGAGTATTGCTGATGTCGCACTCTATGTAGCTATACTTGGCAAGATTGGAATTGTACCGTTGACAGTGACGACAAGCCTGACCATTAATTTTTTGCGTAAACCCTCAGCAGAAGCACGTATTATTGCTGAATGTAGCTTGCTAAAAGTAGGTCGCACGCTTATCGTAGGCGAAGTTTCTTTATATTCAGAGGGCTCTAGTGACTTGGTCGCACATGTTGTTGGTACCTATTCCGTACCGCCTAAGCATGATTAAATGACTTATACATATACACTATTAAACATATCTTCTCAGTGCCCATAATAGTCACATTGTTATCAAGTATCTTTGTGCTTTGGCCCCTTAGTTTATTCAATTAATTTATATAAATATCTACTAGAGTTGAACTTCTAGCCACTAACATCCGTCAACCAGCCTAGACCCTGCTATTATTACCTCACTATAAAAAACTCACACCTTCCAAAGTATTTAGGAACCAGAAATGCCCACCAGCACACTTAATAGTATTAGCCAAATCAATCAAGACGATATCAACAAAGCCGTATGGAACGCCTGTGACACCTTCCGTGGGGTCATCAGCGCCGATACTTACAAAGACTTTATCTTAACCATGCTGTTTTTAAAGTATCTGTCCGACGTTTATCGCGATGAGTACAACAAGCTGGTTGAGCAGTTCGGTGACAACCCAGATCTGATCCACGCCATGATGTCCAAGCAGCGTTTTGTCTTACCTGAAGGTGCCAGCTTTTGGGACTTGTATGAGCAGCGCCATCAGCCGGGCAACGGTCAGCGTATTGATGAAGCGCTACATGCCATCGAAGAAGCCAACGGCACCAAGCTACAAAACGTCTTCCAAGACATCAGCTTTAACACCGATAAATTGGGTCAAGACAAGCAAAAGAACGAGCTACTCCGCCATTTATTAGAAGACTTTGGCAAAGAGATTCTGAACCTAAGCGTTGAGCGTGTTGGTAGCCTCGATGTTATTGGCAATGCTTACGAGTTTTTAATCAAGCACTTTGCTGCTAGTAGTGGCGCAACGGCTGGTGAATTCTATACGCCACCCGAGGTATCGAACTTATTGGCAACTATCCTTGAGCCTGTCGAAGGTGATGAGATCTGTGATCCTGCCTGCGGTTCAGGGTCGCTACTCATTAAGTGCGGGGCGATGGTACGCAAAAACTCAGGTTCTAAGAAGTATGCGCTATACGGTCAAGAAGCCATTGGCTCGACATGGGCACTGGCCAAGATGTATATGTTCCTACACGGTGAGGACAACCACCGTATCGAGTGGGGCGATACCATCCGTAATCCGCTGCTACTCGATAAAGACGGCAAGCACTTATTACAGATCGATGTGGTGACCGCCAACCCGCCGTTTTCACTGGACAAATGGGGTCATGAGGATGCCAGCAGCGATCCCTATGGTCGCTTCCATCGCGGTGTACCGCCTAAGACCAAGGGCGACTATGCCTTTATCAGTCATATGACCGAAACGCTCAAGCCAAACACAGGACGTATGGGCGTGGTGGTACCGCATGGCGTGCTGTTCCGTGCGTCAAGTGAAGGCAAAATCCGTCAGCAACTCATTGAAGAAAACCTGCTCGATACTGTGATTGGCTTACCTGAAAAGCTGTTCTTTGGCACGGGGATTCCAGCCGCTATTTTGCTATTTAAAAAGAACAAGAACGATGACAAGGTATTGTTTATCGATGCGAGCAATGAGTTTAAATCAGGTAAAAATCAAAACCAGCTCACTGAGGATAATATTGCTAAAGTCATTGAGACTTATAAGGCGCGGGAAAGTGTTGATAAATACGCGTATCTAGCGAGCTTTGATGAAATTAAAGAAAACGACTTTAACCTAAACATTCCACGCTATGTCGATACCTTTGAAGAAGAAGCGGAGATTGATTTGGTCGCGGTGCGTACTGAACGTCTTGAGTTAAAGGCTGAACTCGATGCTTTAGAAGTAGAGATGGCAGGGTTTTTAAAGGAGTTGGGTTATGGTGCCTAATGGTTGGAAACTAGTCGAAGCTAATGATATTTGTAGTTCTATTTCAGTTGGTGTCGTCATTAAACCATCTCAGTATTACGTTGAAAAAGACAAAGGGGTTAAAGCTTTTCGTTCAGCTAATGTTCGAGAGGGGGTTATTAACGATAGTGATTGGGTTTATTTTTCAGATGAGGGTCATAAAGCAAATAAGAAAAGCCAACTCAAAGTTGGCGATGTTCTTATTGTAAGAACTGGTTATCCTGGTACAGCCTGTGTGGTTACACCAGAATTTGAAGGTTCAAACGCAATTGATATCGTTATAGCGAGACCAAAATCAGACTTAGTAACTTCTGAATATCTGTGTTCTTATACAAATTCGGAAATAGGGAAATCGCAAGTTCTTAATTTAAAAGGAGGTATGGCACAACAACATCTGAATGTTGGAGCCTACAAAGTATTAAAAATAAAACTACCTCCATTAGCAGAGCAACAAAAAATTGCCAACATCCTATCTACTTGGGATAAAGCGATTAGTACCACTGAGCGTTTGATTGACAATAGTACCCAGCAGAAAAAAGCCTTGATGCAGCAATTGCTGACAGGTAAACATCGTTTGCTTGGTGAGTCGGGTCAGCGGTTTGAGGGTGAGTGGGAAGAGGGTTTGTTGGGAGATTTGGTGGATGTTACGACTGGTTACGCCTTTAAAAGCAATGAGTTTGTTGAACATAAAAATGATTCATATTCAATTGTTAGAATGAGTGACCTTAAAGAAGGTGTCTTAAATCTTACACAATCTGCGAGAGTACCTAAATCTACCGTTGTAGGACTAGAAAGATATAAATTGTCTGAGGGTGACTTCATTTTTGGAATGTCTGGTAGCTTAGATAATTACGCTACAGTTAAAAATGTTGATTTACCATGTTATCTCAATCAACGGGTAGGGAAAATTAGAGCAAAATCTAATTCGAATCAAGACTTTGTTTCATATATATATTTATCAGATAGAGTAAGAGAAAGTATATTAAATAAAGCGGCAGGTGCCGCTCAACTTAATATAAGTATAGGAGATCTGAGAAAAACATCAATCAGATATCCAAATAAAAAAGAACAACAAAAAATCGCCACCGTGTTAATCAATGCCGATAAAGAAATTGATCTGCTTGAGCAGCAGTTGGCTGATTTGCAGCAAGAGAAAAAAGCGCTGATGCAGGTGTTGTTGACGGGTAAGGTTCGGGTGGTGGTTGATGGGGAAAGCTGATATTAGGTAGAGTACGTTTCAGCCACCCTAGCGCATCTAAATAGTTTAGAATAAATGAAACGTTAATAGGAGCGGATAACATGATTGAAGTCACCGAAGCTGTAAAACTTGCTAGACAATTTGCGGTAGATTTGTTTGAAGGCGAGAACATCAAAAATCTAGGACTAGAAGAAGTCGTATTTGAAGAGTCTGACAATGAATGGCGAATTACTTTAGGCTATGACTCTCATCGAGTAAAAACGACGGAAACCACACCGAATCGTTTTTCAGCAATAAGTGCGTTTGCGCCAAGTAATATAGAAAAAGAAACCTTACGCGAATATAAAACGTTTCGTATCGGTGCCGAAGATGGGGCTTTTAAAGGTATGTTAATACGTGATGTAGGTTAACAGTGACGCATTATTATATTGACAAGTCGAAACGAGTTTTGCTTGATGCCAATCTGTTAACGATGTATTTGGTGGCTCAGCTTGGCGATGGGGAAGTTGAAAAGTTTAGTCGTACACGAGCATACACGACAGCTGATGCTAAGATATTGGATAAGACTTTACTGGGTTTTAAATCTATTATTACTAAGGCCCAAGTCTTGACAGAAACTGCGAATTTGCTCGATTGGTTCACAGGAAAAAAGCGGCAAGTACTATTTGGTTATCTGAGTCAGTTTGTTGTTACAGTCGATGAAAAGTATTTATCCGCTAAGCAAATCATACTTAGCCCTGCCTTTATTAAGCTAGGATTATCGGATGCTGCGTTATTTGATATTTGCCATTTAGATAAATGTGTCTTATTAACCGCCGATCTTGATTTATATGGGTTTGCAGCAGGGCATGGCATAGAAGCTATTAACTTTACCCATTTGCGAAAATATTTATAAAGAGGTTTATTGACACATTTTCAGTAATCAACTAATCTATACCCAACATAACCGCCACGCTTAGTGCCCTTTGGGTAACGCGCAACCTTGGCGGTTTTTCTTTGCCTTTTTTATGACATCTTTTATGGTGTTTGGGCTACAATCGATAAAACCAAACAAGCAACCAAACAAACGCTATGTATAAAGTTGGCAGATATGATCAACCCTAATTTTAATAAAAGCCTCAACTTCGCCGAAGAATTCAGCTCAAAAATTCCTGCCTTAACCTTACTTACTACACTCGGCTATGAGTTTATTCCACCTAACCAATGCAATGCCATGCGTAGCAATAAGCTGCTCGCTAATCAGGTGAATGCTAATAAAGCCACCAACCAAGTGGTGTTATTGCCCATCATGCGTGCGTTCTTAGCCAAGCAAACCTTTATGTTTGAAGGCACATCGCATCATTTATCCGACAGTGCCATTGATAAGATCATGCACGAGCTAAACCCAGCGATGAACTTAGGCTTGCAACTCGCCAATGAAAAGCTCTATAACGCCATGCTCTATGGCGTGACGGTGACTGAGTTTATCGACGGTAAAAAAACCTCGCAAACCATCAGCTTGATAGATTGGAATCATATCGATAATAATAGCTTTCACTTTACCGAAGAGCTGGTAGTACAGAATGCTGAAGGGACAGGTAATATCATTCCTGATATCGTCTGCTTCATAAATGGTCTACCGTTGGCAGTGATTGAAGCCAAACGTCCTGACTCGAGTAGAGAGTGGCAATCAACCAACACGCAAGCCGTCTCCCAGCACATCCGTAATCAAGGCCAAAAACAAATCCCGCACCTGTTTGCCTATAGCCAGTTACTGCTAGCGGTAAATGGTAATGACGGTCTATATGCCACTTGCGGTACGCCTGAAAAGTTTTGGGCAAAATGGGTCGAAGAAGAGTTCTCTGAGCCTGAGTTTGCCCGTCTAAAAAATCAAGCGCTCAGTCCTGAGCAGATTGAGAATCTGTTTGCCCATCGTCCTGCCTTTATTAAAGATGAATATCAGTCATTGATTGATGGCGGTGATCTAGTCGTCACCGATCAAGACCGCTTAATTGTCAGCTTATTAAAGCCTGAGCGTTTGCTTGAGATGACGCGTATGTTTACCTTGTTTGATAAAAAGGCTGGCAAAATCGTTGCCCGTTATCAGCAAGTCTTTGGTATCAAAGCCCTGATTGAGCGTATTAGCACCTTTGACGAAAAGGGCAGTCGTGAGGGTGGAGTGATTTGGCATACTACAGGCAGTGGTAAATCTTTCACTATGGTGTTTTTCTCCAAGGCGCTCATTTGGTTAGAAGAGCTCGCGAAGTGCCGTGTTATTGTCGTCACTGACCGTGTTGATCTTGAAACTCAGCTTAGTAAAACCTTTGCTTCTGGTGGTGTGCTTAGTGATCGCGACAAAACGGATGCGATGGCAACTTCTGGTCGCCGTCTAGCGCAGCAGATTGGGCAGGGTAATGAGCGGGTTATTTTCTCAATTATTAATAAGTTTGGTTCAGCCGTTAAATATGATGAGTGCTATAACGACAGCCCCAATATCATCGTCATGGTCGATGAAGGTCACCGTAGCCAAAATGGTGAGAATAATATTCGCATGGCGCAAGCCTTGCCAAATGCTGCCTTTATCGCCTTTACGGGTACGCCCTTGCTAAAGTACGATAAGACCGAAAACAAATTCGGCAGCATCATTCACTCCTACACCATGCAGCAAGCCGTCAAAGATAAAACCGTCACCCCATTGCTCTACGAAGAGCGTATCCCTGAGCTGAATACCAACGATCAAGCTATTGATGCATGGTTTGATCGTATTACCCAAAAGCTCACCAATGATCAAAAAACCGACCTAAAACGTAAGTTCTCCCAAAAAGGTCAAATCTATCAGGTTGAAGGTCGTATTGAGCTGATTGCTCATGATATATCTGATCACTTTCAAAACTTTAAACAGCAGCACCTAAAAGGTCAATTGGCTTGTGATTCTAAAGCCTCAGCTATCCGCTACAAGATCGCTTTGGATAAGATTGGCAAAGTGACCTCAGTGGTCGCTATGTCACCGCCTGACACTCGTGAGGGGCATGACACCGTCGATGGCGAATCAAAAGACATCGTTCAGAACTGGTGGCAAGATAATGTCGCCAAAGAGTACGGCGGTGATGAAAAAGCGTACACCAAAGCCATTATAGAAGCCTTTAGTCAGGACGATGGTCCTGACATTATGATCGTCGTCGATAAGCTATTGACGGGCTTTGATGAGCCCAAGAACACTGTGCTATATATAGATAAACCATTAAAGCAGCACAATCTTATTCAGGCAATTGCGCGTGTGAACCGCTTGCATGAGAAAAAACGCTTTGGTTATCTGATGGATTATCGCGGTATCTTAAAAGAGCTGGATATCACTATTGAGAAGTATCAAGACTTAGCAGAACGTACGCAAGGCGGCTTTGATATCGAAGACCTTAAGGGTCTATATAACGCTATGGATACCGAGTACAAGCAGCTACCGAGGTTACATAGTGAGCTGTGGGCTATTTTCTCATCGGTGAAAAATAAACAAGACGGACAAGCGCTAAGGCAGGTGCTTGCACCTAAGATGCAGGAAATAGATGGCAGAGTAGTCGATACCAAGCTTAAAGAGCGTGATGACTTTTATGCGGCTTTGACCGCATTTTCTAACGCCATGAAAATTGCTCTACAATCAGCGTCTTTCTTTGCAGATAAATCATTTGATAGCAAGCGTGATCGCTACAAAGTCGATCTAAAAGCCTTTATCAATCTACGTAAGCAAGTGCGCGAGGATGCTGATGAAACCATCGACTACGATGAGTATGAAGCAGATATTCGCAGCTTACTTGATAAGCACATCGCTGGACTTGAAGTTCGTGAGGCAAAAGGTGCTTATTTGGTTGGCAACTTAGGTAAGAATGTTAAGCCCGAAGCGCTCAGTGATAATGAAGCACGCAACCAAACCGATAAAATCACTGGTCGTGTCACTAAGATGATTGAGCAAGATTTGGCTGATGATCCTTATGCGCAAGAGTACTTCTCTAAACTACTTAAGCAAGCGATTGCTGATGCCAAGGCGATGTTTGATGCACCTGTAAAGCAGTACATGATGTTTGCTGACTTTGAGCAAGCAGTAAAAGACCGTGCTGTTGCTGATGTGCCAAATGCGTTTATCGATGATAATGGTAAATTAAATAAGCATGCTCAGGCTTATTTTGGTTTGTTTAAGCATTTATTTGACGCGGACTTTTTAGTGGATAAAGAGCTAGATAATGACAAGCTGGTCACCTACGCTTTTGAGATTGATAAAATAGTTAAGACAGCAGTGGCTGAGTATTCTATTAATCCAGCAGAAATCGAGAATGCTATCAGTGTCAAATTGCTGCCGATGTTATTTATGGATTTGGGTATCGATAAAGCGCAACAGCTCATCGAAGAGGTACTAAAGATTACCCGTCTTGGGCTTTCGAGAGATAAGTAGCCTAAGAGCAGCAAGAGGGTAGTAGGCAATGACTGAGAACGGTGACTTTTATTATGGTCAGGATAAAATTGATTATGAAATTGTGCGTAAAGAAGTAAAAAATAAGCCTGAAAGCGATAAGCTGATTGCTAAGAAGACCAAGCCTCGCAAAGTTGTGATCAAAGTACATCCTGATCAGCGTGTGGTTGCCACCGCACCTGTCGATGCTACCGATGAGGTGATACACGATGCGATGATGAAGCGTGCTAGTTGGATATGGCAAAGCCTACAAGACTTTGCCAAGCAAAAAGACCATGTATTACCCAAACGATATGTCAGCGGTGAAACCCAGTTTTATCTGGGTCGTCGTTATGTGTTAAAAGTGATAACAGATGCAAAAACTAACGATAGAATAAACAGCACTGTGAAGCTTAGTCGCGGTAAGTTGAATGTAGAATTGTCTCAAATTGATTCTGAATTAGACTCTGAAAAACAAGCAGTTCTCGTGAAAAGCTTGATTGATAAATGGTATAAAGATAAATTTACGTCGGTCTCTAGAGAGAGGCTTGAAGCCTTGCTGCATAAGGCCTCATGGGTTGATAGTAGTCCTTCAATAAAATTAATGACTATGAAAAAGCAATGGGGGAGCTGCTCAATTAAAGGCAATTTAATATTAAATCCTCATTTAATAAAAGCCCCAAAGGAGTGCATTGATTACGTGATATTGCATGAGCTGTGTCATATAGCTGAGCATAATCATAGCGAGAACTTTTGGCGCCTATTAACGCAAGTAATGCCGAACTGGAAAGAGGTGAAGGCTAGGCTCGACGGGATGGCTGAGTTTTACTTGAATGAGTAAAATTTGGAGCTAGATAGTTTAAGATGGTTTTTTGGAAAAGTATCAGCCTCCGATATACTCGAGGCGCTTCACTTAATTGCTCTATGTAATGGTTGAGTTAAAAAGGTAGTATTCACAAAAATTCGAGGTTTTCAATGCTTAAACAACATCGACAAGCACTTGTAGTTGAAGGTGGTGGAATGCGTGGCGCATTTACCAGTGGGGTCTTAGACGCATTTTTACAACAACAATTTAATCCTTTTGATCTTTGTGTAGGGGTGTCCTCAGGCTCAACGAACGTTGCTAACTATTTAGCTGCGCAACAAGGTCGCACCCTGCAGATTTACTTAGATCATTCACTTCGACCTGAATTTATCCATTATGGTCGTTTCCTTAAAGGTGGGGACTTACTGGATCTAAAGTGGATGTGGGACGTGGTGGAACAAGAGCATCCACTAAATCAGGCACAATTATTTGCCAGTCATGCTGAGTTTTACATGGTGCTAACACATGCTATTTCAGGTGAAGCTAACTATATTAAAGCCTGTAAAGATAATTTTTTGGATGGATTAAGAGCATCAAGTTCTATACCAGTGCTGACTCGTCAAGCGGTCGAGATATTTGGCGAACCTTATTTCGATGGTGGTGTAGCTGATGCTCTGCCTGTGCATTGGGCCGCTCAACAAGATCGTGTTGCTAAGCTAATGGTAATACGTACTCGTCCTCACAATTACTATAAAGCAGGTCGCCAAGGCGATCAGCTGTTGGCTAAATATTTTTCTAAGCAACGATATGGTTTTGCCCAAAGCTTATTAACACGAACCCAACGTTATAATGATGCGGTGCAATTTTTACATTCTGCATCACCACAGAAGTTTTTAGAAGTTTGCCCACCCGACTTGAAAAATATGGCGGGTCGATTATCTAAAGATAAAGCTAAAATCCGTTATAGCTATGATGTAGGACTAGAAACTGGGTACAAAGCGATTGAAGATTGGCATAAACTTTAATGATAATACCGTAATAAATCAGAATGCTTAAAATTAGACATTAACTGTTAAATAATGCAGCTTAATTCTATTGGATAAGTATCTTATAGTTGAGATATTTGCCGGTCAGTCATTAGCCCATGCTATATCTAACAGTGATATAGACTATGCCACTGTTGGCACCTCTAGTTGTTTTAAGCCAATCGTTCTCAGTCTTCCTTGGTCATCAACTTCTTTAATAACCAACAACCATTCCTCATTAATCGCAACCGTATCGCCTGCTACGGGTGCCATCTTTAAGCTATCCTTAATGTATTCAGCAACCGTTTGTTCCCACATGTTTTTCGTGTTCAGGGTATCTTCTAGAGATTCGGATTTCATCCTATCGGTAAAGAATGGCACATCTTTAAGTTTGACACTCGGCGATAGCATCCAATCGCCATAAAAATCATCGATGGCTCTACGGTCTAACGTCGTGTCATTAAAAACATTCGCAATCTGATCGGCATAATCGCCACTCATGGCATACCAAACGCTATCGCCAAATTTGAGCTTAGTCTCTTCATTAATTGCCAAGATTTGCTGACCACGCACCAAGGCAAAAACATGGATTCCTTCAGGGCTGATGCGCGTAGAGATATCCCTCGGATGACGACCAATTGCAAACGCACCTAACTTTACTTCAAATTCATACAACGTAATGCTTGCTCTATCTGACACCCACACTTCATGCTCTTCTTTTGGGCCCTTATTGTTAGGAATACGCACCTTAAACAGATTGGCCATAAAAGGAATGGTCGTCCCTTGTAATACTAATGATAAAACTACCACACCAAAAGCAATATCAAATAGCATAAAGGCATTATCTACCCCTGCAATCACTGGCAACATGGCAAGGGTAATGGGTACCGCACCGCGTAAACCAACCCAAGAGATGAAACCGATCTCTTTGTTTTTAAACTTAAAAGGTAAAACACTGGTATAGACTGCAATAGGACGAGCCACTAAAATCATAAAGGTAGCAATGGCCACTGAATAAGGCCAAACTTCAAGAACGTTCGATGGTGTGACCAATAAACCCAATACGACGAATAACACCGCTTGCGACAACCACGCAAAGCTGTCCATTACGCGCATGACATGCTCAGTTGAGCGTACCTTATGGTTGCCAATCAGAATACCCGTGACAAAGACGGCTAAAAAGCCACTTCCGCCTAGTAAGTTGGTGGCAGCAAACACTGCTAAGCCAGCCGATAATATCAAGATGGCATACATGCCTTCTGCCAAGTGTATTTTGGGTAATAACCGAGAGAGGAAGTACCCGAAGAACAAGCCCATTCCTAGACCAAAGCTAAGCTGCTGTAATAGCAGCCCTAAAAAGCCTAGCGCTGTCTGCCCAGCGGGGTCGACATTTAAAGCAATTAATCCTGTGACTAATAAAATCGCTAACGGGTCGTTGGCGCCAGACTCAAGTTCCAAAGTTGCTTGGACGCGGTCGTTAAGCTTAACACCGCCATTACGCAGCAGTGAAAACACCGCTGCCGCATCGGTAGAACCAACGATTGCCGCTAGCAATAGCCCAAAGCGCCAATCGACATCAAGCAGCCACGTGACGAATACACCTAGTATCATTACGGTCGCAAGTACGCCCCAAGTAGCTAGCGTAATTGCTGGTTTTAGTCCAACTCGAAACGATTTAAAAGAAGTACGCAGTCCACCGTCTAGCAAAATACAAGCCAATGCCGCCTGCCCGACAAAATTGGCTATTGCATATTGAGAAAACTCAATACCCAAGATACCCTCTTCACCAGCCAGCATCCCAACGACCAAAAATAATAGCAAAAGAGGTACACCCAAACGTGCTGATAAAGTGCTCGCCATAATACTGGCAAAAATTAACACTGCTCCTACGAGATACACGATATTTAAGGTATCCATCTTTTATTAAGCCCTATTTTATAAGTTATGATGAGTTGGGAGTTGGGAGTTGGGAGTTGGGAGTTGGGTTGTTGCGATAGCGGTAGTTTAGTTTTGCTGGGGACAGCGCATAGTGTTCTAATACCAAAGCTTATTTAATTAGAGCGGAAACATTATTTATCCCTTGCTTTCAAGCAGTTAGTTATGGTTTTAAAGCATTCCTTAAGAATAACATCTAGAATCAAATCTAGAGTACTTATTTTTGAGTAGATCTCTTAAAAAGGCCATTAAGAATGAACTGTCCTGAGATGGTCGGAGACTTAACATTCTGAGTCAGGCAGCTAAGCCTGATAGATTTTTATTGAATAACCTGCCTATTCAAATGAGCCACCCCGATATTGATATTGAGCTATGCTGAAAAGACCGTAGAGATGAACTTGGTAGACTAAGCATCATAACAGGCGTTTATCATGCATAAAAAAATCAGGGCCTACAGAAACTACCTTAAAGCTCAAGCAGTTAAACAGATAGTAGACAATAATGGCAATATCTCAGCAACTGCAAAGCCGCTTGGCAGAACACTCTCTTCATATAGTAAGCTCATCGTCACCTATCCAATCAGGTCCTATTTCAACCTTAATATCCCGTGCATTAATTGGTTCATGGCATTCTGAACATACCGTTACGGAATGCATTATTTGGCCGCACTTATTGTGTCTATGTAGCAGCGGCGCACCCCGTTCATCAGCCATGTGTTTGTCTCCCCAGCTAACCAATGCTAAAACGATTGAATGCAAATCTAAACCACGCTCTGTCAATCGATATTCCTCGCGCAGTGGTTGCTGTTGATAGGCTACTTTTTTCAGAACGTCAAATTCAACCAGCTTACGAAGCCGGTCAGACAAGACATGACGTGTGATGCCTAAGCGTTTCTCAAATATATCAAAACGTCTGACACCTAAAAAACAGTCACGTAAAATCATTAGCGTCCAACGATCACCAATGACTGCCAAAGTGCGAGCTACTGAGCAAGGCTGTTTATCAAGTTCATCCCAACGCATATGTTACCTCCTACATGTGTGAGTAATAGATTAGCTTGACAGTCTCTGAAAAGAAAGCTATATTTTTGTTAGTTCTAAAAAGGAACCTATAAGGAAATAGAGATGTATAGAGCACCCGTAGCAGTTGTAATTGGCGCAGGCGATGCCACCGGCAGCGCTGTTGCGAGACGTTTTGCAAGAGAAGGTTTTACCTTATGCGTGACCAGAAGGAGTGTCGACAAACTTAGCTCGCTAGTCAGTGATATTGAAGCCGCTGGTGGAATAGCAAAGCCATTTGGTTGTGATGCGCGTGTAGAGCAAGAGATGGTTGAGCTGTTTACCCATATTGAACAAGACATTGGGCCGATTGAAGTGGTGGTATTTAACATTGGTGCGAACGTCCATTTTTCCATTGTAGACACCACAGAAAGAGTCTACCGAAAAGTATGGGAAATGGCAGCGCTATCTGGATTTCTCACAGGTAGAGAGGCGGCAAAAGCAATGCTTCCCCGTGGAAAGGGTACGATTATTTTCACTGGCGCGACGGCTTCTTTACGAGGTAGTAAAGGTTTTTCTGCTTTTGCTGGTGCTAAATTTGCTTTACGGGCTTTGGCGCAAAGTATGGCTCGAGAGTTAGGGCCAAAAGGTATACATGTGGCGCACCCTATCATTGATGGTGCCATTGATACCGCCTTTATTCGCGACAATTTTCCTGAGCGCTATGCACTTAAAGACCACGACGGGATCTTAAATCCTGAGCATATCGCTGAGCAGTATTGGCAATTGCATTGTCAACCGAGAGACAGCTGGACGCATGAGCTTGATCTACGCCCATGGTTAGAGACTTTTTAGAAACTTTTTAATATATTTTGTCAGGAGTACTTTGAGATGAGTAAAAAAGTAGAGTTTTTCTTTGATGTAGGCAGCCCAGCCAGTTATTTGGCATGGACACAATTAGAGAGTATTGCACAGCGCACCAACGCTAAAATCATTTGGCGGCCTATGCTGCTTGGTGCTGTCTTTCAAGCCACTGGTAATGCGTCACCAGCTGCGGTTCCTGCTAAAGGTGCTTATATGCTCAAAGACCTTAAACGTTTTTCAAATATTTATGGGGTGCCGTTTAACTTCAATCCATTTTTCCCGTTGAATACGATGCATTTAATGAGAGGTGCGACCGCTTACTTGGAAGAACCTGAGTTCCAGACTTATTTAGCAGCCATTTTCAACGCTTTATGGTCTGAACAGCTAAACATGGAGTCACCCGAGGTTGTGGCTGAAGTTTTGACCAAAGCAGGCATTGACGTGACTGATTTTATGGCACGTATTAGTGAGACTGAGGTCAAGGAGCGTTTGAAAGATACCACTGAAGAAGCTGTGGCACGAGGTGTTTTTGGTGCGCCTAGTTTCTTCGTGAACGGTGAGATGTTTTTTGGTCAAGATCGCTTAAGTTTCGTTGAGGTTGCTTTAAAAGAGTGGCCTTAATTAGCAACGGTATAGCATGAATTGAAAGCGTTTAGACTGAGCTCTTTCCTAATGATGACAGAGACCAATAAGAATATTAGTTATAATTGTAAATTGATTGAATAAACACTTTTGTGGTGTACTGTATGGGTTAATGAACTATGATTGTATTTTGGTAAATATCTTCATCTGTTACTAATAAACGGGTCATATCATGAAAAAAGAGACGCTGACAGGTTTGTCTATTATTACATTTGCAGCATTTTATATTTGGATTCAAAGCGACAGTAACTCATTTTATGAAGAAAAAGACACTGAACTCGAACAAGCTCGCAAAACATCAAAGATTGCACTGCTAACGAAGTGCCAAGAAACGACAAAACCTATGCTTAAAAACCTTAAGTCTATGGAGATTAACCGCAAAAATACAGACTACAGACTATTAAATAACGGTAATTTCAAAGTTACAACGCATTACTACGCTAAAAATAGCGTGGATACTACTCCTCTGGTTGTGGTCGATTGCCTATTCGATAAAGATGGTAATTTACTAGAGACCATTCCAGATTCTGTGTAACTGTCATTTAGCTTATAGCAATACTGAACCGCCCCGAGTTTATCGGAGGCCGATTTAATTGAGTCAGGTAGCAATGCCTGACAGGATCAAACTATAATAATACCGCTTTCAAACTCAAAAGGCGATACATAGCCCAATGCACTGTGTATACGCTTTTTATTGAACCGATCTACCCAATTCAATGTCGCAAGTTGTACATTCGCTAAACCTTGCCAATCTGCTTTTAAATATTCAATTACCTCTGTTTTGTATAACCTATTCCCTGTTTCAGCCAAAGCATTATCAAGGCCTGGTTATATATTTTTTCTTATGTTATCAAGCCAAGCTTGCATACTTGGTGTAAGCAAGCGATGACGACGCCAAGCCATGACAAGCTCCCATTTTAACTGAGGTTGGGTTAGTGGCAAGCAGACTAATCCTGTTAAATCCAACTTTTGAGTATAATATTGAGGCAAAAGAGTCACACCCATATCCTGTTTTACCATGTCAAGAAGCAAGTGCCACTGATTGGTTTGGCAAATAATATTAGGTTCAAAACCTAGTGATTGACAGTTTTCTATAATCATTGGAGTAAATGATGAATTGGAGGTAAATAAAATTAGGGGTGCATTTGATAGTGACTTAAGTGTTACCTTGGTTTTCTGCTTACCCATACGGTTCTTGTTTGCTACGACCACCACTGGATAGCAACATATCGACAAGTAGTCAATATCATCGTCAATCGGCTTCATCAATGTTGCCACATCAAGTTGCCCCTCTAGAAGGGCCTGCTTAAGTGACTCAGCACCATCTTCGATAAGTGAAGTTTCTATACTAGGATGCATTTGGTAAAAGTTAAAAATAGCTTTGCTTAGTATTTCACTGCCTAGCGGTGAAATCCCCAGACGCAATTTACCACCTATAAATTGCTGATAATCTACTACTGTTTGTTCAAGATTATCTGCCTTTTGTAAGATATCCACTGCTTGAATATAGAGGTTTTCGCCAATTTCCGTTAAATTAACTCGCCGCTTTTTATGAGTTAAAGGCTTATCAAACAGAGCTACGCCTAAATGTTCTTCAAGATTACTGATGGATTTGGTAACGGTAGGTTGGGTTAAATTGAGTTGAATACTGGCTTGAAGAAACCCACCTGTTTTTACGACTGTCACAAAGCAGCGTAATTGTTTCAAAGTTATCATAAATAATAAACCACAGTTAGCAAGGATAATGAAATTTATTATAGAAATTAGGAATAAAAATAAAAATATAATTCATAATTTATGACTGTAGTGTTCTTATAATAAGTGGTCTCTAATTAACAAACAACAACTATTATGCGTAATCTTAATATTCGCTTACTCCTCTCTTTTGTAGCTGAAAAAAAACTTACACTTCAAAAGTTTTACCGTCAACCCTTGCTTCATGTCCTTATGCAATGCGCTATTATCGCAGCTGTCTGGTATTGTGCTGCGATATTGGTTGAGTTATTGCATTTACCCGTATCCTCAGGCGTCTTAGGAGTGCTTTTAATGCTGATCTTATTAATGAGTGGTGCTATTAAGGTTAACTGGGTCAGATTGGGTGCAAAATTTGTTTTGGGTGAATTAGTATTAATGTTTATCCCGCTTATGATGTCAATACTTCAGTATAAGGCGCTGTTTGTCAGTCAGGGATGGCAATTAATGCTGACAATTATCTTGAGTACCGCGATGGTGATGTTAAGCTCAGCATTAACTTTTATCATGGGGCGCCGTTTGCAACGTAGATTGTATCGTCATCAGATACATAAAGCCCAATTAAACCTAAAAAATGATAATAATGCGTGAGTATTTGCGATGAATACTTGGTCAATCCTTTGTCTCATTTGGACATTAGCTGCTTATTATATGGCTAAAGTAATCTATGTGCGCTATCGAAAATCTTGGCTAAACCCTGCTATCACGGTTCCAGTAATAACGCTTTCATTAATGATTATTTTTAATATCTCTTATGATACTTATTGGAAGGATACAGCTTGGATTGTGCAGTTACTTGCCCCCGCAACGGTTGCGTTTGCTATACCTATTTATGAGTATCGTCGTTTAATACGTCAACATGCTTTGGCTTTGACCGCTTCTATAACTGTTGGGATGGTGGTGGGAGTCTTAAGCATATATATATTCGCTGGCTTGTTCCATTTTGATAGGACCTTGACCTATAGCTTGATGGCCCGTTCAATATCGACACCATTTGCGTTAGACTTATCTGAAAAAATTCACGGATCTTCCTCTTTAGTTTCATTGTTTACTTTGATTACAGGGATGGTGGGAATGATTTTAGGGGATATGATCTTGACTTTTTTTCGTATTCGCTCCCATCTTGCAAATGGAATCGCATTTGGTAATGCATCACACGGTTTTGGTACAGCCCGGGCAAGTCAGCGCAATGAGGATGAGGGCGTTATAGCCAGTTTAACAATGATTTTAGCGGGATTATTTATGGTATTCTTAGGCCCTTCATTAATACATGGCGTAATGTTATTTGGGCAAGTTTAAATAAATATATATATAGACCCTAATCCATATTAAGAGTAGATATGATAACAGCTATTATCACTAACAGATAAACAATAAAAAAACGTATAAATTTCCGTTTTTATTCTAAAGTTAATTCGACTTTCACTAAATGTAATGAGCTTTATTTCTTTTAAACTTCAACCTATTAACTTATATTATTTGAATATCAGATAAAATGAATGACTATTTTTTGAGGATACGAGTGTTTATGAGTTATTGAATCGGGATTTTCTAAATCATCATTTTAAATCCCTTAACAAATCATTATTTTTCTTGTAACAACAAATAAGATAGAGGATTTCTTTACTCACACTGAGATTCTAACCATTTACATAGTTTAATAATATCATCCTGATTATTCTTTAATTCCTTGTAAACGAAGTAAAATTTATCCCCTGTTAGTAGTTCATGCATTGGGATTCTAACGAGTTTCTGCTTATAAGATGGATCTAGTATCATATAGTTGTTAACGAGGGTAACTCCCAGATTATACCGTGCGGCTTCTATCGCTAGTAGTACATGACTAAAATGATTTATCTTTATATCCTTCGGTAACTCAAATCCGCCTGCCTTACCCCACCGCAGCCAATCCTCCGCTGTATTCTCACTTATATCTGTATACCTCACGGATAATATTGGATGCCGCCACAATGTATCAGGAAGTGGTTTATCTCTTATTTTCTCCCAAAGCTTTTGACCACAAACAGGATATAAAGTTTCAGAAAATAAAAACTTACTGATGAAAGCATGTGGAGGGGGATTGACGGTAATATAACAATCGGCCCTTTGCTCATTATGATCAGACGGATGATTAACCATATCTAAAGTGAGTTCTATTTCTGGATACTGTCTATAGAAGTCTTCTAATCGAGGGATCAACCAATTTACTGCGACTGAACTGTACAGAGCTAAGCGTATATGCCCAGGTTTTCCATGCTTAATAATCTGACTACTATCTGAAAGAAGACCCAAAGCGCCACTCACATCTGTGAAATAACGCTCACCAACCTCTGTTAACGAAAAGGTCCGGCCTTGCCTGTAAAACATTGCTTCCCCAAGATACTTCTCAAGGATTCGTATTTGGTGACTCACGGCACTTTGTGTCACATTGAGGCTCTCTGCTGCTTTTGAAAAGCTGTTAAGCCGTGCAACGGATTCGAAGCACTGTATGGCACGCAATGGGGGCAAATCCATTATTACCTCAGCTAATACTAAGTATGTTTTATATCATTATACATCATAGCGTTACTTGAATATACTGCCTGACAGATCGTTAAATCAGCATGAATCCATTGGAGTTTTAACAGTTTCTGAATTTAAAGTAGGGCGAGGAGGATAAGAATGCCAAAGATGAGTGTTGCATTTGCCATGACGCTATTGGTACTAGGAAATATCATTGCGGTCTTCTCAGACGCCTTGATAAAGGACTTGCCCTCTGAGACGGCGGTATATCAATTTATCCTATTTCGTCAATTAACAGCGGTTTTAATGCTGTTGCCATTTTGTTTACTCTATAAAAAGAGCAAGTTATTCAGTAATATGAAATGGCACTTTGTCCGTAGTCACGTTTGGTTGTTAGGTGTGATATTCATGGTACTGTCTCTTCAAGTATTGCCTCTCGCGACTGCGAACGCTATTTTTTATGCCGCCCCTTTATTTGTATTACCACTAGGTTTTTTATTTTATAAAGACAGATTAACCTTTCCAACTATAGCGGTATCTATGTTAGGTTTTGCTGGTATCCTCGTTATCGTACAACCAAAACAGATTAATTTAGGGGCAGTTTTTGCGCTTATAGTAGCGGTAACCATGGCGATAAACAATCTCTTAGTTCGTAAACTTCCACAACATCATACTGTCTATCAAACGCTACTTTTGACCAATTTATTAGGAATCCCATTCGCGCTTGGTTTGGCTATTTGGGAGGGACAGCCATTTGATTGGCGCTCATTGATTACGGCCGCCAGTTCAAATGTATTTATTTTGATTTATGCGGGTATATGCGTACAGGTGTACCGACACATTGAAGCATACAAAGTCTCTAGTGCGGAATACTCAGGTTTAATAGGGGCGGTGGTGGTCGGAATCATATGGTTTAACGAAGTGCCAAGTATGACTTTGTTAATAGGTTCTGCGCTGATTATCCTACCTTTGATATGGCTTGCTACTCTTGAATCTATGAGGTTTAGACAAAAAATTGGGTAGGATAACTATATATCTTAAAACTAAAAGCTTTCTTTAAAAATCCCTCAGACTGGTGTTTGAGCATGAGTATTTTAATTGAATGGACTGTGCTGTGCTTATAGCCAGTCTAAAGCGTTTTTATCAGCGTTGCTAGAGAACGAAGGGTGATCATCACCACAATAAAATACTTACCAAATAGAATTAAGCTCCCTTATTTAGCTTCTGTATCGGCGTAAAGCCACCATTGCCGACGTTTGGGCGTTCATGATTATAATGGTATAATCAATTTACTGCTTGTTCGCGTATTTGCTCTAGGTTATCAAACAGTTCTTGATTTAATCAATCATAGCGCATGGTTCTGTTAAAACGCTCCACATAAGCATTTTTCTGTGGATTGCGAGGTTCAATATAACTCAAGATGATGACTTGATCGAAAGCCCAGTCTTTGAGCGCACTACTAAGATATTCAGGGCCATTGTCACATCTTATTTGCACGGGCTTACCCTCATATTCAATAAGCTGGTTTAAGCTACGTATGACTTTTTGGATTAGTAGTGAGAAATAAATCTTAAAGACGGCGTTCTGTAATGGCATAATAAAACTGGACAGCGTATAAGAGATACTATCCTAAAAAAGCCAAATCAAGTGCTAATTAGATCAACTCTTGCTTGGTAAGGCTGCTGATGTTTAACCACGCCGAAACAAATATGCACAAGCTTACGCATAACTGCGCAGAAAGCCTGCATTTTACACTTACCGTTAGCAAGCAGTCGCTTATACTGCGTCTTAATGTCAGGATTATGCTTAATGGCGACTAGCGCCGGCATATACAGTTTTGCTCTGATATCACTTGAGCCATTCTTTGCTAAGCGAGACTTGCCCTTAAATAGCCCTGATTCAGTATAACTGTAAATGTTGGCTTTGAAGAATTTGGTTCAGTATAACTGTAAATGTTGGCTTTGAAGAATTTGGTTCAGTAACTTTGAGACTTGATTGGCAGGCAGTTAGTAGAAGTGCAAATAAAAGATAGCCAACTGATTTAATAAGCCTAAAGAAATTGTTCCGGAATATGTGGGGTTAAAAAACGCACTAAGACAGTGATTATTAAGAGTATTACAAGAAGGTATTGGTATTTTATAAATCGTTCTGGGCTAAATAAACACAGCACAGATACTATAAAAATTCCTATAAGTTCAATCAAATTAGATAAACTTTGAGAGCCAAATCCTAGCCCAGTTAATACGACCCACAAAAATGATGGTAAGAATACTAGGCTAAATTTTTTCAATGGTTTGTCCATAGGTTAGGCTTAATAATATAGGTAATAGAAAAACATCCAGGTTGACTGACTTTTACAAAGTGTAAGATTGTAAAGAATGCGAAATTTGGTTAAAGATTTTTTTAACTAAAAAGAGACTTAATTTAAAAAATATTGAGAGCATCCTACATTTTGTGTAATTATTGATGAAAGCCACATGGCTGTTACACAGAATATAGGATGCTCTCCATTATTAAGCTTATATACCTATAGAATAGATACTTCTAGCCAATATGGGGGTGTTTTTCCTTTAGAAGCTTGAGAACGTGGCTGAAGAATACGTAATTCATATTTACCTGAATATGGAAGCGTGTAATAACCTTGGTCATCCAGCTCAGGGGCGTACTCTCCTACGTTAACAGAGTCTGCTAAATTCTTATGGAATAAATAAGAATCTACATTCCCTCCCGTTGTTTTAACAGAAAGCTTTTGGTTCTTTTTGGCATAAAATGTATAGGAATCGTACTTAATACCCTTTAATTTCCCATAATAGTTAGCTGAACTAGCGCCTTTTTTAAATTGAACATCAACAGTTTTAGCCACTGCATCTGAAGAGGCGGCCATTACTGTAGGGCTTACCATTAGAACAGGAAGCGCAATTAGAATAGCAGCAGTTAAGTTTTTCATATTTTAAACACTCAAACAGTAAAAAAACGATTTTATCTTACTCCACACTGTCAACCTTTATAGATATGTTATATTAGTATTACTAATATAGAGAGTACGTTGGTAAGTTACTGAATAAGGCTGCCCGTAATGGATAGTATTAATTAATGCCCTAGCTTCTAGTTCTACCGCAAACCTACCTATGGTAGTAAAAACCTGAATTTCATCACGTAAACAAAGAGAACACTGCTAAATAGTAGTGTTCTCTTATTATATTAAAGGAAAAATTATGCGTTCTTTGCTTCTAACGACAATGTGCTTAACGGGCAGCTTAGCTCTAGTGGCTTGTAGTAACCATCGTGCCGACACCACGGATCTGAGTAAGCAGCCTACAATAGAAGCGCCGGTAGCGTCAGGGGCATTTACTGCTTTTGGAAACAAAGGAAAAATTTGGCGAATAGTGATTGAAGGAAATGAGCTAAGTATAGAGGCAAATTTCTTAAAGCCAACGACAGCAACAGTTACCGTGGTGGGTTCTGGTTCTGTCAATACTGAAGGTGTCGAATACGCGAGTACTGTCAATGGACAGCCTATTGTTGTGAATATAAAAAATAACCTTTGTATCGATGACAATGGCTATCAAAATGAATTTACTGCAATATTAACTTACGCAGGCAAAGCATATCAGGGTTGTGCCGTTGCCGGTGCAATAGAAATTGCGCCCACATAGCAGATAAGCCCAAGCGGTAGCCAATGTATACCCATGAGAGTAATTACATTGCATCGTTGTAGGCATGAAAAAGTTGTCAAAATAACTAATCACGCGCTTTCACGGGTTCGGTTTCCTAGTGAGGACGAACCTTCAGCTTCAGGCTAATGATATCGCGGTTTTGAGTTGTTGTGATAACTGTGGTGTACTTCATGATGTACTTACCATGCATATTCTATTCGAGATCGGTGCGCTATACAGGCATCGAACTGCCAGTATTGTATGTGAGGCTAACAACTATGAAGTCGATTGTCGCAGCATAGTTATCGCTCAATGACACAAATAGGATAACCGCTTGGGTTTCTGCCACCGCCTAGATCCAAGCAAATATCATCGTAATAAAATTCATGGGCTTTGATGCCTAGCCAAAATGCAAAAATAGCATTGACAGCAATGATTATTATCATCTTATTATTCATATAGAGATCCTAGGTAAACAAATAACTATAACGATATTTATTTGGATATATCTTATACGAATTAGAAATTAATAGAGCTGTAGCGTGTTCTCATGTTTTATTTTTTGTAAGGTAGTTCAAATAGGGAACCATCTGTTTCATCCTTCAACCCCATTAATATAGTAGAATTACTTTAAAATCGATACAGTGCGACTGGGATGAATTTTTCGTAGCCTCTGTGATAACAGCAAGCAAGGAAAATTTATACCAGTCGCACATAGCTATAACGTATCGCTTTTATTTTGAACTGACTATAGACCACTTAAAATAGACTGCTATCATGGAACTAATCAAAATAGACTGGGTACATTCGGACATTAAATGGTAAATCAACTGTTCATTATCTATAATAATAAGTGAGCTTATCAATTTAAGAATAGGTGGCCATTTGATTGGGAATAGCCAATATTTTATTTTATAAATAGCTGATTTATAAGGATTTATACGCGACGTAAGAAGGCGTTATTTACGGAAATAGGCACTCTATTACTACGTAGCTGTGTTAAAAGAGGGGTATTTACCACCTTCAATTTCGATCCATTATATCCACTTAATATGCCTTTTGATTTTTATCTAAAGGTATCACAACGTCATATAAAAATCGATTTAATGCAGTAAAGCTTGATAATAACCATTATGTTGCATTCATAATCGCTTTTCTGCAAAATGGCTTATCTATAATCGCTTGAGCCACTCATGATGAATAACCACACGTCAGACCCTATTGGCGCAGCATGGCTTATCCGCGATGCCAGAATCAATCTGGTTTCTCCTTTATATGTCAGCAGTAGTATCGGTGGGCGCAGGCAAACCTATAAAGACGGTGATGTCATCCATAACGCTTATCAGGAAACTGCGCGGCCACTGGACACTATCGTTGCGCACTTACAGTTCCACATGCGTCATGAAGTACTGAGTTTAGAGTTACTGACTCGTTTGTTTGAGCAGATAGGGGCTAATGACGTACAAGCATGGGTAAACGCTGAGCCCACAGGCAGCTATGCCCGTAGAATTGCTTTCTTGTATGAATGGCTTATGGGTCAGCAGTTAGCAGTACCGAGTAATTTAGGCGGTAACTATGTGGACGCTTTAGATGCTAAGAAGCAGGTTACTTCAAGCCCTGCGCATGTCATAAAGAATGCTCGTTGGCGTATCAATGACAATCTTGCAGGAACCCGTCATTTCTGTCCTCAACTGGTGAAAACAGAGGCCTTTACGCAAGCCGCTGCACTCGATATTGCCACGATGGTTGACAAACTTAACGATGAGTTTGGACAAGACTTACTGATGCGCGCCTCCGTATGGATGACACTGAGAGAAAGTAAGGCCAGCTTTACCATAGAGGGAGAAGGGAAAGAGTTAAAACGTATTGAACGTTTTGCAGATGTGATGGCACGGCGCACAGGTAAGGGTGAGCTATGCTGAAGAAACTGTAGAACCTATAGTGTAACTTTTAAGACTGAAGCCATCAAAAAAATAGCAGAAAACAACTAAAATGTTTCAGCGACGGCAAAGTAGCTAGGCAGCTCAGGATGAATGAGATACCTTAAATATAGAAATAGGAAATGAAGCACTGCTTCGCCCCGACGCAAGATAAGAGCTATGCTCGAATGAGACCACCGTGTACTTCGCAAATCACAGTTAGTGAAATACGCCTTTATTAAAGATAACCAGTCCCTCTTCAGCATTACTACTATTTATAGTGTCGATAAAGGATTGTATGAGCTGCTTTTGAATAGCTTTGATGTCATCAAAGCTATTCATGCTACCAGCCATTTGCCCGGCCAGTTTTTTAATGTCAGATTGAGTAGTCATTGCTTATTCTCCTGTTAGTGTATTATAAGCAGTTACATTCCCTTTAGGAGAGGCTCAAAATAGCTAAATCAACTTGTTTTAGGCGCAATTTCAACAGTATATTATTGATTCAATTTTCTGTAATCATCACAGCCATCCTAATCTGCACTAACACATTTTTATAGTGGCCGCGCTAAACCAAAAGGCTCTAAGCGATCTGGGGATGGCGCTTAGAGCCTTTTAGAAATCATTAGACATGGGTGTTAACTTATTTATCAGTTCGACTTACTGTAATATTAATCATCATTATCAGCTGCTTCTACTTGGCTACGAATAATCTTACCAGTCATGCTATCGACAACCACTTTATGTACTTGAGTGCCTTTAATAATCTCAATCTTATAGGCAGGTTTGCCAAAATCCATATCAAACCCTGCTTCAATGACTTTTCCTTTCACACTTTGGTTCGCTTTTTGTATTGCTTGGTTCAAACTGGTCTTAGACTTTTTCATCGCGTTATATTCTGCTATATCTTCTTTATCAAGTTTCTCTTGCTTATTGCTTAAAACCTTACCGCTATTGGCATCTATTTTTACTTTATATTCAGTATTATTAGCGATAGTCTTAACCTCGTAATTGCCACCTGCTGAATGGTCATTTTGATCAAAGTCAGCGCTAACAACATCACCTTTAATGGTTTTTTTAGCAATAACAATGGCTTGCTCAAGACTGACCTTGCTTTGTGCCGCTGCTACAGCCTTACTGACTTCGGTTCTTGTAGTGGTGCTTTGCCCTACAGCGATAGCAGCGGAGCTAACACCTGCAATACTAAGTACCATAATGATAGATTTGCTTAGAGTTGATAAGTTTTTCATGATGTTATCCTTTGTCTTTGAGTGTTTTTTATGACAGATGGGTTGTGCCATCTACTGTATTTATAATTTCAGTATAGGGAAGAAAACATAGGTGAAGAGTAGCGATGGTTGAGGGTTACAGTAGCTGTGTTTTATTTAAAAAAACCATTAAAATTTGGAAGTCAAATAAATCGGTTTTGTATTAAATATTATTACTACTATGCTGATCAGACAGTCGACGTTTAATAAACCAAACAATAATAATGACTATGGCAAGCAATAAGAAAACTTTGGAGTAAGGCGCTAACATAGTCGTAATGACCTCATAATTTTTACCTAAGTAAAATCCTGCTAGGGCCAATATTGTCGTCCAAATGCTAGATCCCAAAGCCGTTAATACTAAAAAAGAGGCCATTGGCATCTTATTCATCCCCGCAGGGATGGAGATCAATGAACGAATACCAGGTACCATGCGGCCAAAAAAGACCACTTTCTTACCATGTTTATCGAACCACGCATTGGACAACGAAACATCCTCAGACTTAATAAATACGTATTTTCCGTACCTTTCAGTAAATACCATTAAGCGTTCTTTATTGAACAAAGTTCCCAGATAATAAAGAGGTAATGCACCAAGGACGCTACCAAACGTACCGGCTACTATGATTAATAGTATATTTAAATCACCTCTAGCGGCCGAAAAACCTGCTGCTGGCATAATAAGCTCAGATGGTATAGGCGGAAAAACATTTTCAGCAAACATAGCGAATAAAATGCCGACATAGCCAAACTTTGCCATGATAGCCAGCACCCACTCACTCATTTGATGCATTAATTTACCTTATCTTGTTGATGACTGATTTCTTATTATAGTGGAATAAAGCGGATTCAAATTAAAGGTAATTTGTAACAATAGTTACTAATAATTATTTAGCGGTGTTCTAAAAAGTATACTGACATCAGACACAGTCATAATTGACATAATAGAATACCAAACCAAATGCTTTAAAGTGGTTATCGAGAAAAATAGCATGCCCTAATCTAATCAGATCACGGAACCTAAACTATTACCTATTCTACCTTTGCTAGTGCAAACCTAATTAAAAAAGACTGTTACGCAAATTCATCACGATATGAATTGAGTTTTTAATAGGAAAGGACTGTAATAGCCTTGATTGTTCTAATGTTGATATGGAGGGCGTTGTGACTAATAGCTGTGCAAAGTTGTTGGCAGATAAGCAATTAACCATAGTTTTTATTGAAAGTGCGACCGCGGGCTATCTAGCGCATCGCTTTTCTATGAGTCCTTATTCAGGCGATATATTAATGGGCGGCTTGGTATGTTACGACGTTGCGATAAAAAAGAACGTGTTAAATATATCAAGCCAATTAATTGCTGAGTGTACGCCTGAATCACTAGAGGTAACAAAAGAACTGGTTAATAAGTCTAAGACAATGTTTGATGCCGACTTGCATGTCGCTTGTACAGGTTTATTAAAGCCTGGAGGCTCTGAAACGGAGGAGAAGCCTGTCGGAACGTTTTTTTATTGCATTGGTTATAAAGATGAGCTTTATGATTTTCGCAGCATCTGTCAAGGCGCGCCTGAGCAAAAGCTACGCAGCATCAATAGTCTTATTTGTAAGAGCATTATTGAGGTGGTAAACCGCCATACTGACTAATTTACAATCTTATTATTTAAAGCTTTAGCCCATCCTCTTGAATGATGGCAACGATTGCATTCTTCATTTGGCGCTGAAATACATTCGACATAACCGCAATGCATACAAGCATAGAGCTGACCATCCTTTATGGCTTTCGTAGCCTGAAACTCTTTAGGAAAAATGGGTAGTCCATACTGTGTGTCCTCGTGTGGAAATAACAATACACTAAACTCACCATCTGTTTCGAGCAATCCTACTTCCACTTGTCCTAAGTGACGCACGCCTTGTTGGCGCATCTCGCTAAAGAACTCATCGTGCGACATTTTACCTTTCTTGACATCTTCCATTATTAACATGCCATTTTCTACGATATAAGTAGGTTTGCCTTCTAATAACAGCTCAAAAAGCTTATGTTTTGTGCTGAACCACGTAAAAAGTCTATAGAGAAAAAGGACAAGGCTCATGATGAGCACCGCTTGGATAAGTGGCAGATCCTCTGTAAACATTGGATCACCAGCGATAGAGCCAAGTGCCAAAATTATAGTTAATTCGAAAATTGAAAGTTGGCGGATACCGCGCTTGCCTGTACTTCGTAATAACAAAATGATCAAGCAAAACATAATGGTGGTACGTATGACTATTTCTGCCGCAAAAGCCCATGTAGTGTCATAAATAAAAATACTTATCCAATCCATTTTGTTTTTCCTTGGTATACACCGTATAGCTAAATTTATAGTGCCATGTGGAGAATTGGAAATGGCTTTCCCATATCCCCAAATGGCGATTGTACTATGACTTTAAATCCTAGGTATTTATAAGAACCATATGTTCTTTAAAAAAATATATGGCACACAAGCTAACAAACTCTTACCTTTCACCACGTGAAAACATTAAATTTGTCTGTTAGGTTTAACTTGTTAGTTGAGCGTTATTTTGGTTTCATAAAAGAATGACAGCAATAAATGATAAAAAGAGTAAATGGTCTGCGTTAGTACTTAAATTGGCTCAGCTCAATGACTGTATGATGGTTTCCTAGAGTTTTTTTAAATATTTCGATCTTAATTATAATAAGGATATTAAAATGAAAACATCAGTACCTACTAAGTCGCTTCAAAATAAATTATGGATAATGTTTTTAGTGAGTTTCTTTGGTCTCAGCGCTTGCAGCAGTGAAACAGAAGAGCCAGCTCCTAATACAGAATCTAGCGAAATGACACCTGTGCAAACAGCAACCGAGGCTGAAGATCAAGCCCCTGCTTCCACAGAGGATGTAGAAGGTGCGGGGGGTACAGCGTACTATTCTAGTAATGGCAGTGTAGAAAATGATCAGAAGGCTGATGATACGGTTACTGTCAATGAAAATAACTCGAACTTAGATCAAACACCAGCAGATGGAGTGCAGTAAGTATCAGAAAATGCACAATAGACCTCTTGCAAAAGTACCAGTTCATTGACTTCAACTGACGAAGCTACAGGCGCTAGCGATGACTTATGCAAGAGGTCTAATCCATTAAAGATTAAAGGGTTTCTGTAAGGTTGTGATCAGCTTGAATCGCTCTGACTATATCGGTGGTTGATTTACTTGAGACAGACAGCTATGCCTAATAGGTTAAGATCATCATATCTTTACAACTAGATCACTTCATTGTTGAGTGTAGCATCACTCAATATCGTTTACTAACTAAGACTTAGTGACTTAAACAGAAGTTCTATCCAGAGCTTTAACTAGAAAGTAATTATTCAGGGTTCAGAATACTCTCGGAAAAGGTTCAATAATGATATCTTTAATATCAGAAAATCAGCCATTGTTCGCCTTAGGTCTTCTGATTTTTCTGGTTATCTCTGTTCTATTGGTTTTTCAGTATGTGGTTATTCGTTATGGTCAGCATCTTTTTACTCAAGCAATCCGCTGTTGGGTGAGGACAAAACGGAACCTTGCAAAAAATAAACATATCATTCAATTCAGAGATAAGTATCCCAAGCTGGATGTGATAATGTCTCGGCGGTTTGATTTACGGGATTTTTATGGGCTGTCACTGACATTTCTATGGGTAGTGATAGGTTGCATGCTGGTGTTATTCATTGCATTGGCTGAAGCTGTGGCTACGTTGAATTCTATTGTTTCCATCGATTATTTTATATCGGCGCAGATGAGCTTACTACGCGATGCCGACGTTGTTGGTTTTTTCGTCCTGATAACCAGCTTTGCGTCTACCCCTATTGCCGTTTTGGTCGTTTTGTTTGTTGCTGTGAATTGCTGGGTAAAGCAGCAACGCTATATAATAGTAGGGTTATTGATTGCTACTTTAGGCAGCACTGCATTTACTTCTTTGTTGAAATATTTATTTCAGCGTGAAAGGCCTGCTAATAGCTTATTAGTTGTGCAAACTTATTCGTTTCCAAGTGGTCATGCGACGACCGCTATGGCGTTATATGGATTTATCGCTTACCTACTGATTCGATTCAACCAAGATTTTGCTCAAAAAATTCGTATATTTACAATAGCGATTCTTTTTATCCTCTTGATCGGATTGAGCAGAGTTGTATTGAACCAGCATTATCTAAGCGATGTACTGGGCGGTTATCTAGTAGGTGCATTTTGGTTGACACTTGGCATCAGTATTACAGAGTGGCTAAGCGTAGAAAGTAAAATCATATGGAAAGTCGAGTGGTCAACTTCTCATGCATACATGATATGGCTGAGCGGATTAGGTGTATTTATTAGCACGTTGATTTACGCAAAAATCTATCAATTTACAATGTTATCCTAAGCATCGTAGTAAGCCACGATGAAGCATCAATAACACACAGCTAAAGGATCAAGTCCTAACTAAACTGACTAAAAAAGCCCGTGACCATAGTCACGGGCTTTTTACATTTTCAGGGTATGATTATTGAAGATACAATAATCAATATTTATTTTGATTACGCCACTCATCTACATCTCGTTCAGCATCTTCTTGTGAATGACCATATCGCTCTTGGATACGGCCAACCAATTTGTCACGGTCACCTTCGATATGGGTTAGATCGTCATCTGTTAAATCTGCCCACTTTTGTTTTACTGAACCTTTGAGTTGGTTCCATTCGCCTTTTAGTGTTTGGTTATTCATATCATTATCCATTTTTTGATTGTTTTTATACTGTTCATCCATACTTTTTTCGTTCACATTTTGATTGTCCATTATGGTTTTCCTTTTCCATTTATGAGTTTGTGCTTCATTGTCTTTATACCAATACTATGCTCATTCATCTTTTATTTTTTTTATTGATAAATAGGCTATCAGCAATTATTAAACTTCAAGCTGACATATCTAATATAGAGAGACACAATTGGGCTGTCTGTACAACGAATGTTTAAAGTGTTGCTGAGCTATTGTTAAGTCCGCTAATATGTTATTACGATGTAAGTTGTGTCTTTGGCTAGACTGAACCGACTCGGGATTGTCGGAGACTAAAAATTCTTAGAGAATACGACAATGAAAAGACAAACCTACACTCATGAGATTAAAGAACGTGCTGTTCGCATGCGGATTGAAGCGTCGAGCGACTACCCCTCTACATGGTCAGCCATTCAAGCCATAACGTCAAAGATTGGCTGTACATATGAAGCCCTACGATCATGGCATAAGAAGCACATACAACAAACCATTCCTGCCTCAGTACAAGCTCAAAGCCAAGAGCAACGTATTAAGGATCTCTAGTGCGAAAATAGAGAGCTTAAGCAAGCCAGTGAAATTATACACAAGGCTGCTACTTTTTTCGCCCAGGCAGAGACGGGCCGTACACCCAAGTAATGGTCGACTTTATTGATGACCATAAAAACAATTACGGGATCGAGCCAATCTGCCGAGTACTACCGATTGCCCCATCAGCTTACTATCGCGCTAAAGATTTAAGCGACAACCCAGAAAAGTGTTCACAGCGTCAGTGGCATGTCGATTTCTACATCAGTGAAATCAGCGGTATCTGGCTGGACAGTAAATGCCGTTATGAGTGCGTAAGGTTTGGCAGCAGATGCAAGCGAACGGTTTAGAGGTTGCTCGATGTACTGTTGAGCGATTAATGAGACATTATGGCTTACAAGACATTGAGCGGCTAGGTATATACTGCTTTTATCATTAATGTATTTACACGAGTAATTGTCGGCTGGAAAGTATCTAGTCGTATGAACACCGATATAGCAGCGGTAAATCAGGCGATAGCAGACAGAAATAAGCCTAAGGAGGTGATTCATCACAGTGATCGAGGGGTTCAGTGCTTATCCATCTGCTACACCAATAAAATTGCCGAATCGAACATTATTGCGTCTGTGGGCACCAATGGTGATTCATGCAACAATGCATTGGCTAAGACGATTAATAGGATTTATAAATCTGAGGTGTTTCATTATTTAAAGCAGAGCTGGGACGGTGTAAATGATGTTGAACTGGCAACCTTTGAATGGGTGGATTGGTTCAATAAAACCCGTTTGCATAGTACGATTGGTTATGTGTGACCCTTTGAGTTTGAAAAGGGGTATTGTAATAATCTTAATCTGTTAGGTGAAGCTGCCTAGCTCAAGTAAATCAACTTCCGATAAAGTCGGGGCGGTTCAGTTTAGTCGTTTCTGAAGGTTGGTCTTGGTATCTTGCAAAGCGCTAAGGATAGCTAAAAACAGCTAAGGATAGCTAAATGTAGCTAGGTTAAGATATCTAAAGTGTTTCAAAAATAGCCTAGTAGCTGTTTGAGTTTATCGTTTTGCCACCTATCTGCCTGCCTATAAATATACTCATTTATCACATATCTTGCTATATCACTTATATAGCAAAGCAAGTTAATTTCTGGGTATGCGCTAGCTGTAGTCATCCCGTTGGATTGCATATGATCTAGCTGATCGTAGATTGCGTCAGTTTGCAATCAAATACCATTAACCTCATAGTTGCTTAGCTCTTTGAGCTGGGCTGCTACAAACGATAAAATCATATCGTCGTAGTAACTCCATGAAAAAGACTTTTCTGTTTGGCGCTGATAGCAAACATCATCCCATAAGTTTTTGAGATAGCCCATATTTAATGCAGTATCAAAGTTTTGCATCCATCTGATAGTCTGTCTAGTGATCTTATCTGACAAGATTCTAGATAGCGCTGTAGAAATATTCAACGCTATTTCTTTTCTTAAATCCATAGCTATAGTCTGTATCTAACCTTTATATATGTCTAATTAAAGCTACATTGCATATAGCATGCTACTAAATTACTGGATCAAAAAGGAGGCAAAAAAACAAGCCGCACTACGCGCCTTGTTTTCTATCCTTGATCAGTGAATCCGCGCAGCCATCTTACTTTCAATCCAATCAGCCACTTCGCTTTCTACCCATGCTACACGTCCCTTTGATAGCTTTACTTGAACAGGGAATGTTGGGTCGTAACGATCAGATTTTTTATTGACCATCTCATAAATCGTAGTACTGCTAAGCGCTGTATAATGCATTACCTGCTTGAGCGGTATCATGCGAGGTATCTGTAAAGTGCTAGCTGTTGATACGTTTTGTTGTGTGTTCACATTTAATAATTGCATGATTATCTCCTTTGTAAATTAATGAGAATCTTTCTTCTCATACAGTTACGGAGTCCCATATTTTTTTACGGCATCCCATGTCGTCCAGCGACTGGCCTTGTATGAAACAATAAAAGAAGGAGCCGAATGATCAGCTCCTTCTTATGTCGCATCTCTAGCTCGATGGTTTTAGCTCACTGCTGTCACGCTTTTTCGTAAGCCTTGCTCAATGCTGCTCACGTTCTGAGTGCCTAACCCATTCTGATAATTCCCTTGCTGAGTACTGCTCACATCCTCCGTCTCGATTGGATAAAACTCTTCAGCCACGTCTAACAATCCATCACTATCAACCTCAAAGCACGAATTGCTATAACCACCCTTAGCCGCTTCCTCCAATGCGGCTTGATCAAAGCCATGTTCGCTAAGCTCACGATCAATCGCTCCAGCATGTTGTACCGCATCTTTAAGCGTTACCCCATCACGCAATGTCAGATCCACAAAGTAAATCGGCGTTCGATAGCTTTGTGTGGTGCTTTTACCTCTTAGTGTTAATTGCAGCGGTAGACATGACAGCTTATTACCGGATACTGCTGCAAAATAGCTCAGCCTTGCTGCAAGCGTGCGAATGCTATTAAAGCCGGTGGTGCGAAAGATAAACGTGCCCAGCTCATCGTCTTCAGACAGATTGACGTAGAGTCTGCCATAGGGCTTACAAGCCCCGCCTTGCGCTAATGGGCAACGATCAGGGGATGGACATGGCAGTTGCTCAACACCCTTGTTTGTGCGGCGTTGGCACTGCTCACCGTCACCCACACATAACGGTCTACCCGTTTGTCTATCAAATAGCGTGTACTCAGCTCGTAGGTTTAATTCAGGATTATTAAACAGCATACGAACGGGAATTTGCCTCAATTTACCGTCATTATTTGCGCGTAGCTTTGCATCGAGGGGATGATTGATCCAGCCGTCTTTATTCTGCACTTGGCTGGTGATGGTGAATTGATCGTCTTTAGCAGGTAAACGTTTGCCGTCCTTTTGAATGACACGTCCAATGCTGATACGACCTAGAACTGGGGGGGGTTATGGTTAGACCTTTAATCATGGTGATATTCCTTATGTGTTTTAGTTTGCCATAAAAAAGCCCACCTATGACGGGTGGGCTGTTATGCGCTTATGTGAGTGAGTGGCGTAATTTCTTGATTATGATTGATGACTGAGCACTGGCTTAGTTATCGTTAAGAATGACAAAGCGACGACTGCCCGGGCGGGTTTTGCTAAATTGCTCAAGCAATTCAGGATGCGCTTTGGTTAGTGATTTGCTATCAAGACTGGTGCTGTCTTTCGAGCGCTTCCAAGAAATAGCGCCTTTCTCGAATACCGCAATTTCATTATCTTGAATGAGGCTTTGCAGCTGATGCTTCACTTGGTCGTGACGCTGCTCTAACTCTTGCATGTCGTTACGGTAGCTAAGCAGTTGCTCAAACAACTTATTGGCTCCGTCATCTTCCCGCAGATCAACCTTGCTTGAGGGCTCAGGGGTTGGATAAAGCAGCTTTAAGGCTCGTGCAGCAGATTCTGAATGATCAGGGGTTGGTGGCGTGTCCGTCTCCACGTATTGCCAGAACAGACGCTCATGCTCCATGATGGACTGGATTAAGCGCTCATCACGCTCAACTTTATAAATCTTCGCTTCATGACCACATAGCAGCACGCAGATGTGAGCCGCCTGTTTGCCAGTGACTGCCAGCTGATGCTGAACTTGGCAAGTCACATATAGCGGTACGCCATGCTTCCACAGCTTAGCGCCATGTTCCCCTGCGGTTTTACACTCTAAAATCTGTATTTCATCTGACCCCACCACCGAGTAATCTAAATTAGCCAGCATAAAGTGATTGTCAGGATCAGGATGCTGCAAGATCGCATTTACACGGCGTACTTTATTGCCTGTGCGCTGTTGATAATATTTAGCGACCATCGGCTCCAAAGTATTGCCCCAGTAGAGTGGTGAGTAGCCATCAATGCCATCATCTAGATGCGAATGCAGGCGACCAGTCTTAATCATCCATAATTCCAGCATCGACAAATATGGATGGATACCACAGGCTGCTGCTGCATCACTACTACCGATACCTTGCTTACGAACTTTCAGCCATTCCTCATGACTGAGGGTTTTGGTATTGACCAGACGTTTAGCGGTGGTTGATTGAGCGGTGGTTATAGGCGCTTTCACCTTAACGGTTGCACGCTTGGTTTGTCTTAGCTGAGCGATATGGTTTAGAGCGATTGTGTTCATGATGAGCTCCTTCGTTAGATTGGTTATTGGTTAATACTGTTTATTAAAAAGACGACATAAAAAAACCACGCTCGAAGGCGTGGTTGATTGTATGGTCAGATTTTAAACGTCGATAATTAGGCCAGCATCAGTAAGGATTCCTCTAAACCCTTTTGTTTAAGCTTAGCGCCAGAGCCAAACCAAGCGCCGTCTAATCGATGGTCTCTCGACATCGCCCTACGTTCGTGATCGACGTATTCCGTAATACTGCACAGCAGACCGTAAGCAGTATCTTTGGCCGCATCTAGATCGGCTCCGCGACCTTGACCGTTAAACATGTTCATGACCTGATTCATGGCTTTAGCATTGGGCACGGCGTCTTTCTCTTTCTTAGCACTGTTAAACAGAATGATGTCATTGTCCTGATCGTTGAATACACGGCTTAGATAGTTGGCGGCTTCTGCTTGGGTCACACGGCGCTCTGATAACTGCTTCATCTCATAGCTATGTTCATCCCATTGCTTCACCGAGACGCCTAATTGCTGCTTGACCTTGTCTGCATCAAAGGACGTAGAGTGCGGTACTTTCACCACGCCGCCGCTTCCGTTAGCTAAGCTAATGGCTAGGGTATTATTGCAAACCACACGGATCGATGTGAACTGTGCGGTGGTCGCAAGCGTGCCGTCACAAGCCGTTGCAAGTAAAAGATAGCCATTACTGACATCTTTCCCCTTAAGCGTTGCTGACTGGCCTGTACGGGCCAATGCCCATAGCTTACGCCCTCCCTTAAGTACGCCTGCGGTTTCCAATTCAAAGTCAGACTGCTCGGTAAGATCACGATAGAATTCTAAAATCTCACGGGGCTGTACTTCTTGATAGCGCTGACTGACCACCGATAGCGGCTCGAAGTTATCGCTACGGTATAAAACCTTCTGCTCTGCAAAGGGCAGAATCAGGTTATGCCCTTTGTCATTGTTTGCCATGTAGCTGACATCCGATGATTCAATACGCCAATCCATACCCGCTTGCTTTGCCCAGATCTCGATAGGCTGCTTGGGTGATAATTCTTGCCCTAAGCCATGCCAAGGGGTTTCGCCGACGTATGCCATTGATTCGATTAAATGTGCCATGAGAATATTCCTTTTATTGTTGAATAAATTAAGTGGTTTGACTGACTTCATGCTTTGATACATGAATCATTGAAGGTTTCAATAAATGAGCATGTCAGATGCTAAAGGTATGCTGACAGGTACGGCATAAATAGCGCGGCAGGATGGCCGCTCTAATGAGTGGGGGCTGCATCAGTCTTTGCTGTGCCAGATTAATGACGGTGGCAAGGGCGCTGCCTGCGACCATGCCAATCATGGGATTGATCTTGTAGTACTTGCAGACGCTCATACCAAGACCAACGAATATCTTTGGTGAGCACAGATGCTCTGTTAACCCTTGTGTACTGGTCTCTATGTTTTCGATGACATGGGCTGAATGACAGTTGGGACAGATGGGTTTCATAGGATCTCCTTGATAGTAGCGCATAAAAAGGCCTGCTTTATAGCAGGCCTTGATGACACGTTTTGGGGTAGATTGATGAGGCAACGATGACATCGATACTCATCACATAGGGATGCTATATATCTGTAATTATTTTGCTATGAGAGATTCCCACGCGTTTTAGTTGTATGGATCGTTAACCTTGCTAGGAGATATCCTTTGCCCAAAGGTATTCATATTAGGCACAGACACTTTAAGACGTTGATAACTTTTATCACGCTTATCAGGACGGGTTAAATACAAGGCAGCATTAACCGCATTCTCGACTTCTTGCATGTTATCACGATGAATCATGCCGATACCAAGTATGCCGCGGCGTGCAAGACCTTCTTTATACTCTCTAGTATTTAAGATAAAGCAATAGCCAACGCCCTCAGTAATATCTTGCCATTTTTGTCCCACTTGATCAGCCAAATAACTGTCCTTGTAATGTTCTGCACCATCAAAGATCAGCAGCAGATGACAATGAAAGCCACCATTGTCTTCACCTTGTTCTAATGACCAAGCATGGCTAAGTAAATGCTTAAAACAAGTATCGCCATTATGAATGGCGTCTCTTAATTTTCTCATATGAAAGTCAAAATCACGAATGGTAATGTGATGACTGATCTCTGGTATGTATTTTAAATCCACTCTCACAAACAACAATCTTGAATGATCTGATATGAGGGTTCTGATATTAGGTTCTAAGTTTCTGCAGTTTTTATTACTCTGATAACGCCACGCGCTGTAGTCTTTTTTTATCGCCTTCTCATAACCTGACAGTAACCGAATAAACTGCACTGTCTTTTCATTATCCCAAAATACGTTATAAGCGTAAGCGTCACCAATAATCATACTGGTGCTTTCTATAAATGCCTGGATAGGTTTTGAGTATCTGTCTTCAGGATTAAGGCTAATCATGAAGGAGTAATAGAACTCATTTAATTGGCTTTTGATTTGTTGAAAATTGATGGTACCAAATAGTACATCTCTAACCAGTCTGTCGACGTTAGAGATAAGCTGTGAGTGATTAACAGGGGAATAGATCATGGCTTGCTTTCCTATGAATATAAAGTTGAATGGGTGCTACATATATTCATAGGGTTGTGTATTTTTTTATTCCTAAGTGCGGATAGCATCCGCCTTAGTTAAGTAATACTTAATATAACTTATATTATCGTACCGAGATTTTAGAGGTATCCAAAGGCAATCTTTTTGTAAGCCAGCCTTGGGTTCATAAAAAACCCAACACAGCAAATTACTGTGTTTTAGGGAAGAAGGTGAAGATGGAGTTAGCTGATAGAAAGTTGCCTTGTTATATGTGATTAATAGTGTTTGACTCCATATGGAATATGACATAACCTAACAAAGTTACCGACGTTTTAATGACCTTTCAATGATCTTTTAATAATACATAATTTTGCGTCTTTATTTTACTTTTAATTATTATATAAGGAATTATAATAAGAATGAATGTTATTGAAGATGAGAAAAGCTTAAGTGAGCTAGATAGAAAAAAGGAAGAATATATCGAAAAAAGAATTAACGCTCTTAGCATATACAATGTCTATTGGTGCCTCTTTGAGCTACGTTCGAGAGCTCGATTACCAGCAGAAAACATACTAAAAGATGATTCGTTTTGTAAATTACAACTGATAAGAATCTTAAAAAAGCAAAGGTATGACTCTAGAAGTTTGAATATATTTTTAGAAGCTAGTGCTGAGAACAGCATACCGCTGTCCTATGTCAAGTGGTTTTACGAGGATAAAAGAGCAGCATTATGGTTAAATATGGTTTTAAAAAAACACAATATCCTGACCGAATCAATTTTTATAGAATCTGATATAACAATTTTTGTTCATAATGTTATTTACAATAAGCATTTATTTATTAGAGGAAGAAGTCTTCAGGCAGGTCACAATACTGATAATGAGTCGCTCGTTTCAGAAAAAAAAGTATCTTTGAATTTTTTAAAAGAGGCCTATTTTCGTAATAAAGTTGATCCAAGAGATGTCAAATGGTTGATTGGTAGCAATAGTAATAAAATAAGTTATCTGTACCAGTATATGCGAAAAAAACATGACATTAATAATTTGCTAGCAAATAAAGAAAAGAGAAAAAATGAAAAAGAATTGACCAAAAATATCAAAAAAAATCTGACAAAAGGTGAATCAAAAGAAATCAATAAAGATGGTTATAAAGAAGCTTTAATCTGTAGTGATACTATTTTTTTTAAAGCAGCAGATACAACTAGTAGGCTTGATCATATATTGGCTTCACTTGACTATTGGAGGTTAGATAATTATTGGTTTGACATAACGAATGTTATATTAGATGAACAGAAAATAAATAGTAGAGCCTTATTTATAAAAAATATGTATGACGCTTGGAATGCGAAGCAGAAGCGTGACCGTGATAAAATTAAGAAAGAACAGGGTATAAATCTTACCAGTGACAATAAGAAAAACCTAAAGTATCTTGCTAAGGCTTATGGTAAAACACAACGTGAAGTCTTAAACGACTTAGTTGAATCTGCTTATGGTCAGATGATGTGTCAAGAAATTCAGTTAGACCCACCTTTTCCTAATCAATTTAAGGCTTTTGATGAGATACCTCTAGTACAGCCCTCTAATTTGCAAAGCGAACATACTGAGAGAGAGGCCATTTCTGATGACACTTCGCTAACCAAAGATAAGCAGGAGTCAAGTAGCGAGCATAGTGAGAAACTACTCATCTCTGAAGAAACCTCACGGATTGACGATAAAGGAGAGCCGAATAATACGTGTGATGACCTGTTAGGTCATTCAACTCCACACCTTAATAAATTTGTGCTAAATGATGCTGTTGAAACAAGTCATAACAGGGGGCTAGTACAGCCATTTTTTCCTCAACAAAGCCGTGACGAGCAGACTATAGATGAAGAATGCCCTTTTGAACGTAACTCAAGATTTATTACAGACAAGAGGGCGGGAAGACCTCTCTAATCTTTTGACTATTCGTAGTCTCTGATAATTTTAACTATTATCAACATAATCTTGCAGCTCATCTGCTGTGATCCCTTGATCTAACAATGCTTTGATCAAGGTTTGCTTATCAGCATTTTGTAATGAGTCAGGACGTTTGCTTTCTAACGACTTCTCAATTTGCTGCCGTGCTATCTGAAAGTCAACAACTTCGCCTGTGTCTCTGAGCAAGTCTAAAAAGTCTGCCCAGACTTGCATGATCTTGCGGCGCTCATCTAAGTGCTGAGCATGATTATAGACCGCTCGGATATCGTTTTTTTTGTCATGTGCCATCTGCTTTTCGATCGCATCGCCCCTATAGCCAAGCTCATTTAGGTATGTGGAGGCGATGTGACGAAAGCCGTGCCCCGTCTGTTTGCCAGCATAACCTAAAATATCAAGCGCGTTATTGATAAATTCTTCACTATACGGTTGGTGCATACCAGTGTGGTAAAACACATATTCATACTGCCCTGTGATGGGTTTCATCTCATCTAGTATGGCTAGCATCTGATCTGACAGCGGTACGACATGTTTACGCGCTACTTTAAGGTTATCAATATCAACACGCCATAAGCGGTTAGCAAAATCGATATGCGCCCATTTCATCATACGCAGCTCAATGGTACGACAGAATGAATAGGCTAAGAATTTCATACCTAAGCGAGTCTGATTGTGACCATGGTAGCCCTCGATAGCTTGGAGTAGGGCAGGCAGCTCATGGATATCCACATGCTTCATGTGCTGGCTTTTGGCTTTAGGATAGAGTGCCTTTAAATCATCGATTGGGTTTTGCTCAATGATACGTTCGCGTTTGGCACGCCTTAAAACATTAGCCACCAGATCAATCGTGCGTCTAGTCACTTCACGTGGCGGCTCACCGTTCTTGTTCAGACGCTTTTCGATCTCATCTGCCATTGCTCGGCAATCTTCAAAGCTTACATTCTTTAGCGCAATGCCTTCAAAGCGGGGCAATACGTCTTTATGCATACGGTTATAGTCTTGCTGATAAGTACGTGACTTGACGTTACGTTTACGCTCAGCGAGCCAATCTAATGCGTAGTCATTAAATTTTTGCGCGTGGATATTGGCAAGCTTGTCTTGACGCTTTTTATTTTTTGGATCGATGCTGTCAGCAAGTAATGTCTTGATCTCAGTGTTGGCTTGTCTAGCCTCAGCTAATGACATTATCGGATAAGTACCAAGTGTGAGGCGTGTCTGCTTGCCATCAAATCGATAGGCGCTTATCCATGTCTTTGTACCTGTACTGCGTACCAAAAGCTGTAGCCCATGCTGATCACTATATTTGTCAGGACGTGAAGGTGTGCATTTCTCACTTGGTTTGAGCTTGCGAATCTTACTATCGCTTAACATGTTGGTCTATCCCCTGTGGCTACAAGCTATATAAATCAAGCGATACAACAAAAACGTTGGTCTAAAGTTGAATCATAAAGTTATTAAATGTTGGTCTTTTTGAGGTCTAATTGAATCATAGACCAACGAATAGACCAACACAAGCGATGTGATAGGTGGGTCCCATTGGGTGGAGTTGGGAAAATAGTGGGCATAAAAAAAACGCTAGACGCGTTATTTATAAAGGGCTTAACTGGTATATGGGTAGAATTGGGGCGAGGTGGGAAAATGGGTTTTTAATAAGATTGGCGGTGAAGGAGGGATTCGAACCCTCGATACGCTATGAACGTATACACACTTTCCAGGCGTGCGGTTTCAGCCACTCACCCACTTCACCGTTTTTTGCAAGACCAAGATTTTTGGCTGCCTAAGTATAGCGGATAGCATTTAAAATGTCACCACTTACGCCGCATCTTTCTTTATTGGTAACTGCCTGCTAGGATAGCGCATACGTAATGGCAGGCATAGATGGTTGAAAGTGGCATGATAAGTTTTTTTAAAGATAAAGCACGGGTTAAAATTAACCTCATAATGGCAGTATTCACTGTCTTAATAGGGATATCGTCTGCACAAGCGGATGACCTGAGCCAATGTAGCCAGTCTTTTTATGGCGGCGTCTATCCTGAATTTACCAATCCTAAGCTCAGTGATAACACCCAAGCGCTATGTATGGACGGTTTTGCCGTTATGTACTCGGGCGTATCACGCACCCCGCTGTGGTCAGCAGAATACCTCGACCGCAAGCGCTTGCAGCAAGCCAAAGAGATTGACCGAGAAGACAGCTTTCATGAAGAAAGCCGCCTGCCAAAATCCATGCGCGCCAAACTGTCTGATTATTCAGGCTCCGGTTATGATCGCGGGCATTTAGCGCCCAATGGCAATATGGCCAATCGCAGCCAGCAGTATGATAGTTTTAGCCTTGCTAACATCGCGCCGCAATCACCGCGTAATAATCGCTATATTTGGCGTAATATTGAGTCTGCCACGCGCTATCTAACCCAGCAATACGGCGAGGTTTACACCATTACGGGAGTGGCCTTTACCAGTAAAAAAACCAAACAACTGGCGGATCGTGTGCTGGTACCCAGTCATTTCTTTAAAGCGGTTTACATACCTGCAAGTAACCAAGCAGGCGTATATTATGCGCCCAATGATGAATCAGAGCGTATAGAAGTGATTAGTCTCGATGAATTAACCGCCAAGATTGGCATCGATGTGTTACCGGTATTAGATGCCCAAACCAAAGCGCAAGCGTTTGATTTGCCATTAAAGGCAGGTGACAGCTCAGATTTGCCCGAAACTCCCCAAGAAGAACCGGTTTGGATGCTATTTGTCCTAGCAATCATTGACTGGCTCATGGCACAATTACAGGCATAAGTGGTTTAAATGTAACTAAATCCCCACAGCATTGAAAGATTGGGTAATGCGCTGTTAAGGTAAAGGAGGACGAGATGATTGATCCATTTGCAAATAATCACCAGAGTATGCAGATTGGTGATTTGGTTATTGAAAATCAAGAAGATAAAATCATTATTTATGGCGACATTAATCTGGTCTTTAATGAGGCGGGATATGAGCAAGCACAGCAGCTACACGAGCTCACTAGTAAAATTATGCTGGCATTTGAAAACCGCAGTCAATATAGTAATTACGATGATAAGTCAAAAGAAAAAGATGACCAAGCGGATAAAATTATAGACAATCCGTTCCTGTAACTGTTTGATATGCTTTTGATTTTATAGTAATAATAAACTATAAAAAAATTACTAGGCAAAATCTAAAAATTGCTTATAATGGGTCAAGACATCGCTTATGTCGATCAAACCTTTTTTGCAAAGCTAAGCATTAATAAGATATTAATATCGGCTTTTAACTGAAACTTAGGATAGAGCTGCAAGCTTGCAATAAAAGATTGTTGATAAAAGGATAAGCGTAGGACATCAGAAACACAACGTTTCTAGTAATCATTGAATGAAGGGAGTCAATTTATGAAATTATTCGCAAAAACCACTTTAGCAGTTGCTGGTATCAGTTTAGCAAGCATGGCATTCGCCGCTGACCCATTACACAACACTACTTGGCAGACTTTTGATGAAGGCCAGCCAAAAGGCGTGGTTAAAATCACTGAGTCTAACGGCGTCCTAACGGGTAAGCTTATCAGCACGACTTCAGAAAAAGGTAAAAAGCATGTTGGCATGACGATTATCTCTGGTCTGAAAGCTGACGGTGGTGGTAAATACAGTGGCGGTACGATTACTGACCCTGAAAAAAATAAAGACTATCGCATGACTGCTAATCTAAGTGGCAGCACTTTAAAACTAAAAGGTTATATCGGTCCATTCTCACGTAGCCAAACGTGGAAAAAGAAATAAACTGCTATAATTCTGCCTTATGAAGTTTGGTTGTTAACGTAAACTAGACTTGATAGAAAGATAAAGTGTTAAAATTTTAAAGCATAAAGAATCCCGCATGACCGAAAGGTTATGCGGGATTTTTAATGATGGCGCTTTTATCAATGATGTTTTTTTAATGTGAAATTTATTAATACCGATTTTATCAATGCCAATTTTATTAATGATGGTCTTATTGTGGATAAAATAGTCCTCAATAAAACCATCGTAGATAGTAGGCTTACCTTATAAACTCTGGATAGGCTTCCATACCACATTCAGCAATGTCTGCTCCTTGATATTCTTCTTCTTCAGAGATACGCAGACCTATGACAAATTTAATGATGCTCCAGACTATCAGACTACTTATAAACACCCAAGTAAAGATGGTCGCAGCACCAGCAATTTGACCGAGCAATGTAGCGGCTGGATTGGTCAGAGGGACAATTAGTAGACCGAATAAGCCTGCCACGCCATGCACCGAGATAGCGCCAACTGGATCATCAATTTTTATTTTATCCAATATTAAGATGGATAGTACAACGATGACGCCTGCCACCATTCCAAATAGCGTTGCCTGAAGCGCTGATGGCGTAGAGGGTTCAGCAGTGATAGCGACAAGACCGGCTAATGCACCATTTAAGAGCATGGTTAAATCTGCCTTACCAAAGATAATGCGCGCGATAATAAGGGCGCCGATGGCTCCACCCGCAGCAGCGGCATTGGTATTTAAAAACACCACCGCAACCGCATTGGCGCTGGCGATATCGCCAAGCTTGAGCACTGAGCCGCCGTTAAAACCAAACCAGCCCATCCATAAAATAAGGGTGCCAAGTGCAGCCAAGGGTAAATTGGCCCCAGGGATAGCACGTATCTCACCATTGGGACCGTATTTACCTCTACGCGCCCCTAACAGTAATACGCCTGATAGCGCAGCAGCAGCTCCTGCCATATGGACGATACCTGAGCCAGCAAAATCAGAAAATCCCAAATCGCCAAGGCTAAATAGGCCAAACACGGCTTTACCGCCCCAAGTCCAGCTACCTTCTAATGGATAAATAACTCCGGTCATGACAACGGCAAACAGCAAAAAAGACCATAACTTCATGCGTTCAGCTACAGCACCTGAAACGATTGACATACAGGTGGCGACAAAAACCACTTGGAAGAAAAAATCAGAGGCGGCCGAATATACGGCATCGCCAGCAAAGCCATTTTTAGCTGAGGTCGCTAATGCATCTGCTACTAAAGTTTCAGTGCCAGCAATACCACTCAAAAACAGATTGCCATCATACATAATGGCATAACCGCATATCATATACATGGTACAGGCGGTGGCAAAGAGGGCGATATTTTTGGTGAGGATTTCGACGGTATTTTTTGAGCGTATCAATCCTGCTTCTAACATGGTGAAGCCAGCTGCCATCCACATGACCAGCGCCCCACACATTAAGAAATAAAACGTATCTAGCGCGTACTGGAGCTCAAAGATTTGGTTTTGCATGTTAATTCCCCCTTGAATATATGCAATATAGCTATCGAGATGACCTATAAATCAGTGTTTATAGGTGGTCTGGCGCTTAACTATTAAATAGCGTCAGGACCTGTCTCACCCGTACGAATACGAATGACTTGCTCAAGATTGGTCACGAATATCTTGCCGTCACCGATTTTGCCAGTACTGGCGATACGCGTAATGGCTTCGATAGCAGGTTCGACCATCTCATCCATCACCGCCACTTCGACTTTTACTTTAGGTAAAAAGTCCACCACGTACTCGGCGCCGCGATAGAGCTCGGTATGACCTTTTTGACGACCGAAACCTTTAACCTCGGTGACGGTGACACCTTTCACACCGATGTCAGAAAGCGCTTCACGCACATCATCGAGCTTAAACGGTTTTAAGATCGCAGTGATTAGCTTCATAAAAAAATCCTTATATGGGTGATGTCGCAGGTTAATAGAGGCAGTTTGCTGCCGCATATTATTGTCATGCTTATGGTTAGCGCTTCAAGAATTGTGCCAAACCTACTCAAGGGGGTAGGTAGGTTTGCGCACATAGGCTTAAAAACACTCATCAGTATGACAAAGAATAGCGCTTATACCATAACAATAAATAGCACAGTTATTGGTATAAGTTAGAGAAATCAACCTTTAACGTTGCATGAACGAAAACTTTATTATAACCAACTTTTTAAGCACTTGGGGAGGCTATCACTTTATTTCATGTGATGATTTGATAAAAGGTGAGGGCAAAGAAACGAGGAGGCGTGACAGGAAGAGGTTACAGAGGCTTAAGCTAAATACGATAGTAAAGCGCGATGAATCACGCTTAACATTCAGCCTCTGTATTCAAATAAACGAGCGGCTTTAAGCCTTGGGGAAGAGTAAGTACGGGGTTTTGGTGCTACCAAGCAGTTTTTTGGTCTCGCTACCTTTTAGCAATTCAAGCAAACGTGGTTGCCCAAAAGCACCGGTCATTAGCAGACCAATATCATTTTTACTTTGATAATAGTTTAAGGCGGCAGTCACATCGCGGCAGTCAAGCAAGGCCTTTTTGCATTTGATGCCAGCTTGCTTAAGGCGCGCATACGCTTCGCGTAAGGCATCGCAGTTTTCTGAATTTTCTTTGGCAACCATGACGATATGCACGGTCAATGCCCGCACAAGAGCCGTTTTACACAGCCAATTGAGCAATTTATGCGAAGTAGGGCTATTGTCAAAAGCAAATAATGCCGTGGTTGGGGGCAAAAATGGTGCATGAGTCACCAAAATGGGGCAGTGGCTCAAGCGGATAAGCTGGCTTAAGGTTGATTTGCAGGTGACATGATGACCGATGACGATTAATTGTGCCTTGTCATCGACGTAATCAATGCTATCACTCAAGTTTTCATGCCGATGTAACGTATAGGTTTTAAACTTATGAGGTTGCTGCTCGCAGTAAGTGGTCGCTTGGTGTAGCAGCAGCTTACCTTGGGCTTTTAGCTCACTATTACTAAAATGTTCTTTTGCCGTAAATTGATCGAGCAAGACATTTTCATCATCAATATTTAGGCAGCCGGAATAATCAACGGCGGCTTTTTGTTGTAAACTTGGTACGGAATGCAGCAGGCCAATAGGTGCTTGCAGACGAATAGACGCCCACATACTGGCATCCAATACGGCTTGCACATGATCAGGACAATCCAAGCAAGCAATCACGCTATCTGGCTTCAAATTACTCATAAAGGCACCACATATCTCAATAATGAAAACACAGGCCCGTTGGTTAAAGTCATCCTTTAACCAACGAGCCTGATTTTATATACCAATATAATTGCTGATGAATAAACCAAATGTCTATCTCAGCTTGATAACACCCATGCAGTTTTGCTTAATCCAAGAGCCCAATATCTCGGCGATCATGAATCGAAAAACGATCGATAAGGGTGCGGCTGGCGCTATTGAGTCCAACCACTTTGACATCAATGCCTTCACGTTGCAAGCGCATGACCAGCTTGTCCAAAGTATCAACGGCACTGACGTCCCAAAAGTGAGCTTGGCTGACGTCAATATGTACGCTGTCTAACGCTTCTTTGGTATCAAAGCTCTGCAAAAACTGCGTCGTTGAAGCAAAGAAAACCTGCCCTTGCACGTAGTAATAGCGAGTATTGCTGCTGTCGTCATATTCACTAAAGATGGTTAAGAATTGCCCGATTTTATTGGCAAATGCTAAGGCAGATAACAGCACCCCAACGCCGACGCCATACGCTAGGTTATGAGTAAAGACGGTGGTCAAAACCGTCGCTAGCATAACGATATTAAAAGACATCGGATGGGTTTTAAATTCACGGATAGACTGCCAGTTAAAGGTGCCGATAGAGACCATAATCATCACCGCCACCAGTGCGGCCATCGGTATCAGGCTGACCCAATCACTCAAGAATACCACCATGATAAGCAGCACCACGCCAGCGATGAGCGTTGATAAACGCGTACGACCGCCAGATTTGACGTTAATCATCGACTGTCCAATCATTGCACAACCTGCCATCCCACCAAAGAATCCCGACACTACGTTGGCGATACCTTGACCGCGGCATTCTTTGTTTTTATCACTTGGGGTATCAGTTAATTCATCGACAATGGTTGCGGTCATCATAGATTCTAATAAACCTACGACGGCAAGCGCGATAGAATAAGGTGCGATAATCAATAAGGTATTCAAATTGAGCGGAATATCAGGTAATAAAAATACCGGTAAAGAATCTGGCAAATCGCCCATGCTACCGACGTTACGGATATCAAGATTCATATACATGGCGACCGCGGTCAGGCCAACGATACAAATCAGCGGCGATGGAATCACGCGTCCGATTTTAGGAATCAGCGGAAACAAGTAGATAATGGCCAAACCGGCTGCGGTCATGATATAAACCGTCATGCCGACGCGCTCAGTCATCGGATTAAGCTCGGGCAACTGAGCGGCAAAGATCAAAATCGCCAGCGCATTGACAAAACCAATGACCACCGAGCGCGATACAAAGCGCATTAAGTTACCAAGCTTAAAGATACCCATGATTATCTGGATAACGCCGCAAAATAAGGTTGCCGCCAGTAAATACTGCAGACCGTGCTCGGCAACCAAATCAACCATCACTAGCGCCATGGCACCGGTCGCCGCTGAAATCATACCGGGACGACCACCAACGAAACTGATCACCACGGCGATACAAAACGACGCATACAGACCGACTTTTGGGTCGACACCGGCGATAATGGAAAAGGCAATCGCTTCTGGAATCAAGGCCAGTGCGACGACCAAACCTGATAACGTATCACCGCGAATATTGGAAAACCACTCTTCACGTAAACTGCCAAAAAAAGATGTCATAAGTAAACTGCATAGGGTTAGAGGCAAAAAAAGCAATCGTTCATCATTGAGCGTTAACGCTTAGCGATAAAAGGATTGCATCGTGATTAACTATGTCGAGATGATATCGACCATAATTACGTTATAAAAATCAGTCATCGTGATAGATGCTGATAATCGTTCTGTAAACAGGTACTCATGCAGTCATATGGCTGTGGCACTATTATTTGTTTGAGTAATTATTTGTTTGAGTAATTACCTGCTTGAGTATTAGCTAACTACTTAGCTATCGACCTTTATAACGGTATCGCAAATGCCATCACCCATAATCAATATGATGACAGTCTTTAAAATGATGAATAAGTGTCCGCGATGATCTATTGCGGTAGAAGAAGATAAATAATCTGTCAGACGAAAACGCCACAATATAGGGTAGTGCTTGCCTGTCATACCATTATCACCATATGAATCGTTGCTGAAGAGATGTGACAATAGCGCGATACGTGTGACAACATGCTAAACTAAAATGCTAGATTGCATACTTGGTCAAAATAGCTATTTAACCTAGCGCTTCCTATTAGGGCAGCTATTATAGCATTAGCGACTCAATATAAAAACAGGCGCATAATAACACAAAGTCTCAAAAAACCAGTACCGAAATCCGAGTGATACCTTTATGATGCTGTTCATCTAAAGCGCCTTACGCAGGCTATATATAGCGCCTATTTATAGAGCTAAGCTTATAGGCAGTTTGTTTATAGAATCTACTTATAAAAGCTGTTTATAAAGCTGCTTATGAAACCCGTATGCTTGACACAATTTTGTTCGTCCAATAGATAGAAGGAATAGATATGACCGCCAGCACCGCAAAAGAAGCCTTACTTCATAAAGGCAGTGGTTTACAAGTCGTGGTCGGTTTGGGGCAGTCGGGGCTGTCGGTGGCGCATTATTTGACCGCGCAAGGCTACCAAGTCGCTGTGACTGATAATCAAGTGAGCCCCACTTTAGCAGACCAATTACCTACTGCGGTCGAGATTCGCCAATTCGGAGCGATAGATGCAGAGTTATTGCAACAAGCCGCTCGAATTATCATCAGCCCTGGCATCTCATTAAAAACAGCAGCAGTTGCCGCGGCGAAAGAGGCGAATATTCCGGTCGTCAGCGACATTCAATTATTTTGTGAAGCGTGCCGTGTACCGATTATTGCCATTACTGGCTCTAACGCTAAAAGTACCGTAACGACATTGGTTGGCCAAATGGCGGCGGATGCAGGGGTGAATGTTGGCGTGGGCGGCAATATTGGCGTGCCAGCGCTGACTTTGCTGTCTAATAGCGAGATGGAGTTGGCAGTTCTGGAGCTATCAAGTTTCCAATTAGAGACCGTGACTAATTTAGGCGCGCAAGTGGCAACGGTACTGAATATGTCACCTGACCACTTGGACCGTCATGGCGATATGCTCGGTTATCATCAAGCTAAGCATCGTATCTTTCAAGGTGCCAAATCGGTGGTTATCAATCGTGAAGATGCCTTGACGCGCCCGCTGGTGGCGGATAATTTGCCACGTTTGAGCACGGGCATTCACGCCCCTGACAAAGGTCAGTATGGGCTTATTACCGACTCAGAAGGGCAGACGTATTTAGCCCGCGGGACAGAGCGTTTGCTCTCGGCGGATAAACTGCGCATTAAAGGCCGTCATAATTTACTCAACGCCCAAGCAGCTTTGGCATTGGGCGAGCTTGCAGGTTTACCAGTTGATAGTATGCTTAACACCTTGCAGGCATTTACAGGGCTTGAGCATCGCTGTGAATATGTCGCCACCGTCGATGGGATTGATTATTTTAATGATTCTAAAGGTACCAATATTGGCTCAACCATGGCAGCTGTCGAGGGCTTAGGCGCGGTATACGCACCTAAAGACGGTAAGCTGTTATTAATCTTAGGCGGGCAGGGCAAAGGGCAACAATTTGGTGAATTGACGCCGTTTATCAATCAGTATGTCAGCCAAGTGCTATTTATTGGCGAAGACAGCCAACAGATTGAGCAGCATTTACGAGCAGCAGGCATCCGTGCTGACGATGTCTCATTACATCAGTGCCAGACGTTAGAAGGCGCTTTTGCGATGATTAAACAGGTCACAGAAAGCAGCCTATCGCAAGTACAAGCGGTGCTCTTGTCACCAGCTTGCGCCAGCTTTGATCAGTTTAGTGGCTTTGCTGCCCGAGGCGAGCACTTTAGTCAGCTTGTTAAGCAGTTAGACACTGTCTCACAAGGCAGTGTTTATTAAGGCAGTGTTTATTAAGATAGTGTGTCAACAGATAGTTGGTCTTCAGATAAGTTGCCATAAAAGAGCTTGTCGCTAGATAGCACGACCATCAGCTTTTATACTGTTTCGTTTATCGTTGTAAAAATGGCAGGCGTTTTTTGATAAATGATTGTTTTGCTTATAAATTGCTGCTACTGTCAAATATAAGCAGTAAGGCTTATGTAAACCAAGTGATGAATCAGGTGACGAACCAAGCAGTAACCCAGCCACGTTGCCATGTCAGTACTGAATATTGACACGGTAAACTGCCAAAAAGCGTGGTTTGTCACTAACTAGCTGTCTGCTATTATCTTTTTAAATAAAATCTATTTCATATTTTTTAAACGGTGGCGTTTTATAAACGCCGTGTTTTTTCGTTTGCTAGTGTATATAAAATTATGGCGCTCTCTTCTCTTTTTCGTTCGAACTCTCAATCGCCACAAGCTACTGGCTCAGATGGTATTCTGTCTATGCCATCAGCGCGCGCAATTTTATTATCGAGCGTCGGCTGTATGTTGGTGCTTAGCCTATTGATGGTGGCTTCTGCTTCTATTCCTTTTGCGCTCAGTCGCGGCATGAGCGAGCTGAACTTTTTCTATAATCAGCTCCTCTACATGGGTATTGGTCTGTTTATCGCCGGTTTTTCTTATAAACTGGTATCGCTAAAAAGGCTCTATAGAACTGAAACCCAGTTTATGCTGTTGGCGATTACCGGGCTCTTGTTATTTGCCACCTTATTTAGTACGCCTATTAACGGCTCGAAGCGTTGGCTAACGCTCGGCGGCTTTAACTTTCAGGTCGCAGAGCTTGCAAAGCTGGTGATGATTATATTTGTCTCAGACTTTGTGGTACGGCGCTCATTTGAGGTACGTAATGGCTGGGATGGCTTTTTGCGCATTGCGATAGTGGTCGGGCTAATTACCGTTCTGTTACTAGCGCAGCCAGATTTTGGCTCGTTTGTGGTTATTATCGGTACTGTCTTTGCGATATTTTATATTGCTGGCGCGCCTTATAAACAGTTTATCGCGCTCGGTGCTGTCGCCGTTGGTGGCGCCGTATTAATGGTGGCGACCGTACAATATCGCCTCGTACGCGTGATGTCGTTTTTGGATCCTTTTGATGATGTGCAAGATACCGATTATCAGTTGGCACGCAGCTTAATCGCCTTTGGTCGTGGGCAATTTACCGGTGTCGGTTATGGCGAAAGCGTACAAAAACTGTCGCATTTACCAGAGGCGCATACGGATTTTCTGTTAGCGATTACCGGTGAAGAATTGGGCTTTGTTGGCGTCACGATGATCTTGATACTTGAAGCGCTGATTATCGGTAGTGCCATGCGCATCAGTTATAACGCCCTTAAACGTCGCCAGATGCGCATGAGTTATACCGCCTTTGGTATCGCCGTGGTGTTTATTGCCCAGACGATTATTAATGCGGCGATGAATATGGGGGCGATTCCGACCAAAGGCTTGACCATGCCATTCTTTAGTTATGGTGGTTCATCGATGCTGATTAGCTTGGTGATGGTGGCGGTTTTACTAAAGATTTATAAAGAAAGCCCTGAGATTGAAAAGAGCCAGTGTCGTTATTATTAAGCCATTTAATGATAACGTGATAAATGTTTTTAGATTGTTTAATACATTCTCATTCTAATCATTAACTATAAAAAAGCGTCGCTAATAGCGGCGCTTTTTCTATTAGGGCTTAGGACTATGTTATTAAATGCTCGGCATATTTAAAGACTGCATATTTTTTAGCGGTGAGTTATCCCATTGTGCAATCGCTTGCTTAAGCATATTTGTTGGGGTATCTCTATCAACGACAGGCTGCTGCAATAGCTGTAAAGCCTCAGCGATGAGCTTGCTTGGGTCGCGTGTATCAATCGGCTGGGCAAGGTTTTGTTTAGACAGCTTTTGACCGTCAGGACTGCATATCAGCGGCAAATGATACCAATGATCGATAGCCGGTAAGCGCGCGGCATGCATGATGCTGATTTGGGCGGTGGTCATCGGTAAAATATCTAAGCCGCGCATGATATGTGTGATGCCTTGCAAGCCATCGTCCAGACTGGCGGCTAAAATATAATTAATCATGCCATCTTGGCGACGTACCACCATGTCTCCCAAGGTTTGCTGCGGGTTATCCCATTGCACGCCTTGAATGCCATCTTTAAAGCCCATGCGATAATTTGGCAGTTGTATCCGTAGCTTATTTTGCTCTTTATCAAAACCTGCATCTAGACAGCAACGCGGATAGCGTTGTCTGTTTAGAAGTTTTTGGTTTGCCTGCTGCGGGTCAATACTTTCTCCTATCGCTTTTCGCTCCCAGTAACGCTCAAGACTTTTGCGTGAGCACTGACAGCCGTAGGTCAGCGGATAGAGACTTGAAGATAAGTAATCATTATAAATATCAATGCGTTCAGATTGGTAAATGACATCGCCATCCCAGTGTAGCCCGAGCACCTCCAAATCAATCAAAATCTGCTCAGTAAACTGGCTATCGCAGCGTTCCGTGTCAGTGTCTTCGATACGTAAGAGCCACTTACCACCAATGGATTTGATATGACAAAAGCTGGCAAGTGCCGTCGTTAATGAACCAAGATGCAGCTCACCAGTGGGTGACGGGGCAAAACGCCCGATAGGCTGTGATGACGATGCGGCTGCGGCTGGAGTTGAAATTTGAATTGGCATAGGAGTATGGATGGTTTTCAAAGTAGGCAGTATCAGTAGAATAAAAACATAGAATAATAAATATAGCGCCAAAAAGATATTTATCAAATATGCCTATTTTGTTGGTGGCGTGTCAATAAGCATCAAGTTCATCTATAAATGGGAATGTATAAAACGCAGGAAAATAAAAAACAAGAAGATAAAACAACAACATAAAACGCAACGAGCGACCAATAAATGGTCGCTCGTTTTTATATTAGAGTATTAATGACTGTTAAACTAGCTGGATTTAAGCACCTTATTTAAGCACCTTGGTTTTGACGCTCTTTAATCTCAGATAAAGTCTTGCAGTCAATGCACTGAGTTGCTGTTGGACGGGCTTCGAGGCGACGCAGACCAATCTCTACGCCACAAGTTTCACAAAAACCGTAATCATCGTTTTCAATTTCGGCGAGAGATTTATCGATTTTGCGAATCAGCTTACGTTCACGGTCACGCGTACGCAAGGTCAAAGCAAACTCTTCTTCTTGCGTGGCGCGGTCATTGATATCTGGCATAGCGCTAGACTCATCTTGGATATAAGTCTTGGTACGATCCGCTTCGCCAATCAGTTGGTGCTTCCAATCTAATAACATTGCCTTAAAATGCGCCAATTGCTCATCAGACATATACTCTTCGTCTTTGGCAGGTTCATAAGGGGTGAACTTTACATCACTCGGATTCGTGGTCAGGGTGCTCATATGGGTATCCTACTTTTTCAAATTAATTCAATAAAACGACATATCAAAAGACAAGACGTTATAAATTTATCAAACGCTATAAATTGTCCCTTTATAAAACGTTTTACCACTTAGTAACACAAGTAACACAGCTGATCTAATAATACGGTTATCTCGATAGGACGCGGGCGACCTATCAATGGTCAGGTATATTGTCATGAATTTATTTATTTAAATGCTTACGGTTAAATAAATAGACAAATCCCTGACTGTGAAAACTTAGCTTGTGGTCAAGTTAGCCATCCTAGCTATTATAATTTTGTCTAAATAAAGCTTAGACCATGCTTATTTTTCTTACATTGTCTAACAGTATAAGATACAGGCTCTGGCGATATTATTCTAGCCAAATTTTAGCCAATAAAACTGGTCGTCAAGTATCTAGTCTTTCGACCCAGCTTGCAACCTCTCCATTGTTGGCTAATTGCAACCAACGATATCCGGGTAGGGCGTTTTTATCATAAGCAAAATCGTCTTCAAAAGGTTGAAACTGATAGCAAGTAGACGGCGTGCTATACACCGTCACTCCTTGGCGCTGACGGACTTGCTCTTGATGGGTATGCCCGCTGATAATCACTTGCAGATGCTCAAATGCCGCCATCCGTTGCCAAAAAGTATCGGCGTTTTTTACCATATGCTGATCGATCCAGTCAGAGTCGACCGGTATCACATGATGGTGTAAGGCGATGAGCGCAGGCTTCGTGCAAGTCTCTAGCTGCTGACATAGCCAATCAATGTCGGTCGTCGTCACCTCTCCTGCTACCTTGCCAGTGATGGACGAGTCTAATAACAGCAGCTGCCAATGCTCCGTCTCAATCATATGTCGGCTTAGCAGGCGCTCATCGGTAGGTCTGGCAATCAGTTCACGCTGAAAAAATGGCAGCTCACTGTCATTTTCATCGGTGACATCATGGTTGCCCGCAATACAAGCAAAAGGAATGCCCGTCGCCTGTAACACCTTAAAAATATGGTCGTAAATATCAGTTTGTACTTTATTGACCAAATCGCCTGTGACAATGATTAAGTCACAGCGACGATCTTCGCTTAACGCTTGTTTGATAATTGCCTCAAAGCTGTACTGGCAAATCGCCACTTCACTACTGGTTTCGTCAACCGCCGCAGGCACATGGGATGATAAGTGCAAATCAGTGATTTGCAGAATATTTACCTGTCCGTCTGGCGTGCTGATGGCGCTGGCAGGATAGCTAAGCATTGAATTTAGTCCCTTATCAATCAAAATCGCGTTAAATCAAAACACCGTAGAAAGCATTTATTTTATTATAAAAGTCGTTAACTATATTCTTGATAATATTAGAGAAAGTTTATAACATTATGACGAGTAAAGCTCTAGCAATATTGATGAAATAAAGTTCGATAAAGGCGAAGTAAATAGCTTTCTTATGACGGTGATAATAATTGCTGCGACCGCCATAAGCGCTGCCGGATATTTGGATATTTAGTGGCGTGGCGACTAGTGGCGTGGCGACCAAAATTTTGCCATCAGGGATTTTGTGCCTGATTTTATGCCTATTAGCTTTGAGATAATCAGCGCAATAAAAAATAAAATAGCGAGGACTAAAACAATAGCAAGTCCAGTCTGGATATCAAACCAGATACTGCCCCAAACGCCAAGCGTGACGCCGAGCTGGGCAATGATTAAAGCGATAATGACCATTTGTTTTGGCGAGGCTGACCAGAGACGGGCGGTCAGCGCGGGCAATACCAATAAACCACTGATTAATAAGCTACCAACCGCTTGCAAGGCAATGGCACAAAACCCCGCCAATACGCCCATAAAAAACAGCCGCTGGCGAGTCGGATTAATACCTTGAATCCGTGCCAAAGCCTCATGAGTAGCCAGTTTGATTTGCGCCGGCCATATATAAATAAGTAGCCCCAAGCCAACCAAAACACTGGCTGCAATTAAGGGTAAATCCGCCCAATCAAGCTCAAGTAAATTGCCAAATAAGAAGCCTAAGACATTGGCTTGCTGGTCGGTCAGCTGGGTTAATGTCAATAACCCTAAACACAATAGCGACACGGCAACCACAGCCAACACCGCATCGACAGGCAAGCGCTCATCATCAATTAATACCAGTCCCAGCACCACCATCACACTGACAATGCCAATACCAATGCCCATGGGTAATTGCCATAATACTGCCAACGCTACCCCTAACAATGTCCCATGCGCCAGTGCATCGGCAAAAAACGCCATGCGCCGCCATAATACCAAGCAACCTAAGGGCGCAGAAAGTAAGGCTAAAATGCTGCCAGCAATCCAGGCAGGGGCAATGATGGCTAACCAAGCGGTCATAATAGATATCCGTAACGTTTTTATAAAAAGGAATAAGGCGGTTGTTGCCTAAATAAGCTTGGTTGTTAATTATATCTCGCTTGGGGCATGATGCTCGCAAGCGTGCGGCTGATGGACATACGGCTGCTCATAATGATGTCCAAAGAGCTTTTGAAATTCTGAACTAATGGCAAGCTCGCTTGGTTGTCCCTCACAGCAGATATGTTTATTGAGACAAATGACACGCCTGCTACCTTTCATCACCCAATGCAAATCATGCGAAACGACTAACATGGCGCAGCGTAAAAACTCCGGCAGCTCATCAATAAACTGATACAGCCAAACCTCGGTATCAGGGTCAAGCCCTTGCATCGGCTCATCTAAAATTAATAAATTGGGTTTGTCTAGCAAGGCGCGCGCCAGCAACACCCGCTGGGTTTCACCGCCTGACAGGTGCAGCATTTGCCGTGATAGCAAATGCGTTAAAGATAATTTTTCAAATATAAATTGACGCTGCTCAGCGGTTAAGCGCTTTTTGTCTGCTTGGGCCAATAAATCGCACACGCGTAACGGTAAAATAGGCGCGACCGTAAAGCGCTGCGGCACATAACCGAGCTGTAACTTTTGGTGCGGTGTTATCTGTCCACTTGTTGGCTCGATTAAACCCAAAACCAGCTTTACCAGCGTCGATTTGCCCGCGCCATTAGGACCGATAAGGCTGACCGTTTCATTGACGGCAATATCGATATCGATATGCGAGAGGATGCGTTGCTGCCCGATATGGTAGCTGATATCGCTTAAGCTTAGCAGTTTGGTGGCATTATTCATCGTCTTATCACTCATATTAATGGCAGAGGATGGCTTGGTTGGGGAAGTCGCTAGGCTCATAGGGCAGTACTGATATGTTAGTGATATGTGAGTAATGGAACCACAATAATTAGGATAAAAGCATCGCTAAGGGTAAAAGCGTCAACCTAAAATATTGGCAATCAACTATTTTATTGGCACGCTTGGCAACGACAACTGAGCTCAATGACACTGCGCTCCACCATAAAACCGACATCTTGTTGCGCAAAGCTCATGATTTCTTGCACCGGTAAACTGCTGCATTCTTGCACACGCTGGCACTGCGCACAGATTAAAAATGCTGCCGTATGCTGGGCGCGGGGATGACAGCAAGGCACATAAGCATTGATAGAGGTTAGCTGATGAATCAAACCTTCGCTTAATAAGAACTCTAAGCTGCGGTAAACAGTTGGCGGTGCGACGTTTTTTGGCGTCTGATTGTTTTTCTGCTTAGTTGAAGCAGGAGTTTTGGCTTCAGGCTCGGTCAGGCGCATTTGCTGCAGCTGCGTGATCAAATCATACGCACCCACAGGCTTATTGGCTTCTAACACCAACTGATAGATTTGTTGGCGCAACGGCGTAAAGCGCGCACCGCTTGCGCGACATTGCTCTTTTGCGGCCATAAGGCGCTCATTCACATCGGACGGCGTAAAATCTTGCACATCGTGTACATGATCGCAAACGGGTGAGTGACTAGACATGAAGCAAGCTCCTAAAAATGACCCAGCGCTTTTATAATTATCACCTTTATATCTACAAGGCACTTCAGTATAAGGCGCATTTTATGATGGTTTTTTATATTGTTATAGTATAACATAATAATATGCAAAGGCGAATATCGCGTTTGAACCTATCGGTACATACGCCTATTTTAATCAAAATAACGTCTCAAAACGATTATTCGCACTATTATTATTTATTGACCTTTAAAAGCAGCCATTATGATTTCATTTTTTAAAAGTTTTATACGTTTACCGATGAGCTTACAGCGCTTATTAGCGACAGGCGTCATTATATTTGGCTCGTTAATGATGAGCGCGCAAGCGGCAACGGTCAGTGTGAGCAATTATCCCCTGTTTCTATTAAGCAAAGCGGTCACAGAAGGTGCGCCATCTGCCAAGCAGTTATTGCAAGCAGGGGAGGTGGGGCATCACGGTAGTATCAGCCCGGGCGATATCAAAGCGATTCAGGACAGTAAGTTTGTGGTCTGGTTTGGTGAACCCTTAGAGAATAACTTGGCCAGCACCCTAAATAGCGCGCCCAACTCGATTGCTTTATTTAAGTTTGATGCCTTTAAACGTCATCCGCTCCGTGATATTAAAGGTAAACCACTCGCTGGCACGCTTGACCCGCATATTTGGCTCGATCCTGAAAACGCAAAAGCCATTACCCGTGCGCTTGCCGTCATTCATAGTCATGCCAATCCGCAATATAAAGCGCTTTATCATGCCAATGCGCAAAAATTTGCTCAGCGCATGAATAGGGCAGTGGCCGCAGCCAATGCAAACCACGCGCAAAAACCTTTGCCGTATTGGGCCTATCACGATGCTTATCAATATATGGAAGACAGCGCTAAGTTACAGTTGATTGGCAGCTTAAGTACCGATCATCATTTAGCACCAAAGGCCAGTCAACTACGCTGGCTACATGAGCAGCGCCCAGCCAAGCAAATGTGTTTGGTCAGTCCAAGCAGTCCTGCCAAAGGCTTGCTCGCCAAGCTCCAACCGGTTAAAAGTACGGTACAAGCAGAAGATATGAGCAACAGTAAAGATTTCATCAGCGGTTGGCAAACGATGGCGCAGCAAATTCGCCAATGTATCGCATAAATACTTTTCTATAAATGGCTTGCAAGCTAAAGCGTGAATAAGCTATTTAAAAATGATTTAAGAAACTCGTTAAACAAGTAAGTAAAAATGGCATAAGGCGCATTTGCTTAATCCTCATTAGCAAATGCGCCGATATAAACGCCTTGTTATTAATGTATTCGCGAGACTTTATTCACTCTGTAGAGCGTTCTTTATTGCCGGATAAGTAAATGCTTGATAAAAGGCATATTTTACTTGCTTAAAATTGCCTTGCTCCCTATAATAAGTGGCGTTTTAATTTGGTTAAAAGATAACGTCTGTAGAGTGAGCCATTCACGGATAACTTTGTCGCAACTGTGCTACATTATCCCCACGTTATAGAGCTATAGAAATATCGATGACCAAGCCTGCCAAACGCACCCAAAAAGATAAAATTGGTATTTACCTAAAACGCCAAGCATGGATTTTATTTATCCTTATTGTGCTTGGCTGGATAGTAGATGTCGCCTGGCTAGGTAGTGATAATTACACGCTGGTTATTGCAAAGAGTAACGCCATTGGTGCGCTACTTAGTTTTGCCACCCAAGCTGTGTTTGCTGGATTTATCTTTTGGTATACCGGATATCGCGCGCGCCGACACATTGTCAGCCAGCTATATCGTGGTCAGATGGTCAAATGGCTACTGACCGTGTTCGGTTTCGCACTAATTTTTATTACCATACAACCTCTATCAGCGCCAGCGCTATTCATCGGTTTTATGGTAATGCAGATTAGTCACAGTTGGATGTTGTGGCATATACGCTAGTATTTATAGATGATTATCGTTTTAATGGTCAATATTATAAATAACGTTAGTTTGTCATCCTGCGGTCCAACTTCTCTACGATTGCTGTTATAACGTCATTGATACATCATGAAATGACTCAGAACCGTTTTTACAATAAAAATATGAATATAGCGCTTATCTCAGCGTAAAGCGTCAAATAATTGCGATTACTAACCCCTTATCTAAACAGGGTTATCAGATATAATTAAATTATCAATATTGTATTATAGACGCAAAGCTATGTAAGCTAACGTTAACAGCGATTAACGTATTCATACAGTAAATAAAAAAGTCATAATTGACTTTACACGAATACCACGCTGCATTAATATAGGCAGCTAAATATCTTGCTGACAAGCGCTGTATTGAGCGTTTATCGTGATAAAACGATATAAGCAGACACATATATGACATTTTTGCGTACACATGCAAGGGCTATTACTGAATCATCATAAGCCCTTTTTTGATAGCTAAAATTTATCGGGCGTTATCGAATTGAGCAGTAGTCGTACATTGGTTATTCAGTTTGGTTAATGAGTAATAGCAGATTAATTAGATAGTTATGGGTTGGATGTTATTGGTTACATGAGTGCTGTCGCAGGATTTATTGATTTACTGAGTAGTAGATTAAATAAAACCGCCAACACCTCATCAGATGACAACCATATTTTTTGGTAGTTGATTAAATCGTTGATTAATAAGAAGCTTACATTATGGCATCCGAGCAAACATCATCAGAATATATCTCTCACCACTTAACGAATTGGACGTACGGCTATCTGCCGGGCGAAGGTTGGAAAGTTGCCTATACTGCTGAAGAAGCAGGTTTAATGGGTTTTAAAGCTATCCACCTTGACTCTATGTTATGGTCAATCGGTCTGGGTATTTTATTTTGTGCCATCTTTTGGATGGTTGCCAAAAAAGTTACTTCAGGCGTACCAAGTAAGACTCAAGCAGCGGTTGAGATGATCGTTGAGTTTGTTGATAACAACGTTCGTGATTCTTACAGTGGTACCTCAAAATTGATTGCGCCTTTGGCGTTAACCATTTTTGTGTGGATTTTCTTGATGAACTTGATGGATCTATTACCTATCGACTTTATTCCAAGTCTTGCAGGCCTAGTTGGCGCTGCGATGGGGCATGATCCACATCATGTGTTCTTCAAGATTGTTCCAACGACTGATCCTAATATCACCCTTGGCATGTCGTTCTCTGTCTTTGCGTTGATTATCTACTATAGTATTAAAGAAAAAGGGTTGGGCGGCTTTGTTGGTGAGTTAACACTGCATCCGTTTAGCGCCAAAAACCCAATCATGCAAATTATTTTAATCCCCATCAACTTTATCTTAGAGTTTGTTACTCTGATTGCCAAACCAATCTCATTAGGTTTGCGTCTATTCGGTAACATGTATGCTGGGGAGCTGATCTTCGTATTGATTGCCCTGATGCCATTTTGGATTCAATGGGCGTTATCTGTACCGTGGGCAATTTTCCACATCTTAATTATTACCCTTCAAGCGTTCGTATTCATGATGTTGACGATAGTTTATATGTCGCTTGCATCATCAACTGAACATTAATTATACATTCAATAGGTAAATGAGGATACATCAATGGATCCAGTATTAGGTGGTTACACAGTTATCGCAGTAGCACTGCTTATCGGTCTTGGCGCACTTGGCACAGGCATTGGTTTTGCTATTCTAGGCGGCAAGTTCTTAGAAGGTGTTGCACGTCAACCAGAACTTGGTTCACAGCTGCAAACTCGTATGTTCATCGTGGCAGGTCTACTTGATGCCGTACCGATGATTGGTGTTGGTATTGCTATGCTATTGTTGTTCGCTAACCCTCTAGCAGGTTAATCAGAAAGCTCAGTTGTAAATGTTTGGTGGTCAAAGTTTGTATATTAAACATAGCCAAAGTTTGGCTATCAAATATGATCAATGAAACTGATTTTTCATTAACAAAGAGGTGATCACGTGAATATCAATTCTACCCTCATCGGTCAAGCCATTGCTTTTGCAATATTTGTGATTTTTTGCATGAAATTCGTGTGGCCACCACTTATCGGTGCCATTAATGAGCGTCAGCGTAAAATTGCTGAAGGCTTAAACGCCGCAGAAAAAGCAAAAGCAGATTTAGCGACCGCGGAGCAAGATGTACAGCAGGAGCTTAATCTTGCAAAGACCAAAGCTGCTGCTCTAATTGAGCAAGCGAACAAGAGCGCCAATCAGCTTGTTGAAGATGCAAAATCGCAAGCCCAAGCGGAAGGCGAGCGCATTCGTCAACAAGCGCAAGCCTCTATCGACCAAGAAATCAATCAAGCGCGCGAATCATTGCGTGCCCAAGTTGCTGAACTGGCTGTACTTGGTGCAGAGAAGATTTTGCAAGACAAAGTCGATGTGCAAAAACATGCCAGTATGTTAGACCAACTGGCGGCGAAGCTGTAATTGTGAGGATATCATGGCTGACTTATCAACCTTAGCACGACCGTACGCTAAAGCCGCGTTTGACTATGCCAATGAAAACGGGGTAGTAAATGAGTGGGAAAACTTCTTATTTATTGCCAGCACCGTTGTCAGTGACAAGTCGTTCAGTACTTGGCTAGACAATCCAGCTGTTTCTGCTGAGCATAAGTCAGCTGCTTTGGTCGATCTTTATGATACAGAAGTAGCTAGCGCGAATGATTCTGCTTTTAAGCAGTTATTAGTCGAGACCCAAGGGGCTCGTCATGACAGCAACGCCAGCTATCCAAAAGTATCAGTAGCACTTAGTAACTTCGTTAAACAGTTATCAGAACAAGAGCGTCTGGCGCTGCTTCCTGAAGTTTATGAGCATTATCGCCGTCACAAGGCAATAAGCTTAAAGCAGCTTGACGCTTATGTGACCTCTGCTTATCCATTAACCGATGCCCAGCGTGATACGCTGCAAACGCGTCTTGCTGCTTCGCTCAATGCGAGCGTGGTGATTCATGAGTCGGTTGATCCTAGTCTTTTGGCGGGCGCTACGATTAAAGTCGGTGACAAAATCATCGATGATTCGATGCGTGGCAAGTTACAACAGTTAAAAACACAGCTAACTGCCTAATGCCAATCATCAGTGCAGCTTAATAAAGCTTGCGTGATATAAGAGCATTTAAGTCAGTGGCGGGTTATCATAAATTAAAGGAAACAAGGCAATGCAACAATTGAATCCAGCGGAAATCAGTAATCTGATTAAGCAGCGTATTCAAGACCTTGATGCGGGTGCAACTGCAAAGAATGAAGGCACGATTGTCAAAGTATCTGACGGTATCGTGCAGATTCATGGTCTTGAAGATGCCATGTACGGCGAAATGATTGAGTTTGAAGGTGAAATCTACGGAATGGCGCTTAACTTAGAGCGTGATTCTGTTGGTGCGGTAGTATTAGGCGACTTCCTAAAACTACAAGAAGGTCAAAAAGCCTATTGTACTGGTCGCATTTTGGAAGTACCCGTAGGTCCTGAGTTGCTAGGCCGTGTTGTTGATGCTTTAGGTAACCCTATTGATGGCAAAGGTCCTATCGATGCCAAGATGACTGATAAAGTCGAAAAAATCGCCCCAGGCGTTATCGACCGTCAATCAGTAGATCAACCAGTAATGACTGGTTATAAAGCTGTTGATACCATGATTCCAATCGGTCGTGGTCAGCGTGAGCTTATCATTGGTGACCGCCAAACGGGTAAAACCGCGATGGCTATCGATGCGATCATTGCGCAGAAATCATCTGGCATTAAGTGTGTATACGTCGCAATTGGTCAGAAACGTTCTACCATTGCCAACGTGGTACGTAAGCTTGAGCAAACTGGTGCCCTTGAATATACGACTGTAGTCGTCGCTTCAGCGTCAGAGCCAGCAGCACTACAGTATATCGCACCGTACTCAGGTTGTACGATGGGCGAATACTTCCGTGACCGCGGCGAAGATGCACTGATTGTTTTTGATGATTTATCAAAACAAGCCGTTGCTTATCGTCAGATTTCACTATTGCTACGTCGTCCGCCAGGCCGTGAAGCGTATCCTGGTGACGTATTCTATTTACACTCACGTTTACTTGAGCGTGCATCACGCGTAAACGCGGCGTACGTAGAAAAATTCACCAATGGTGAAGTGGTTGGTAAAACTGGTTCTTTAACCGCGCTACCTATCATTGAAACCCAAGCTGGTGACGTCTCTGCATTCGTACCAACCAACGTGATTTCAATCACTGATGGTCAGATTTTCTTAGAATCTAGCCTATTCAACTCAGGTATCCGTCCAGCAGTCAACGCTGGTATCTCGGTATCGCGTGTTGGTGGTGCTGCTCAGACTAAGATTATTAAGAAACTGTCTGGTGGTATCCGTACCGCTCTAGCTCAGTATCGTGAATTGGCTGCATTTGCTCAGTTTGCATCAGACCTTGATGACGCAACGCGTGAACAGCTTGATCATGGTGAGCGCGTGACTGAACTCATGAAACAGAAACAGTATCAGCCAATGTCTATCTCTGAGCAAGCCGCAGTTATTTATGCGTCGAACGAAGGGTTCTTAGCGGACGTTCCTGTTGAAAAAATCGGTTCTTTTGAAGAAGCTTACTTACGCTATATGCATGATGAGCAGAGTGAATTGATGCGTGAGATTGATGACACTGCGAATTATAATGATGATATCGCAGGTCGTTTAAAGTCATCTTTAGAGACCTTTAAACAAAATCACAGTTATTAATTTAACGGGTTAAGCCTGAGTTGGTTAGCACTCTAGTTTAGGGTGCAAAAAGTGGCGCATTATCTGATAAGGTTTCTTTTAAGAAATTCTCTTTTAAGAGACCCTCTTTTAAGATAGCAGCGCCACTGTTTTAACCAGCAATGGTCTAAGATTGCGTCATGCCACAAAATGTAAAGACATTATCCAATAAGTCCAGTGTTTTCTATTAAATGTTTGTTGCATACGCCCATGCTTTTTAACCCTCTTATATTGGAATCATTATGGCAAGCTTAAAAGAGATACGTGCCAAAGTCACCAGTATTAAAAGTACCCAGAAAATTACTCGCGCTATGCAAATGGTAGCCGCCAGTAAAATGCGCCGTGCCCAAGAGCGCATGGAAGTGGGTCGCCCGTATGCTGATAGTATGCGCCGGGTTATTTCGCATTTGGTGCATGCCTCATCAGATTACAAACATCCGTACATGGTAACGCGTCCAGTTGATAAAGTTGGCTATATTGTCATCACATCTGACCGTGGTTTGGCGGGTGGTTTGAATATTAACCTATTCAAAGCTCTATCTAAAAGTATTCAGCAATATCAAGACCAGTCTGTACAAGCCGAGTTTGCAGTGATTGGCGCTAAAGGCGTCAGCTTCTTCAAAAACTTTGGTGGTAAAGTCACCTCAGCTGTGACTGATTATGGTGATAAACCCACGTTTGAGCAATTAAACGCGCCGGTCCAAGCAATGTTAGAAGACTACAGTAACGGTAAAATCGACCGTATCTACGTGGTCTATAACCAGTTTGTAAACGCCATGACCCAAAAGCCGATTGTCAATCAATTGGTGCCTCTACCAGAGGGCTCATTTGGTGACGAAGAAAGCGGTATTCAAACAGAATTGAGCTGGGATTATATCTACGAGCCTGACATCAAAACCTTGATTGACCAATTACTTGGTCGCTATATCGAGTCGATTGTCTATCAAGCGGTAATGGAAAACATTGCCTCTGAGCAGTCTTCACGTATGGTTGCGATGAAAGCGGCGACAGATAATGCTGGTGACCTAATTAACGATTTACAGTTGGTTTATAACAAGCTGCGTCAAGCGGCGATTACCCGAGAAATCTCGGAAATCGTTGGCGGTGCTGCTGCTGTTTCATAATTGAAACCCTTTATAAAACCAACTATATACAGAAGTTCAAGGAGAACGCAATGAGTAGCGGTCGTATTGTACAGATTATTGGCGCGGTTCTTGACGTTGAGTTTAACCGTAACGAAGTTCCTCAGATTTTTGATGCCTTGCAAGTAGACGGCACTGAAACCACCCTAGAAGTACAGCAACAGCTAGGTGATGGTATCGTACGTACTATTGCGATGGGGTCAACCGAAGGCCTAAAGCGTAACCTACCAGTGACCAACACTGGCGCACCTATTTCTGTACCAGTAGGTATGGGTACACTAGGTCGCATCATGGATGTTCTTGGTCGTCCTATCGATGAAGAAGGTCCGGTCGCAGCAGATGAGCGTTGGTCTATTCACCGTGAAGCGCCAAGCTACGCGGATCAGTCAAACAGTACTGAACTACTAGAGACTGGTATTAAAGTTATCGATCTACTTTGCCCGTTTGCTAAAGGTGGTAAAGTTGGTCTGTTTGGTGGTGCTGGTGTTGGTAAAACCGTCAACATGATGGAATTGATCAACAACATCGCTCTAAAACACGAAGGTTTGTCAGTATTTGCTGGCGTCGGCGAGCGTACGCGTGAAGGTAACGATTTCTATCACGAAATGCAAGAAGCTGGCGTTGTAAACACCGAAGACTTTAGCAAATCTAAAGTTGCGATGGTATACGGTCAGATGAATGAGCCACCGGGTAACCGTCTACGTGTTGCGCTGTCTGGTTTGACCATGGCTGAGTACTTCCGTGATACCAAAGATCCTGCCACTGGCAAAGGTCGTGACGTATTGCTATTCGTTGATAACATCTATCGTTATACACTAGCCGGTACTGAAGTATCAGCACTACTAGGTCGTATGCCATCAGCGGTTGGTTATCAGCCAACACTCGCTGAAGAGATGGGTATGCTGCAAGAGCGTATTACGTCAACGCAATCAGGTTCTATTACTTCTGTACAAGCCGTATATGTACCGGCGGATGACTTGACGGATCCATCACCAGCAACGACGTTTGCTCACTTGGATGCGACAGTGGTACTAAGCCGTGATATCGCCTCACAAGGTATCTATCCTGCGGTTGATCCACTAGATTCAACGTCACGTCAGCTTGATCCATTGGTTATCGGTGAAGAGCATTACAACGTTGCTCGTGGTGTTCAGGAAGTTCTACAGCGCTATAAAGAGCTTAAAGACATCATCGCCATCTTGGGTATGGATGAGTTATCAGAAGAAGATAAACTAGTCGTTTATCGTGCTCGTAAGATTCAGCGCTTCTTATCACAGCCATTCCACGTCGCTGAAGTATTTACCGGTGCACCTGGTAAATATGTCCCACTACGCGATACCATTGCAAGCTTTAAAGCAATCATCGCTGGTGAGTATGATAGCCTACCAGAGCAAGCTTTCTATATGGCTGGCGGCATCGACGAAGTAGTAGCTAAAGCTGAAAAAATGAAGTCTTCTGCAGCGTAAGTTGTACTCGTATTGACTAACGAGTAGGTATAATATAAACCTTATATCTACTCTTCAGTAACGCATCGCAGTTTTTACTGTTTTTTGATCGCGCTTTGATGGTAAGGAATTAAGTATGGCAACGTTACAATGTCGCGTCGTAAGTGCTCGTGAAGAGTTGTATTCAGGCGAAATTAGCATGTTAATAGCTAGTGGTACCGAAGGCGAGATTGGTATATTGCCAGGTCACACTCCGCTTATTACTTTGCTAAAGCCAGGTGCAATGCGCGTCCAAACGCCTAACGGTGAAGAAGAAGTGATTTACGTCTCAGGCGGCGTGTTAGAAGTACAGCCAAAAATGGTCACCGTACTTGCTGATACTGCCATGCGTGCACATAACCTTGACGAAAGTAAAATCGTTGAAGCACGTAAGAAAGCTGAGCAAATGCTGGTCAACCAAACTGATACTGTACAGACCAATGCTGCCTTGGCTTCATTGGCTGAGTCAGTCGCCCAGCTACAGACTATCCGTAAATACAAAAACCGCGCTTAGTCTTATACTTTGTAGCAAAGGTTAAAGTATTTATTTAATTTTTCTACAATAATAAAAAAACAGTCCATCATGGGCTGTTTTTTTATACCTGTTGTTCTGATAGCTAGTAATTTTTTCTGTTAACGTATCGGTTTTGATTCGCAGGGACTATACATAGAAATTAGTTATATTATTCAAGAATTCTTAATAACCAACCAATTTTTGGTAAATGAATGAGAAGTCACTAGCGACAATGACAATATATGGTTATATTAGGGGTTAGATAAAAATTTGCTCACGATAAAAGTTTCTTACACAGATTTTCGTTACATGCATTCTTATAAAATGCATTCTTAAAAGAGTGTCCTAATTATATCTATATGAGTGAGAGGTTCAGTAGGGCAGGACGTTTGGCTGACTAGCAGCAAACGCTTATTTCATATAAATAATGCCTGATGCCTTTTTATCAGGATAAAGGGTATAATTTTTGGACGCAAACTAAAGTTTTAATAGGTGTAGTTTATAGGTTTTGTTAACAACTATAAGCTATAGTATAGGAAGCTGTGTGTTTAATAGTATACTGTGCTACCAAGTTTGTAACCGCTATAACGGCATCGATTGCAACAGGTTACGGATCGATTAAGTTACGGTGCTATTAATTTACCGCTCTTACTTTTACTGCTTTTAAATTAGATGTATTAGAGGATATAACAATGACAACGAATGAAGAAGACAACACCCCCCGAATCTTGATTGTTGAGGATGACGAGCGTCTGGCCATGTTGACCCAAGATTATTTGGTCAAAAACGGTTTAGAAGTGGCAATTGAAACTGATGGTAATCGCGCCATTCGTCGTATTGTCAACGAACAACCAGATTTGGTCGTGCTTGATGTCATGCTTCCTGGTAGTGATGGCTTAACCGTATGCCGTGAGGTACGTCCACACTATCAGAACCCAATTTTGATGCTGACCGCGCGCACAGAAGATATGGATCAGGTATTGGGTCTTGAAATGGGCGCTGACGACTATGTTGCCAAACCTGCGCAGCCACGTGTATTGCTCGCGCGTATTCGTGCGTTATTACGTCGCTCAGAAAACGCGCCATCAGAAGATGTGCCACAGCGTTTAGAGTTTGGTGAATTGGTCATCGATAACGGTGGTCGTTCAGTGAATCTAGGTGATGAGCTGGTTGATTTCACCAGTGCAGAATATGACCTATTATGGTTATTGGCTTCTAATGCCGGTCGTATCTTGTCACGTGAAGATATCTTTGAGCGCCTACGCGGTATCGAATATGACGGTCAAGATCGCTCAATTGACGTGCGTATCTCGCGTATCCGTCCAAAAATCGGTGACGATCCAGAAAATCCTAAACGTATCAAAACCGTCCGTAGTAAAGGGTATTTGTTCGTTAAAGAAGGCAATTAATACGTTATCTTTGATATAAGTATTTAGACTGCATCACCTTTTAATAAAAAACCAGCATCATGCTGGTTTTTTATGGTCTAAATTTTAATTTTTAAACTTAAATGCTGTGTTATGTGCTTTAATTGAGCGATAATTATCGATGCTAGATATCTAGTATCAGGTAAAAAATGCCATAATCATTTATTATCTATTAATAATTTTTCTAAATTAGGTTGGTCACGGCACGTATGTCATTAGTTTCTTCTCTTAAACATAGTATTTTTGTTCGTATCTATGCCGGACTATTGATAGTCTGCTTGTGTGTGGCATTGTTCGCCCAATTATTGATGGACACCATCAATAAAGAGCGCGTGCAGTCTTACCGTGAAAACATGGCGACGGGTGCCTTTCATATTGTCAGTGAAGGGATTGCGCATCAAGAGAGTGACTCTCAGCGCGAATATTGGTTGTCTGATGCGAGTAGCTTATTTGGCGCAGAATTTAGTATTTTGCCGATTAATGAGGTCGATTTTAATGCCAGTGAGCTGCGGCGCTTTGAGAAAGGCAATACTGTCGTTCGCTATGTCAGCCAGCCTGTTTATGCCGATGTCTATTATCGTTTGCCAGACAATCGAAATGTTTTAACGGCGCGCATATCGCAAGTGACTGAACAACAAGTACGTGCCATCGCTGTATTTTTGCTCGATGACTTATCGTACCATGCCACCTTGTCTGATAAGCGGGCGCGCTTGGCTGAGCTAGAGAAAAAGTTTGCTTTTCCCTTAGAATTTAAAGCGGTCACTACGCTCAATTTAGATCCTGATCAGATGGCACGTTTGCGCCGTGATGAGGTGGTCATTTTATTACAAGATACCAATACCAGTAAAAGTAACTCCTCAATCAAAGTCGTTGTACCGTCTGAAATCAATGATATGGCGATTTTAATTGGTCCGGTGCCTTTATTTAATTGGTTCCCGCTCAATCTGATTGTTAGTATGATTTTGATTAGTATGTTTTTAATCAGCTTGGGCGTATATGCGCTTATTTTCCCGCTCGAGCGCAAATTGCAATTGATTCAAGTTGGTGTCAACGAAGTCAGTAAAGGCAATCTTGATATTAAAGTACAGGTTATCGGTCAAGATGAAATTGCGCGCTTATCCGCGACCTTTAATGCGATGACGGCGCATATTAAGCGCTTAATTGAATCGCAGCGTGAGCTGACGCGTGCGGTATCGCATGAACTGCGTACACCCGTTGCCCGTATTCGTTTTGCCGTCGATATGCTGGCAGATACCGATGATGAAGATTCACGCTTTATGCAGCGTGATTTTATTGATGAGGATATCGAAGCGCTTAACGGCTTGATTGATGAGATTTTAACTTACGCCAAGCTTGAAGAGGGCTCACCGAAACTAGATTTAGAGCCGGTCAATTTGCGAGAGTTGCTCGAGCAAATTGAGCGTGAAACCAATGCTTTAGGTAAGCCTATCAAAATAGTGACCAACCTGCCCAATGCTAAAGTAACGGCGGTTGCCGATAGACGTTATCTACATCGGGTAATTCAGAATCTAGCCGGTAACGCGCTACGTTATGCAGAGACGACCATTATCATTAGTGCTGGGGTCAAAAAAGGCAATGCTTTTGTCAGTGTGGAAGATGACGGTCACGGTATTCCAGAAGAAGACCGTGAAAAAGTCTTTATTCCGTTTTCACGCCTGGACGATAGCCGTACACGAGCGTCTGGTGGCTATGGTTTAGGTCTGTCTATTGTGTCGCGTATCGCCTTTTGGTTTAATGGCAATATGAAAGTCGGCGAGAGCCGTGAGCTTGGCGGCGCCCGCTTTGTCATGACTTGGCCTATCAAACCATTGACCCAAGTGCTTGCCGCCGATGAGCTTACCCAAGAAAAAAGCAACCGCGATTTCGATGCTTAATTAAGTCTATTTGAAGGGCAATAATTACTAGGCATTAAAAGTGCTTAAACTTGTTTTGGTAGTGTGACTGGTAGAAGCTGATACATCATTGGCTAAAACAGCCGTGATTAATGATTGATTAACAACTGATGGTTTATGACAGCTTTTAAAGCAGATTAAAAATAGAGGAGGGCAAAGGATGCCGTATTTATTTGGTGGTTTAGTGGTATTGAACGCAGCAGCACTCGGTTATTATTTATTCCTGCAACAGCCAACCAGCACTGAGACGCTAAAGGCTGCGCAGAATGAAATAACCCAGCCTTTAGCCTTTACCAATAGTGCGGAGTATATTCCGCCTATCATTGGTACTAGAGAGTAGTACGGCTCGTTTGGCTAACAACTAATAATTCACAATGAATAGCTATTAACCAAATATTGGCTGTGATGTCATTATTGTTTATCTACAGATCATTTATCTACAGATTATTTATATTATCATCAGGGACAGATGATTTGTCGTTTTCAACATCTAATGGCGGCTCACCTGCCACTTTAGAGATGAGTGGGATACGCACACAAACTTGTAGCCCGCCGTCTGGATGATTAATCGCCTCAACCGTTCCATGATGCAAGCGCGCAATACGGTCGACAATCGCCAGACCAAGCCCGCTACCTTGCGTGGTACGCGCTGATTCCCCGCGCTCAAACGGTTGCATGACACGCTCTAACTGGTCTTCTGCGACCCCATCGCCACAGTCGCGCACACATATCACCAATTGCTCTTTTGCTTCTTTATTGACCTCGTTTTCAGTCACCACATCGCTGTCCTCTATCTCAGCCGTCTCTATAAAGGTCGGTACGACGGTCGCTGATAAATAAATCGGTGCTTTGCCGTAACGCTTGGCATTATTGACCAGATTGATAACCAAGCGTTTAATTGACATCGGCCGTATAGGAACCACTTTGTGACATTCAGACTGGTAAATGAATTCCAGCGGCGCAAATTGCACCATAATCTCATTAAAGATGGTATCTAAATTGGTCAAACGTACCGGCTCATCGGAACCGTCTTTCATAAAGGAGATAAACTGCTCTAAAATCGCATCCATATCCTCAATATCGTAAATCAAACCTTCACGGAAAAAATCATCAGGCAGCATCTCAGCGGTCAAGCGCATACGCGTTAGCGGTGTGCGCAAATCGTGCGAGATACCGGCCAGCATAATCGTCCGCTCTTTTTGCGCTTGATTTAGAGTGGTAAATAAACGGTTAAATGCCATATTAACTTGGCGTATTTCAGTCGGTCCGTTATGGGTCGGTAACGTAGTGGCATGACCCAAGCGAATATAGTTGGTTGCTGCGCGCTGTAAATACCGTAGCGGACGATTTAATTGCCGTGCCAATAAAATAATGGTCAACAAGGTCAAAATAGGTAGGCCTACTAAGAATAACCATAGTAGCGCAGGGCTATATTGTGAGTAATATACCACTGGTTCGCGAATCCAAAAGCTGGTATCACGGCTGTCTTGTACCCACAGCTGCGGCGTTGGTTTAAACTTAAAATATACCTCAACTGGACGCCCCAACTGCGCGCCAATTTCGCGTTGCAGCACATCGGTGAACACGCCAACAAAGGCTTTATCTTCTATCGTTGGAAAGTCGCTAGGATTATTGACCACCACCACGTGCGAGTGCTGATAAATCCATTGCCGCACGGCAGGGTTATGTTTCCAGTCTTGGTTAACGCTGTTCATTAAGCGTAATTCGCTGGTCAGATAACGAGCATGGTTTTTAAGCTCGGGTAAATAGAGACTACGCCAAAAAAACGAAATCGATACCCCAACACTGATAATGACAATAAACGCCACCATTAAGGTGGTCAGCCAAGTGTTAGAGTAGGAGCGGGCAAGCCGACCTTTGCGCCGTGGTTGCGTGCGCCGTGGTTGCGATTTTGGTGTGGTCATAAGAGTCCAAGTTGTGCGGTTTGATAGTAGGGTTTGGTCTTAGCGTTCGCTTGTAGGATAGCATAATCAAATAATGCGGTTGTTGGCTTTACCGATAGAATTAGTAGCCAATTTAATAGGGTCAAGCCCAATAAATAGACCACGAATTATGAATTATGTTTTACATGCATTGCTATTTAAGCTATTGTTAATAAATAATTAAATAAGCACAGTTTATGTTTTCAATAAAACAAGACTGTGATATAATTATGCCCTTTTTGGTATACCTGCGAAAGAGAGAATTCACATGGTTGTTATTCGTTTAGCACGGGGCGGTGCCAAGAAACGCCCATTTTATCAAGTAGTTGTTGCTGATCAACGCCGCGCGCGTGACGGTCGCTACATTGAAAACATCGGCTTTTTTAACCCACTCGCTAAAGAGTCTGAAGAAGCAGTACGCCTAAACATGGAAGCGTACAATGCGTGGATCGCTAAAGGTGCACAACCTTCAGATCGCGTTGCTTCATTAGCAAAAGCTTATAACAAGTCTGTAGCTCAAACTGAAGCAACTGCTTAAGTTTTGGCTACTAAGTACTGATAGCGTGATGTTTGCGTTTATTAGTCGACTTTAGAAAACATAGCGTAACTGGTCTGACCAGGGTGCGCCATTAACTGTTTATTACTTTTGATTGCGTTTATCGCTTTTGATTGAACTGTATTCAGCATTGCTGTTTTAATCATCGTTAGGTTAGCCGTTATGTCATCTGTTCCAAACGCTAGTGCACTTATGAAAATCGGTCAGCTAAAAAAGCCTTATGGCATTAAAGGCTGGCTGTGGGTATTTAGCGATACGGATGATCGTACGGCAATATTTGACATGCAGCCTTGGTGGATGAAAACTGCTACTGGCATGAAGCCTTTGACCGTAAAGGCTTGGCGTGAGCAAGGGACAGGTATTGTCGCTCAATTTGAGCAAATCCCTGACCGTAACCTTGCTGAGACCATGAATGGGGTAACCCTTTGGGTCGAACAAAACGTTTTGCCAGAAACAGCGGAAGACGAATATTATTGGTCGGATTTGGTCAGCTTGCGCGTGATAAACGAGCAAGATGAGTATCTAGGCAATATCACTGAAATGTTTGAAACCGGTGCCCATGACATCATGCGCGTAACGGCAAATTCAGACAGTTTAGATAAAGAAGAGCGTCTGATACCTTGGCATAAGCAAACAGTGATTGAAGTCAATATGACCGAGAAAACGGTGCTTGTGGCATGGCCAAGTGATTATTAATAATAAGTGATTATTAATCAGTAATGGTTAATAAGGTCTTATTAAAACAAGCTTTGGTGAGATAAGTTTCGGCTTTATCATTAAAGATTGTTGATAGTCACACCGATTTATTTAGCCACTGTTATCCATTGTGCAAGTAGACATCAGATGTATTTTGCCGTGATTAGTATTTTCCCTGAAATGTTTGCCACGATTCGTGAGTTTGGAATCACGGGTCGGGCAGTCATTCAGGAGCAAGTCACGATTGAATGCATCAACCCGCGTGATTATACCACTGATAATTATCGCCGTATTGATGAGCGCCCGTATGGCGGCGGTCCTGGCATGGTGATGATGGCTGAGCCATTATCCCAAGCCATTGAGGATGCCCGCCTACGAGCCAGTCAACATGGCTGCCGTGTCGATAGTGAGCATTGTCCGGTGATATATATGTCACCACAAGGCAAAACGCTCAGCGAGAGTAGTGTGGTCAGTATGACTGAGTATGACGGCATGATTTTATTATGCGGTCGTTACGAAGGTATTGATGAGCGCTTACTGTCGCAGTATGTCGACATGGAGATATCGCTCGGTGATTATGTCTTAACGGGTGGTGAGCTACCAGCCATGGTGTTGATGGATAGTGTGATACGTCGTCTGCCTGATATCATGGGTGATGATAAGTCAGCTGAGCAAGACTCGTTCGTCGATGGCTTGCTTGATTGTCCACATTATACTAAGCCGCATGAGTTTGCTGGTATGGCGGTTCCTGAAGTATTGCTTTCAGGACATCATGCCAATATCGCTAAGTGGCGCTTTAGCCAACAGGTCAGTCGCACGCAAGCGCGGCGTCCCGATTTGTGGCAAGCGTTTACCCCAACGGTAGAGCAAGCAAAGTGGCTCAAAGCATTGGCTAAAGCAGATAAAAAGCCACGTTAATAGCGGTTAAAAACATAAACAGTTAAGCAATAAAATTTTGAGCAGTAATAAAACGAGTCATAGCATAATGGCCGTTTGTCATAACCCATTTACGTTGTAGCTATTATTAATCCAAGATATTAATAACAGCTATGATTAATTATTACAAACAGGTGATATGCGTCAAGCCTCTATTATCTAATGTGAGGAGATAACTCTCATGAGCAACAAGCATCCATTGGTTCAGGTCATCGAAAATGCTCAATTGATTGAGCGCCCAAGCTTTGCACCCGGCGATACCGTTGTGGTTCAAGTAAAAGTACGTGAAGGTGAGCGTGAGCGTTTACAGGCTTTTGAAGGCGTTGTAATTGCTAAGCGTAATCGCGGTCTAAACTCAGCATTTACCGTTCGTAAAATTTCAAGCGGTGTTGGTGTTGAGCGTGCATTCCAATTGCATTCACCAATCATTGATAGCATTGAAGTGAAACGCCGTGGCGCAGTTCGCCGTGCGAAACTATACTACTTACGTGAGCGCTCTGGTAAATCAGCACGTATCCGCGAAAAGTTGGTTGCTCGTGCTCCTAAAGCGGCTCAGAAAAAAACTGACGCTTAGACTGTACCGAGTATCTGATTTTAAGCATCGCGCTTAAAATTACTTATATGATTCAGCCGTCTATTGTACGGCTGCATTGTGAAGTAAAAGTAGATACAAGCCCTTATTCATAGGTTTATTTATAAATAAGCGGGCCATACCAAAAAAGACAAAACCCCAATCTGTGCGCATGCCAGATTGGGGTTTTTGTATGTGGGGCTTTATTTTAATTGAACGCCTTAAACTTAACGTTAGCTCTCGAGGTTGTCTATACGGTTGGTTTGGTCTTTAGATTTGCTGTACTTACGCAGTCGAATATAAAGGGTCTTAGTCACAGTCGCGATGACTTTTTGTTGTTCATCGACGATATCGACTTTATATTCACGAAATACCGGCTCACCTTCTTTCGCCAATTCTTGAATAGTAATAATCTCGGCGCTAGGGATTTTCATGCGCGCGGTGACTTTGCTATTACCTGGGGCGATAAATTCAATGTTCGAGCTTTTATCCCAAACCACGTAGCTGCTACCGAGTTGGTGCATCAGCATCAGCATATAAAATGGATCAACCATCGAATATAGACTGCCACCAAACTGGGTGCCAACGATATTCTTATTTAAGCTATTTAGCCCCATGTTGACCACGCATAAACCTTGGTCTAGGTTGATATGCTCAATCTTGATACCGGCACCGATGTAGGGCGCATAAGTGTTGATACGCAATTTAAGCAAATAAGGGGTGAGTAATGGCATGATGTTTTTTTTGGCATTACGTTTCAGCGTTTCAAGATTTTTAGGCAGTAAACTCATCAATATTTCCTATTGGCTTTTCCGGTTTTGCTAATCTTATCGTATGGATTTTTTTATCGTATGGAGTATTTTTATTGTATGCAGTCAACCTTGACGGCCGTGCTTGTTGCTTTTCAATGCGAGCTACTAAGCAATGAGCGATAAAAAGATATTTATCATAGTGAAAAACACCTAAGCTCACCAGCTTTAAAGCGTAACAAGCGCAAAATGACCATGATACCGCTTATCGTTTCCTTGGATTCATTACATTTTTATAAGTGTTACCTGCTAAGCCATAATAAATACTTTCCATAACGATACGTATGGTATCTTTTCATCTATAAAACCTCGCATTATCCTTGCCGATGCCTTACAATAGCCGCAATTTTGTTTTGGGCAGCATCATATTTACCCGCTCTTAGGGTAGTAGCGCCGCTCAAACCTCAGTCGACATAAGGAAATGTGATGAGTGGTACACAGCTTCCCGCCTCAGGGTCCAACCCGCAGCAACCAACCCCTTCTGATAGTGATTTGCAAGACAGCTATGTAGACTTACATAAGCCCAATTCTAGTTTTAAAAATCGTAACGCCTATCTCAACCATGAATTGCAAATTATGCAGCCGAAACGCTGGCGGCCCAATCTGCCATTCCGTGATTATCGTTTTGAATATGAAGATACGATTCCGGCGATGGCCGCGACCATTGGTAAAGTCGTGATGGTGGGCGCCATTGCGGCAACCTTTGCAGGTCCTCTCGGTTTGAGCGATGCTTTTGTCCTAGAAAACGTCCGTTATGAGCTGCTCATCGTGGCGTTTTTTGTCATTTTATTCTCAGGCTTTTTGCTACCGACCGCCAACCTTGCTGGTACGCATGGTCCACTGATTCCGCTGATTCCTATCGTTGTTGCTGCGGGTGGACACCCGATGGCCTTTGGTTTGCTTATCGGTGCTTTTGGCTTGTTACTGGCCATCAGTAAAGGGGGCAGTCTGCTGGCAAACTTGACCAGTAAAGGCGTGTGCGGTGGCTTGCTCCTGTATCTGGGCTTTATTGGTACCATCTCGCAAGTCAAAAACCTATTTGCGTGGGCAGAAGGTATCGGCATGGCGCATATTGCCTTTGTGGTCATTTTACTGACGATTATATTGTATGCGGTGTTAGAAAACTTCCAAAAGCGCTGGCTTGCAGTGCCGCTAAGCTGTCTGTTAGGTGGCGGGGTTGCCTTTGCGATGGGCGCGCCCTTTGTTTTTGAAACGGCACCGGGTTTACCGCACATGAACCCTATGTATTGGTGGGGTGAAGATACCGGTTGGATGCTCGGATTGCCAACCATTGAAAGCTTCGTTGTGGTGTTACCCTTTGCGGTGTTGGCCGTCGCCATGTGGTCGCCAGACTTTTTAGGTCATCAAGTCTTTCAAAAAATTAGCTATCCAAAACGTACTGAGCGTGTGCTTATGGATATCGATGATACCATGACCAGTGCTTCTATTCGTCAGGTCGCAGGCTCTTTACTAGGCGGTGCAAACTTTGCATCGTCATGGGGCACGTATATTGTACCGGCAGCCATTGCCAAACGTCCTATTCCAGCCGGTGCAATTTTAACGGCGCTGTTTTGTATTATTGCCGGTATTTGGGGTTATCCAATGGATTTGGCCATTTGGGAACCGGTGATGTGTGTGGCGCTGATTGTTGGTGTCTTTATCCCATTGCTTGAAGCTGGGATGGAGATGACACGCGAGGGTAAAACCACTCAGTCTGCTGCTATTGTTGTCTTTGCATCAGCCTTGGTCAATCCAGCTTTTGGTTGGTCAATTACCCTAGTACTGGATAATTTAGGCTTAATTGGCTCGAAAGAGCGTAGTGCCAATCTGACTAAAATGAGCCGCTGGATTATTCCTGTAGTCACGTTTGTGATATTAACAGGGGTTATGGCAATCGTCGGTATGTTGCCAGGTATCCCAGCATTATTACCAAATTTCCGTCACTAGTCGCACTGTAGGGTTATTTTTCTGCAAAAAGTCAGCCTTGGTGCTGGCTTTTTTTATGGTTGTTGCTAAGCTGATAAAGGTTCTTGTAAAACGCTCACTATCGCCCCATAAATAGCTATATATCAGTATCTTGAGAGCAGTAAATTCTATGGTTAATGTCTCAGCATCGAGTCCCGTCGACGATAAAAAAGCCCGTCTTAAGCATTTGATTCAGCGCCTGCCAAATTTGCCAGGGGTATATAAAATGCTCGGTAAAAATGGCGATATTCTTTATGTCGGCAAAGCCAAGTCGCTTAAAAGTCGCGTCAATAGCTACTTTGCTAAGACTATTGACCATCCAAAGACGCGAGCGTTAGTCGCGCGGATTCATAATATCGAAACCATTATTACCCGTAGTGAAACCGAAGCGCTGCTGCTCGAGCAAAATCTGATTAAAGAACATCGTCCGCCTTATAACGTGCTACTACGTGATGATAAATCTTACCTTTATGTGTTTATCTCAGCGGATAAACCTTATCCCAGATTGGCTTATGGGCGCGGTAAGGGCAATCACCAAAAAGGACGGTTTTTTGGTCCTTTCCCTTCTGCGCATGCGGCAAAAGAGACGCTGGTGCTCATGCAAAAAATGTTTCAGATGCGCCAATGTACCAATACCTTTTTTAAACAGCGTAAGCGCCCATGCCTTGAGTATCAAATTAAGCGTTGCCGTGCGCCCTGTGTTGGTTTGGTGTCACCAGAAGAGTATAGCGAGGACGTCAATAATACCATTCGTTTCCTAAAAGGTGATTCTAGCGATATCCATAGTACGCTGATTGAAAAAATGGAAGGCGCGGCTGAAGTGTTAGATTTTGAAAAGGCGGTCTTTTATCGTGATCAGCTGTCTATGCTGCGTGAAGTACAAGCAAAGCAAGCCGTTTATACCGTACAAGGCGAGGCCGACGTAATAGCTATTGCCAGTCAAGCAGGCATGACCTGTGTCAACGTATTGACGGTGCGTGGCGGGCGCGTGCTCGGTGGTAAGAACTATTTCCCTGATGTTGATAGCAGTGAGCCGCTTGCTGATAATTTATCAGCGTTTATTACTTCATTCTATTTTCAGGTGACCGATGACTTGCCAGCAGAGATTATACTCAGTCATGAGCTACCCGATCAGACGGCAGTTAGTGAAGCACTGGCAACGCATTTTGGCAGCAAGGTTGTTATTAAAACCAATGTCCGTGAGCACCGCGCTGAGTGGTTAGATTTGGCAAAACTTAATACCAACAATGCGCTAAAGACCAAGCTTGGCGATTATTTAGAATTGCATGCCCGCTTTGGCGCGCTTAAAGAGGTGCTAGCAGAGGTTACTGATCGAACCATCGACCGTATCGAGTGTTTTGATATCTCGCATACCATGGGCGAGGCGACCATCGGTAGCTGTGTGGTCTTTGACCAAGGTGGCTCGCGCCGCCGTGATTATCGCCAATATGCGATTCATGATATTGTCGGCGGTGATGACTATGCGGCGATGAAGCAAGTGCTAACGCGTCGTTATAAGAAGCAGCCATTGCCTGATTTATTGCTGATTGATGGTGGTAAAGGTCAGCTCAGTATGGCAAAAGAGGTGCTGGTAGAGTTGGGCATTTTAGGCGATACCTTACTTATCGGTGTGGCAAAGGGCGAGGGGCGTAAGGCTGGGCTTGAGGTATTGCATTTCCTTGACCATGAGCCGCTTGATTTGCCGATGGATAGTAAGGCGCTGCATTTATTGATGCATATTCGCGATGAAGCGCATCGTTTTGCCATTACTGCGCACCGTAAAAAGCGTGATAAGCGCCGTTCGTCATCAGTGCTAGAGGTTATACCGGGGCTGGGTGAAAAGCGTCGTCGTGACTTGCTTAATCACTTTGGTGGTATGCAGCAATTGCTTGGCGCGTCACAGCAAGAGCTGGCTGGCGTGCAGGGAATTGGTCCGATATTGGCGAAAACTGTTTATAAAGTGCTGCATGAATAGTTTAGGCGATATGGGCTAAATTTAAGTTTCTGCTAATAAAATCCAATAACAAAAAGAGGCTGTCTTAGAATTATCTAGGACAGCCTCTTTTTCTTAATCTTTTAAATACATGAACTGCTATTATTTAGTAACTTCTCTTTTATAAGTCACAAACTTAAAATCTAGCCCACTTTTCTCATCGTTCATTTGCTCAGATTCTGCTGCGACTACAAACTCATTTGGCAGCTCAGGATAAAAGGCATCGCCATCCGTAATGTCAGTATCGACATGCGTCAGCTCGACACGGTCGGTATACATCATCGCTTCTTTAAACACGCGCTCGCCGCCGATTACCCAAATGGTATCAAGGTGCGCACCATGAGCCAAACTTGCCGCTTGGGTGAGTGCATCGTCTAAATTATGCATCACATAAGCTTTTTCACTACCGACCAAGCCACTTTGCTCAGCATAATCTAATTGGCTGGTGATGATAAAGCTGATACGTTTTGGCAGTGGTCTGCTGCCCATTGACTCAAAAGTCTTACGACCCATGATGACGATACCTTGTATTGCGCCATCGCTTTGCTTGGTCGTCATGCTTTTAAAATGCAGCAAGTCAGCTGAGATATGCCAGGGCAGCTCATTTCCTTTGCCGATACAGCGATTGCTACTGATAGCCGCAATCTGGGCAACTTCGGTATTGGCATAACTCATAACCTATCCTTTTTATTGTTTTTTAACATTCAAGCGATAAAAACTTAGACGGCAACTTTGGCTTTAATGGCAGGATGCGACTCATAACCATCGACGCTGATATCATCATAGTTAAAGGCAAAAATATCGGTCACATCAGGATTCAGGGTCAAAGTTGGCAAGCTATAAAGCTCACGTGTCAGTTGCAGCTCAACTTGCTCGCGATGGTTTTGGTAAATATGACAATCGCCACCCGTCCAAACAAATTCACCAACTTCTAAACCACACACTTGCGCCACCATATGGGTAAGCAAGGCGTAGCTGGCGATATTAAATGGCACACCTAGGAATAAATCCGCTGAGCGTTGATAGAGCTGGCATGACAGTTTATTGTCCGCGACAAAAAACTGAAATAAAGTATGACAAGGCGGCAACGCAACTTGCTCCGCTTCAGCGGGGTTCCAACCAGAAACGATTAAGCGGCGCGAGTTGGGGTTGTTCTTTATTTGCTCAATAACTTGGGTGATTTGATCGACGCCATCGTTCTCATAGCTGCCATCTTCACGCTTGGTCGCGCCATAATTGCGCCATTGATGACCATAAATAGGGCCGAGGTCGCCCGCTGGACGGTTAAAGCGCGCGGTTTGTTCAGCAGTCGCCCATTCGTTCCAGATGCGCACGTTATTTTCTTGTAAATAATCGACGTGGGTGCTGCCACTTAAAAACCAAAATAGCTCATAAACAATAGATTTAAAGTGGACTTTTTTGGTGGTTAATAAGGGAAATCCATCGGCTAAGTCAAAACGTAGCTGCGCACCAAAGTGACTCAGCGTACCGGTGCCAGTACGATCGCCTTTTTCAGTGCCATGAGTAAGGACGTGTTGTAGCAAGTCTAAATAGGCTTGCTCATTTTTACTGTTATGGTAATGACTGCTCATAAAATTGCTCTTTTACGCTGTGAAAACGTCTCTTTAATTTATTTCTCAAGAATATGGTTCTTAAAAACAAAGTTCTTAAAAACATAGACTTTAAAATATAGTTCTTAAAATCATGCTTAATATAGCTTTTAATAGGGTAGTTGTTGCTAAATAGGGCTTAATAAGCTGACTGTTTACCCCAATCATAAATACCGCGTTTATAAGCGTAAATCAGCATGATTAAGCCTGCGATAATCATCGGTGCGCTTAAGAGCTGCCCTTTGGTCATCCAGCCTAATAAGATAAAGCCTTGGTCAGCGTCTGGCTGACGGAAGAACTCGATGATAAAGCGGCTGATACCGTAGCCCAATAAGAAGACCGCGGATGCTGCCATCCGTGGACGCGGCTTTGATGAATACCACCATAAAAAGATAAATAGTAGCAGACCCTCAGCAAAGGCTTCGTATAGCTGCGATGGATGACGCGGTAGTAAATACTGTCCATTTACCTCAAGCATCAATTCTTGTAGCTCAGGATTGCTCTGTAATTGCTCCATATCAAAGGCAGCGGCTTGCGGGAAATAAGTCAGCCAGTTGTAACCACCGTCTGAGACGCGCCCCCATAGCTCACCATTGATATAGTTACCGATGCGACCGAATAATAAGCCCGTCGGCACGCAAGGCACGATAAAATCGAACACTTGAAAGGCAGTCTTTTTATACTTACGAGCAAAGAACCACATGCCTAGCATGACGCCGATAAAACCACCGTGGAAAGACATACCGCCTTCCCAAACTCGTAACAGATACGCAGGGTTTTGCAAAAGCTCGCCGAATTGATAAAACAGCACATAGCCGATACGACCGCCTAAAATGACGCCAAGCGCCCCATAAAAGACCAAATCAGAGACCATATCGGTGGTCCAATTGTCGCGTTTGGTGCTGCGATACCACGCCAGACCATAAGCGGCAGCAAAGGCCAACAGATACATTAAGCCATACCAGTGCACTTCTACTGGTCCCAAAGATAGCGCTACGGGATCATACTGAGGGTGAATCATCATAAGAGCATCATATTATTGATAATGGAATGTAGCTCATAATAGCAAAATTCATCCGTTGCGAATACTGTGATAAGTGAATGGTTAATTGAATGGATAGCAAAGCGTTGCAAAAACCGATAAGATGAAAAAAAGCGCTTCAATTTCTAAGGAACCCTTATGCAGCCATATTTATCGAAACTATCCTTGCTAGGCGTAGTAGCATCAGGCCTAGCGCTGTGGGTTCCTATGAATGCACAAGCAGCGATGAGCAATATTGATAACATTACCATTTATCAAGGCTTAGCCAGCGTGACGCGTTCCTTGCCCATTAATGGTAGCGGCGAGCAGACGCTGGTTTTTTCTTGCTTATCGCCGACTATTGACCCAGAAAGTATCAGCGTTCAAGCACTAGGTAATGTCAATGTTGGCGAAGTCAGTATCGAAACCTTGAGCGCTGAGCAAGCGGCACAATGTCAATATGGCCAATATCAAGGCGACACTAAAATACAGAGCCAAAAAAACAATCTCACCGATATCAGCGCTGAATTAGAAGCGGCACGTTTAACCAAAGCCTATTTGCAAAACCTTACTAAAGTGACGCAAATCAATACGGCTGGTACTCTTGCGAATAATGCCCGCGATTTAGAAGCGCAAGCGGCAAGTATTAATAAAAGGATAGTCGAGCTACAGCAGCGAGAAGCGCAAGCGAAAGATGCGCTCAATCAGCTGCTGGCGGGCAGTACCACCTCGAAACAGAATAGTGTGACCCAAATCAGTGTACGCACTGCCAGTCGCACGCCAAGCACCGTTAAACTGCACTATCAAGTGCGCGGTGCCAGTTGGGAGCCGACTTATCAAGCGCGCTTAAATACCGACAGTAAGCAGCTGAATATTACCGCCTCCGCCATTATCGCCCAACAAACCGGCGAGAACTGGAACAATGTGCCGGTTATCCTAAGCACCGTTAATCCCAATCAAACGACGACCAGTCAGTTGCCAAGAGTTGAGCGCTTGTCGTTATATGAGGAAGAGCAGGCTAAGTTAAGCCGTTATGCACAACCAATGATGGAAGCGGCGCCAGTGGTCGTGTCTGCAAGAGACAATTACGGTGGAGCAGGGGCTGCAGAGATGCCACCGCTACCGAGCTTTAGCGTCAGCAGTCAAAATAAAAATGGCATCACCGAATATAGACTGCCGCAGCGGGTCAGTATTCCCAGTGACGGCAGGCGCGTACGCACGGTCATTGATGAGCAATCTGGCACCAGTAAGCTTTGGCTACGTAGCACGCCAAGTGCCGAGACCGCCGCTTATTGGTATGCATCCGCGCCGTTTTTGACACCTGCTTGGGCGGACGGCTCATTGCAGTTATACCGCGATGATAACTATGTTGGACAGTCGCGCTATAATTATCAAAACCTAAAAGAGCAGGGTATCGGTTTTGGTATTGACCCAAGTTTACTGGTGAAGCAGCTGACCGATGAAAATAAGCAAGGCGATAAGGGTGTATTTAACCGTCAGCAAACCAAAACCATCACCCAAGCTTATCAGTTTACCAATCAGCACAATCGTAGCGTGCGCTTGCAAGTGTTAAGCGCTGAGCCGGTTAGTAGTGATGACAGCATTAAAGTCACTGCGGCGCACACGCCAGCTATTAGCCAAAAAGACTGGAATGATAATAAAGGCATGGTCGCTTGGGAGTTTGATTTGCCAAGTAAACAAGCGCAAGTCGTGCAATCGACGTATCAAATCAGCTACCCTGCCGATAAAAAATTAAGCACCAATTAATGTTAAACCAGAACCATATAATTGACTCAATTTAAAAAGAATACAGTGCTGCTGGGATAAATTTTGTGAAGCCTCTGGAGTGCGAAGCGCACAGCAAGCGAGAAAATTTTATCCCAGCAGAACGCTATTTTGAACGACCCTCTTTTATGTTGAAACACCACCTAATAATCTTATAAAAGGAAAACTATGTGTATCGTCGCCATTGCTTGGCAGTTATTTGATGAGCTACCTTTGGTCTTATTGTCCAATCGTGATGAGTTTTTGCAGCGTCCGACAGAGCCGCTCCATCAGTGGGCGGATAAGCCTATTTATGCAGGGCGTGATAAGCAAAGTGGCGGCACATGGCTTGGTATACATCAAGAGCAATATGGCAATTTTTACGAGCAAAATGGTCGCTGGGCGGCGGTATTAAACTTTCGAGATGGTGTGCAGGCAAGTAATGACGAACGCTCGCGCGGTGAGTTGGTCACCGATTTCTTGACCAGTACTGTAAGCCCGATGAATTTTGCTCGGCAAATTAGCTTACAGGATTATGCGGGTTTTAATCTTATTATTGGTGATGCGGCGCAAGCGGTGATTGTCAATAACCGTGGTCATGCGCCAACCGCTTTACACTCGGGGCTGCATGTATTCTCAAACGGTCAGCCTGAGGAAGAGTGGTTTAAGACTGAGAAGTTACGTGGCCGTTTAAGACAGGAAGTACTGCCTTTGATTGCTGAAAATAGCGCTCCTGAGTATTGGCAAGAAGCGGCGTTTGCAGTGATGTCTGATAAAACGCCAGCGCCAGAAAATAAATTACCCGAAACGGGTGTTGCTAAGCAGATTGAGCGAGCACTATCTTCTATTTATATTGAGCCCATTGCTTTGTTTAGCATGGATGCTACCGTCCCGACATACGGTACTCGCACCCAAAGTATTCTGACTTTAAATCAATCTCCTAGTCCTATCGATGCTGAACCTATCTTACGTGCTCAAATACAGAGTCGAGAATATGAGTAATTTATCTATGGTCATTTTACTATGACTGATGGCTAGGCTTTTCTAGTTATTATTTAAGCCTTATTGCAGAGGTAATTGTAAATCCCCAATATATTTAGGGATTTACCTGTTAATAGTGACTCTGATGACATAAACTGGATATATAGGTCATTTAAGCGCCATTAATAATGCCTACTACCCTCTAATCAGAGGTCAGTTTAACAAGGAGTACGATATGACTATGATGAAATCATTAATATTCGTTGAGCCAGGTAAAATTGAAATTGTTGATAAGAAAATTCCTGATGTCGGCCCGAACGATGCTTTATTAAAAATTACCACTACGACGATTTGTGGTACCGATATTCATATTTTTAAAGGTGAGTATGCTGTTGCAAAAGGATTGACAATTGGGCATGAACCGGTAGGGATTATTGAAAAGCTAGGTAGTGCAGTGATGGGTTATAAAGAAGGGCAACGAGTCATCGCTGGCGCGATTTGTCCAACATTTACCTCTTATGCTAGCCAAGATGGCTTCCCCTCACAAGATGGTGGCTATCTTGATGCCGATGGCAAATGCTCTTGTCATGGTTATAAAGCGACCGGCGGTTGGCGCTTTGGTAATCACATTGATGGTACGCAAGCAGAGTATGTGCTAGTGCCTGATGCACAGGCCAATCTATGTCCAGTGCCAGATGGATTGACGGATGAGCAAGTGCTGATGTGTCCTGACATTATGTCAACAGGCTTCAAGGGGGCAGAAAACGCTAATATTCAGATCGGTGATGTTGTCGCTATCTTTGCACAGGGGCCTATTGGCTTATGTGCTACTGCTGGGGCAAGGCTCAAAGGTGCGTCACTGATTATCGCTGTTGATGGTAACAATCAGCGTCTAGCGATGGCGAAGAAATTAGGAGCGGACATTACGCTTAATTTCACAGAAGTTGATGTGGTTGATGAAATCATGAAAATCACTGCTGGGCGTGGTGTCGATAGTAGTATCGAAGCATTAGGTTTGCAAGCTACCTTTAATCAATGCATCAAGATACTAAAACCGGGTGGAACTTTTTCAAGTCTTGGCGTTTATTCTGAGGATTTAGTCATTCCAATAGCGAATTTCGCTGCTGGTCTTGGCGACCATACGATTCGTACGGCACTTTGTCCAGGTGGTAAGGAACGCATGCGTCGTTTGCTGAATGTCATTGAGTCAGGTCGTGTGGATTTATCAGAGATGGTGACACATACTTATGCGCTAGACGATATTGTAGAAGCATATGATTTATTTATGCATCAGCGTGATGGGGTCTTAAAAGTTGCTATCAAACCATAATTTTAGCAATTATAAATACGAAAAAGCCTGTATCACTCGATACAGGCTTTTTCGTATTTACTACTAAAACAATAAATCTAACTATTTATTCCACCAACAAATGGTTGTTTTGTTCTGGAATAATCAGTTCTTGTTTAAGCGGTAGTTCGCGCACCAATTCTTGCAAGGCGCGACGATATACCCCACGTTTAAAATGAATCACTTGTCCGAGTGGATACCAGTAGCTGACCCATTGCCAATGGTCAAATTCTGGTTTACCCTCATCAAAGCGGATATGTTGAGTATTCGGCTCATCTAAGCGCAGCAAAAACCATTTTTGTTTTTGCCCAATACACAAAGGATACTGCCCATGACGCACATAGCGTTTCGGCAGGCGGTAGCGCAACCAATCTTGCGTGACCGCCAGTAAATCCACATGACGCGGATGTAAGCCGACCTCCTCCCAGAGCTCGCGATACATCGCATCCATCGGCGTCTCCCCGCGGTCGATGCCGCCTTGAGGGAACTGCCAAGCGTTGTGACCAATACGTTTTGCCCACAGAACTTGCCCTTGTGTATTTGCCAAGATGATGCCGACATTGGCGCGAAAGCCGTCTGCATCTATCATGACTAAACCCTTTTAAATTGTTTAAAAATAGCTTATTTCAACAAGGTACAGTGACAGCAATCATAATTATTATAGGGTGACTGTTATCGATACCATGGCAAAATAAGATTCATTACCGTTATTAAACCAAGAAACAACCCAAATGTGTAACAGTATTTTGCTATAAAATGTTTCACAAGATTAATGCTTTAAAATCAGTGGGTTATAATTAGACTTTTGTAAGTTCTTTATGATGGATTTTATAAGAGTAATAAGTTTGAATAATATTATCGTGATAAATACTTAACAATCAGATTCAGGGTGAAATGGTGATTTCTAAAAGACATGCGCTGAAACGGTTTATAAAAGGTAAACAAGGATATGGCTTTATAAATCTCGTTTTGGCTTATGCTACACTAGCAAAAGACATTATTTTTCTAAAAGACATTATTTTTCCAAAAGACATAGTTCTTCAAAAAATAAGAAACTGTTACTATTCAAATTAAAAATCATGTGAATTAAGAAGCATGCGCATTCAAAATCGTAGCAATTAAAACAAGGAATATTTAAAATGTCAGAGTCAAAAGCAAGTGTCACGTGGCAAGAAAACAAAGCCTTTATGGGTGTATCCCCATCAGGACATAACGTCCAAATCGATGCCGATAAAGAAAAAGGCGCCAGCCCAATGGAGCTGATTTTATTAGGGCTTGGTGGCTGTGCAAGCTATGACGTGGTTGCAATTTTACAAAAGTCGCGCCAAGAAGTGACAGACGTACGCTGTGAGCTGACCGCGCAGCGTGCCGAAACCGTGCCAGCCGTTTATACTGACATTCATATGCATTTTGTGGTGACAGGACAAGATGTCAAAGAAAGCCAAGTAGAAAAGGCAATCAAACTGTCTGCAGAAAAATACTGCTCAGCCAGTCGGATGCTAGTACAGGGCGGCGTCAATGTGACTCACGATTTTGAAGTCATTGCAGCATAGGGAAGATTATACTAATGAGTCTATTCTTTGGGTTGATTCCCGATAGCGCAGCGTCAGGTATTTGGGCAATGGTGGTGGCAAGTTTGCTGCCCCTAATGATGGCGCTGACGGCAAAAGCAATTGGCGGCTTTAATTTGGCTGACAATGCCCATCCGCGTGATTTTTTACAAGGGACGACGGGAGCAGCGGCGCGGGCTAATGCCGCCCAGCAAAACAGCTATGAGACCTTGCCTATATTTTTGGCGGCAGTGTTGGTTGCGATGCTGTTTTTTGTACCGCAATTAATTATTAATACCATCGCTTGGCTTTATGTGCTGATTCGTATTGGTTTTTGCGTGGCCTATATTACCAATTTAGCTACCTTTCGCTCTATTCTTTGGACGCTATCGATGGCCTGCTCATTGATGTTATTTTATTTAGCGATTCGAGTCAGTATGTAAGTCGATTAGCCTGAGCGCGCTGTTGTAAAACGCGCTCTTTTAGCCATAGAGTATGTTATCAATAAGGCAGTGATTCCTTAAGCAACGCTTGCTTGTAGCGCCTTGATAATCACTGCTTTATTTTTTTCTCGTTTGATATCATCCCATACTATTTTAGCCTCGCTATAGCCTTTGGTCAGCATCGCTAACCACTGTTTATAACGACCGACTAAAACCACATCGCTTTTCGCGACGCCCTCTAAAAACTTAATCTGATGGGTAATTAAATCTTGCCATGCTAAAGCTGTCAGCGTTTCTGTATCGTTATTATCGGCATCAATTTCGGCAATCAAGTCGGGACGGGTAACGGCTCCGCGACCAAGCATCAGATGAGTAGTACCTGACTGCGCCATACAATTTTGTGCATGCTCACTATTCCAAATCTCGCCATTGGCAATCACTGGAATATCTAAGGTATTAAAATTCTGAATCTTATCCCAATAAGCCGGCGGCTTATAGCCTTGGGTCTTGGTACGTGCGTGAATGGTTAGCCAATCGGCGCCGCTCGCAGCAATGGCAGCTTTGATATCATCCATGCGACTGGTATCGGTATAACCCAAGCGAATTTTTGCGGATACGGGAAGATGAGCAGGAACCGCTTGGCGTACGGCGCTGATAATCTCATACATCACTTCGGGCTCATCAAGTAGTACTGAACCACCGCGATGGCTATTGACCGTTTTAGCCGGACAACCAAAGTTGATATCAATCGCCGGCGCACCAAGCTCACAAGCGTAAGCGGCATTTTCTGCCATCAGTTGCGCTTCGCTACCGAGTAGCTGAATATGAATCGGCGTACCGGATGCGGTTTTGGCATCATGATGGAGTTCTGGCACGTATTTATAAAAAACGTGCGCTGGCAATACATGCTGAGTGACGCGAATAAATTCACTGACCGACCAATCATAAGGGCGACCCAAGTCTGTCGCAATTTGGGTTAGGATTTGGCGCATTAATGGATCGGTTAAGCCTTCCATAGGCGCAAGCAAACGAACGGGATTGGCAAACAAGCGCTGAATAGTGTGTTGGCGCTCTTGTAGTGCTTGAGATAAAGATGGAGTGTTATTCATGGTTGGTAAGCTATTATTGTAAATTGAGGTCGGCAAAGACTATAAATTGAGGTCGGCAAAGACTATGAGGTGTGAGATAAAAGAGAAAACTAAGTATTACCAAAAACCACCTTTTTACCCGTCTGTAATCCTGATATTAAGTCTTTAATATTATGAATATCTAAATTGCTCTGTGCCCGCGTGCAAGCAACGTAGAGCAAACGCAGCTCTTCTGGGCTGATTTTGACTGCATTGGTTGTCACATCATAATAAAAGTCATCATCAAGTTGTACTTTACCCCACTCAAGCCCTTTGGCTTTATGCGCGGTTGAGATGACATAATCGGCATTTTCAATACTGGATAAACTATTGACCGCTTGGCTGAGCACATTAGTCCCATGATCATCGACCAATTTGACCAAGGTTTTAAGGTCGCTGCCTTCATTGGTTTCAGAATATTCTTGGACGTCACCCCAATTATAAAAATACGCCAGCTCAGGGACGCCATACGCCGATTTGCCGTTTTTTAAATTTTCGGCTGCCTGACAGAATTTAAGCATACGATCGGTATCTGCTTGCAGAGCAACTCTATGACCAAGCTTTAAGCCTGTTAGTAATTGCGACATAGCAGCAGCATTGGTGCGGCAAAGAATGGCATCTTTTTTACTATGAACCATGCCTTTTTCGGTAGAAGACTGCTTATTAGGATTGCCTTTTAATGGCACATCTTCTTGTAAGGCTTTGAGCAAGGTATTGGCAATCTCAGCAATCGGTTCGCCAAAACGAAACGACTGGGTTAATAAAGTCTGCGGCAATGGCAGTTTTTTCATCGCATTGACCGCGCCGCGCCACTCATAAATCTGCTGATGGGCGTCACCCACATAAATCACTTGCCGTGGCTGCTGGGTCAAAATCCCCATCATCAAGGGATCGGCATCTTGCGCTTCGTCAAATAAGATAAAATCCGCAGGAATACTGGGCTTCGATAATGCCCACAATTTAAGATAAATATCATGCCCTATGCCAGCAGGATGGCGCGCATCAATCGACTGTAGCCAACGCTGCTCAACGGCAGGGTAGAGCATTTCACGCAGTTGCTCGGCATCAGAATCATCGAGCCAGCTTGGAAACTCAATATGCCTTGGCGCAGGATAACTGGCGTGGGTACTACAAAAATTGCTCACCGCATCACTGACAAACCGCGACAAGCGCGCTGGCGTGAGGGTAATATATTTATTCATCCCATCCATTTGCCGACGGACTTGTACCGGTTGCAGACCCAAATCATCACCCAGACGTTTGGGTGAAAATCTTGGCAACGACAATTTGGCGGTGATATCACGTGGTACATGACGATAAGCCAGTGAGTGAAAGGTCCGACAATCGACGTGACCGGGGAATTTTTGCCGTGCATCGTTGGCAATTGCTTTGTTAAAGGCTAAATATAAGCCGCGGCCACGCAAACGCTCACCGATTAATTTGAGCGTCGTCGTTTTCCCTGCGCCCGCATAAGCGACCACTTTAAATGACTTGTGATCCATCGCCATATTTAGCGCGTTCAGCTGCTCATCGGTGGGATCGCTCATATAAGCTGGCATAGATGCGGACATAGTAAAGCTACCTAAAAACTAGAATGGGGGCAAAAATAACGGGGGTAAAAAAAGCCACTGCATAGACAATGGCCGACTGGTCATGATGTTGATTGCAAAAAAATTGCAAGCGCACAGGACAATAATAAAAAAGTTAGTAGAAAATAAAGGTGGAAATAAGCAGGTTATATTAACAGATTAGCGCGTTGGCTGTTTTGCAATAAGTGTCTGATAAGTAGAGCTATTCTTTCTTCAATTCTATATCGTCTGCTGCATCAAGGCTGCGCTCTTCTTTGATTAAGATTTTTGCTAAAAATAATCCCAGCTCAAACAATAACCACATCGGAATCGCGAGCATCAACATCGACACGCCATCAGGCGGTGTAACGACCGCCGCAACGGCAAAACAGCCGACGATAATATAACGGCGTTTATCTTCTAAGCTCTGAATGGAGACGACACCGGCCAATATCAATAGTAAGGTGACCACCGGAATCTCAAACGTCAGCCCAAATACCATGAATAATTTGAGCGCAAAACTTAAATAACTGTCGATATCTGTCATCGGCAAGACGTTCTGCGGCGCAAACATGATAAAAAACTTAAGTACGCCTTTGAGTACGATAAAATAAGAGAAAGCCACGCCCGTATAAAATAAAAATATCGAGGACATCAGTACAGGAATGGCGACTTTTTTCTCTTTTTTATATAAACCGGGTGCGACAAACGACCAGATTTGATACAAAATATACGGCATGGCAAAAAATGCCGCGACAAATATGGTCAAGCGTATCGGTGCCATAAAGTTAGAGGTAATATCGGTCGCAATCATCGTCGAGTTGGCGGGCAACTGAGCAACCAATGGGTCAGATAAAAAATCATACAGCTCGCGTGAAAATCCGACCAAGGCTAAAAATATCACCAATACGGCGACGCATATCTTAATCAGATGCCGACGTAACTCAATCAAATGCTCGGTAATCGGCATATCGCCAAGTGAGCTTAAGATATCGCCAGAGTCCTCATTGCTGTTATCGACGTTCTCACTATCGGTATTACTATCAAGGGTTTCTGTTGCAGCCTTAATATCTGCATCCATTATTTTTTCTTGGCGGCTTTTTTTACGTTTAAATAAGCCCACTAATCATTCTCCTGCTTATTAACAGAAGCCTGTTTGGGTAAAGGACTGTCCAAATGGTTGACAGGGCTGTTTAATAAAATATCGGCTTTATAATTGGGTAAATAGGGCGCTTGCGGCAGACGCCTTGCTTTATCATAAGCGCCCAGACGGAACCACATATTTTCCCACGGTTTGGTGCTGATATTTTGAATGTTGCTTTGAGTTGTTTGTGTAGTGATATGTTGAGTGTCGCTGTCATCATTACCTTGATTCTCTGAAAGTTCAGGCTCTTTTGACTTTTTATCTGACCCATCACTGTCATAGGCATAGTCAAACTCTTTTGGCAACGCGGACGAGTTATCGCCTTTTTCACCATCGTTTTTATTGTTTATGTTATCCACTTTATCGGTTGTAGGCTGATGTGCTGCTTTTAGATGCTTATTCTGCGAGGATGAAAACTCTTGCATACTGCCGCGCATCTCTGCCATTTCACGGCGCATTTCTGCTTCCGTTTGGCGAATTTTGGCCAGCTCTTTTTGCATTTGCTGGCGCGTCTCAGCTAAGTCAAGTTCCGCTTCGATTTCAGACTGCAAGGTAGAAACCGTGCGGCGAATTTTGGCATACCATTGCCCAGCGGTACGAGCCGCTTGGGGCAGCTTTTCTGGCCCCAAGACGATTAAGGCAATGACGCCAAAAAGCAATAATTCAGAAAACCCAATATCAAACATAATGTTCCGATGTCACTGTCTAAATGCTATACATTATGCTTGTCATCAACCTTAGTGGTTGTTGGGCGCTCTTCAGGGTGTGCTTTGCCATCATGGTCGAGCACCACTTGCTTTTTGGCATGTTCAGTATTTTCGTCTTTGACGGCTTCTTTAAAACCTTTGACCGCGCCGCCCAAATCTTTACCGGCATTTCTTAGTTTGGAGGTGCCAAATACGACAACCACCACCACCAATAAAATCAGCCAATGCGTAATGGAAAAACTGCCCATAATGCTATCCTTATGTCTTGGTTTTCAGTCTTTATAGGAATACGTTGAGTGTATAGAATATTGTGGTCGTGCACAAAAGCTATCGACAGCTTATGCGAAGTAACACGTCACACTATTATAACCTGCCGTTATGACAAAAAGGTGAAAGCAACAATAATCAAACAGGGTAATGGCTAAGCTTAAAGAGCGCTAGCGCGCCGCTTTTTCATCAATACCTGAGAGACCAAAGCGTCGACCTAATTCATTTAATACCGCCTCTGACTCGATATCGAACCAAGCCAAACCTACTAAGGTATGGAACCAGACATCAGCGACTTCATAGATTAGCTCATGACGCGCTTCGTCATATTGGGTTTTATCAGTGCTTTCATCGCAATTGGCAAAGTCTTTAGCAGCGATGATGCTCTCGGTACTTTCTTCACCGACTTTTTCTAATATTTTATTGAGACCTTTGGCGTATAAGCTTGCTACATATGAGCTGTCAGCATCCGCTTGTTTGCGCTCGGCCAATACTTTATCAAGCTGCTGCAAAATAGAATGAGTGGTAGCAAGGTTGTTATTTTGATGGGTGTTCGAATGCACTAAATCTTGAGACGGCGCTTCATTAATTTCAGGCGTGGCTTTTGCAGCGGCGTTTGTCTGATAAATCTCTGCAGGATCTTTCAATACTTTATCGACTGTTTGCCATTCAGGTGTTTGCCCTGACAAATCCAAACGCTGATAAAAACAAGACTCGCGGCCGGTATGACAAGCGATACCACCGGCTTGAGTGACGCTAAGGACAATCACATCGGCGTCGCAATCTAGACGAATATCATGCACGCGCTGGGTATGCCCAGAAGATTCGCCCTTATGCCATAACTTGCCACGTGAACGCGAAAAGTACACCGCCGTCTGCGTTTGCGCGGTTAATTGTAGGGATTCGGCGTTCATCCACGCCATCATCAAAATACGCCCTGACACATAATCTTGTGCAATTGCAGGAATCAAGCCATCAGCATTAAAATTTACGGCAGCAAGCCAAGCAGGTAAAGTCATCGTCTATCGTCTTATAAGTAGAAAGTAATTAGTAATACAAACTAATTAATAATAAAAAATAGGTTTTAATAAAAAGCACTCATCAATAAAAAGAAGCTTATGAAGTCATTTAGCCTATCTACCGTTTATGAGAGCGCTTTATCAGTGTTCACACTCTACTTAAACACAGCTTAGGCTGACATTCAATATGTTAAAGCAGTAAATAAAGCACAATTATACCTGAGCGGAATTTTGATAAAATAATAATTGTAAATTAGACTCAGCTAACCTTAGTTTTATTAAGTTTATATAGCTTAGTATCTATTTCGAAGCTTGGATTTTAAGTGGCTAAAGACCAAGGTTTAGCCGCTTAAAATAAGCCCCATAGTATTTGTGATTAGAAAGAACAACATACGCTAAACCGAGCTGAAACTTTCCTTGGCAAAACTGCGCATGATCTGTTAAAATGGCGCCTCCCACCTCGAGGCAAATAGAGGTTTAGTGCCTGTTTTTACAGCCGCTATTCGTTATTGACTATTTGACGACCAGGTTCTATCAAAGACAAAGAGGCAAATCATCATGAAAGTTAAGATGAAAACCAGAAGCGGTGCAGCTAAACGCTTCAAAAAAACAGCGAACGGCTTTAAGCGTAAGCAAGCATTCAAAAGCCATATCTTGACCAAGAAATCAGCTAAGCGTATTCGCCAGTTGCGCGGTCTTAAGATGGTGGACAAGTCTGACGAAGCAGCAGTTCGTCGTATGTGCCCATACATCTAATAAGGCTATCGTCATTTATCTTTAATTAAGCGCTGTTTAATAAATAGCGACTGAATTAAAAACATATGACTTTGCAATCTGATAACGATGTCTATTAATTAATGACATCGTGATTCGTTTAATAATGATTAAAAATATCTTGGAGTAATTTATGGCCCGTGTAAAACGTGGTGTACAGGCAAATCGCCGTCACAAAAAAATCTTAAAGCGCGCAAAAGGCTACTACGGTGCCCGTTCACGTGTTTACCGCGTAGCGGTACAGGCAGTGACCAAAGCTGGTCAATATGCTTATCGTGATCGTCGCAACAAAAAACGTACTTTCCGTCGTCTTTGGATTGCACGTATCAATGCTGGTGCACGCTTAAACGGCTTAAGCTATAGCCGCTTTATCAATGGCATGAAAAAAGCTAACATTGCAATCGATCGTCGCGTACTTGCTGATATCGCTATGCATGATGCAGCGACTTTCACCGCCTTGGTTGAAAAAGCAAAAGCGGAATTGGCCTAAATATTAACCGTCCTTTAGGTATTCAGCTTTTTTGATTACTTGAATGGATAGGACTAATATTGATTAATAGTACGATATTAATAAAAGCTACCGCTGGTCGGTGGCTTTTTTTATATTAAATTATTTTATGGTCAGTTTATCACCGCTAAAGTTTTATCACCGCTAAGATGCCACATGCTTTTTATAAAGTTGCACCTTTCATTGTCTAAATATTCAAGCCATTCATATCACACGCCCTTATATTAAAATGAATGGGTAAATGGTTTGCAATATTTGGTCAAATCCCTACAATTACCTATCACTATAATTAATAGTCCGTTTAAATCAGGAAGAATGCGTCTTATGACTACCCCTGCTGCTACCACCGATTTGTCGGCGCTACCGACCTTATCCTCAGAACTGAGCGAGCTAACTGAAGCCCAGCTGACTGAGTTTGCCAGTGCCGCTGAAGCCTTAATCCTACAAGTCAATGATGTCCGCTTATTACAAGATTTGCGTGTGCAATTGACGGGTAAAAAGAGCCCCTTAACTGGCTGGTCAAAGCAGATGGGCAAACTGAGCAGCGATGATAAAAAAACTTACGGTGGCTGGTTACATCAAGTCCGTAGCCGTATTCAAGATGCATTGACGGCGCAGCAGCAGCAGCTAGAAGTGGCGGCATTAAATGCTAAGCTTGCAAGCGAAAGCATTGATATCACCTTGCCTGCTCGCGGTGGTCAAAAAGGTCATTTGCATCCAGTGACGATGATTACCCAGCGTATGCAGCAGTATTTCATTCAAGCGGGTTTTAATGTCGCTACTGGCCCTGAAGTTGAGAGTGATTACTATAACTTTGAAGCACTTAATATTCCCTCGCATCATCCAGCACGTGCGATGCACGATACCTTCTATTTTGATGCGCATTATTTACTGCGTACGCATACCAGTCCGGTGCAAATTCGCACCATGGAAAAAAATGAGCCGCCGATTCGTATTATTTGCCCAGGTCGCGTCTATCGTAATGACTCGGACCAAACCCATTCGCCGATGTTCCATCAGCTAGAAGGCTTAATGGTTACTGAGTCAAGTACCTTTGCTGAGCTAAAAGGCTTGATTAGTGAGTTTTTAGAAGCGTTCTTTGCCAAAGAATTGACCGTGCGTTTCCGTCCGTCATTTTTCCCGTTTACTGAGCCTTCTGCTGAAGTCGATATCCTCGATGATAATGGTAAATGGCTTGAGGTCATGGGCTGCGGTATGGTGCATCCACAGGTGCTGACTAACTGCGGTATTGATAGCGATAAATACACCGGCTTTGCTTTTGGCATGGGTATTGAGCGCTTTGCGATGTTATATTACGGTATCGACGATTTGCGCTTGTTTTTCCAAAACGACGTACGCTTCTTAAAACAGTTTGGCTAGAGCGCTCTTTGTTTATATAAAAAGTGTTCCTTGTTAATACAACAAGTTAATTTGCCAACCTTTAATTCAAAATCTTTATTATAAAATTCTGATCCGAGATATTTATGAAAATTAGCGAACAGTGGCTACGTCAATGGGTAAATCCCAACAATAGCAGTGAGCAATTGGCCGAACAACTCACCATGGCAGGGCTAGAGATTGATGATCGCTTTGCGGTTGCCCGTGCTTTTAGTGGTGTGGTTGTCGGTGAAGTCATCAGCGTTGAACAGCATCCAGATGCCGATAAACTGCGCGTTACGCAGGTTAATATTGGTGCATCTGAACCGTTACAAATCGTTTGCGGTGCGCCCAATGTAACGGTCGGTATGAAAGCGCCTGTTGCGACCGTTGGTGCCATTTTGCCTTCTGATAATGGTGCAGGTTTTGAAATTAAAAACGGTAACCTACGCGGTGTCGACTCTAACGGTATGCTTTGCGGCGCGTCTGAAATTGATTTAACCGATAGCATCGATGGTCTGCTTGAATTGCCAGCTGATGCACCGATTGGTATGGATATCCGTGAGTATTTAGGTTTAGACAATCAGATACTGGATATCTCTATCACCCCAAACCGTGGTGATTGCTTTAGCGTACGTGGTATTGCGCGCGAGATATCAGTGATTAACGATTTGCCGATGCAGCAGCCTGAGATTCCTACCAATGTAGCAGCTACTGATAACAGCGCAACGCCAGCGGTGACAGTCAGTGCGGTTGAGGCGTGCCCACGCTATCTTTTACAATCAATCAGTAATATTGATCGTAGCATCGACACCCCAAAGTGGATGCAAGATGCACTAGTCCAATCGGGATTACGCTCGCATAACTTTTTGGTTGATGTGACAAACTATGTGTTGATGGAATTGGGTCAGCCGCTACATTCGTTTGATGCCGATACCATTGTTGGTGATATCGTTGTGCGTTTGGCACAGCCTACAGAAACCATTATCTTACTGAATGAGCAAACCATTACTTTAACCGGTGATGAATTGGTGATTGCTGATGATAAAGGCGCACTTGCGCTAGCGGGTATCATGGGCGGTCAACGCAGTAGCGTTACTGATAGCACCACCAATATCGTCTTAGAAAGCGCTTTCTTTAATCCATTAGCAATCGCTGCACGTGCACGCCGTTTTGGTCTGCATACTGATGCCTCACAACGCTTTGAGCGTGGTGTCGATTTTGAATTACCAGAGTTAGCACTGGCGCGTGCTACTGATTTGATTACTAGCGTTACTGGCGGTCAAGCTGGTCAAATAGTAAGAGCAGAAAGTACTGAAAACCTGCCAGCACGCGCGCCCATTACCTTGCCACTCACTAAAGTACGTGATGTCATTGGTATTGAGATTGAGCCAGCAGTCATGGTACGTATCCTAACCCAATTAGGCTTTGCAGTAGAGCAGCAAGCGGAGAGCCTAATTTGCACGCCGCCATCGTATCGCTTTGATATGAGTATCCGCGAGGATTTAATCGAAGAGATTGCGCGTATCTATGGCTATGACAATATTCCAAGCGTCTTGCCGCATTTGCAAGTCAGTATGGATTATGACGATACCGCAGACTTAACGCATCAAATGAAGCTGGCATTGGTCGATAATGGCTATATGGAAGCGATCAGCTTTAGCTTTAGTGATGCAAAAATAGAAGCCTTGCTTGATGATAAAGCGCTAGGTGAAGTGTTGGCACTGGCCAATCCTATCTCTAGCGACTTAGCGGTAATGCGCCGTACTTTGCTGTCAAGCTTATTGCCTTGTGTGCAATATAACCTCAATCGTCAGCAGCCGCGCGTGCGTTTCTTTGAAACTGGTCTTAGTTTTGTCGGTCAAAGTATTAGCGAGTTGGTACAAACGCCAAGTATTGCATTGGTCGCAGTCGGCGATGTTTGGGACGAGCAAGCGTACCAAAACCGTGCGTTAGACTTCTATGATCTCAAGCATGATATTGAGCAGTTATTACCTGCGCAAGTGGATAGTGCGCGTATCCGCTATGAGCGTAGTGAGCTTGCTTTCTTACATCCGGGTCAAAGTGCCAAGATCTATATCGATGATCAGTATGTCGGTTGGTTGGGTCAATTGCATCCTAATACCGCCAAGCAGTTAGACTTGCCAGCTACATGGGTGGCTCAATTATCACTTGCGCCATTATTGACCCTTGTACGTGAACAGCATGCCATCACCACGCCAAGCAAATTCCCGCAAGTACGCCGTGATATTGCCATCTTAGTCGATAGCGATATTAGCTTACAGACGTTAGAGGCGACGATACGCGCGGCAGCCGGTGAGCTATTGACAGATATGTGGCTATTTGATGTGTATCAAGGTGATAAAGTGCCAGCGGGTCAACGCTCATTGGCTTTTGCGCTGATATGGCAAGACAGAACACAGACACTATCTGATGAAGCGGTAAAGACAGCGACCGATAAGGTAGTGCAAGCCCTAACCGAACAGCACGCTGCTCAGTTGCGTGACAGCTAATATCTAATCCTAAAAATATAAAATCCTCCATAGCCTCCTCATAAGCGAGGCTATGGCGCTTTGCTATTGATGAAAAAGATTAGCTGATAGAAAGTTTTAGACATAAAGTAAGTTAAGTGGTTATTAATAAAGGATTTTATTGCAGACTTTATTAAAATGACGGCAAAAAACCTTTATAATAGCTAACATTAATCCTCATACCGCTAAACCATGATATTCGACATCACGACATAGCATAGGAGTCGTACTGTGAGCACCTTAACCAAATCTGACATGATTGAGCATTTGATGAGTCATCTTAACCTGACACGCCAAGAAGGCCGCTGTTTGGTGGAGAACTTTTTCGATGAATTGTCAGAGAGTTTGATTGATGGCAAAGAGGTCAAGCTTTCAGGCTTTGGCAACTTCGAGCTGAAAGATAAAAACAGCCGTCCCGGTCGTAATCCAAAGACAGGTGAGCCTGTTGCGGTGTCTGCGCGCCGTGTGGTTACCTTTAAAACCGGTCAAAAATTTCGTCAGCAGGTTGATGAACGTTTATTTGATGAGTAAACTTTGTTAATAGGTTTTGTTAATAAGTTACTCTGTTGAGCCAATAGCGATGATGAAAGTCATGCTATTGGCTTTTTAGATTTATCAAGCAAATGATTTACAAGATAGGGTAGTCCATGTTATTTAGCGCCATAGTCTAATGCATTTTCTGCCTAACCTTTGAAGCGCTGATAAAATCCTAAATAACAGACATAAAAAAAGAGAGCCTAGGCTCTCTTTTTTTTACTACAGTATTTTTATTATGAAAAATAAAAATTACTGAGCTGGTTCTTCAACTACAACTTCGTCAGCTGCGTCTACTGCAGGAGTTTCGCTAGCTACGTCAACGCTAGTAGTAGTACCGTCTACAGGTACTTCAGCATCGATTTCGTCAGTAGCAGTAGCAGCTTGTGCGTCAGCAATGTCAGCTTCAGCAGCGTCAACAGCTTCAACAGCGTCAGCAGGAACAGCTTCGCCTTCAGCAGCAGCTTCGTCTAACTGTTCAGAAGCATCAGTCACTTCTTCTTGTGCGTCAGATAAATCTTCAGCAGCGTTTTCTTTGTTGCTGTCACAGGCAGTAAGGCCCATAGTTGCAGTCATGATACCAGCTAGAGCAAGTAATTTTAAGTTCATAAGGTTTTCTCCGGGAAAATGAAATGATCAGTAGCAGCAAAAAAGGTTGAATATCCGAGATGTCTCAGAATTCAACTAGTATTAATCGCAGCTACTCAGCTTCCACGCATTCTATATGATTTCTTTCTGCATGGAAAGAGCTTGTACAATTAAGTAGCAATAAAATTGTAAATAGGGGTTTACATGGTCTACTTAATATAACTTTTAATACAACAAGCCAAATTAATCGACGTATAATCAATGACATCAGTACGATTTAAGGGTTTTCCTATAAAAGGTTTTCTCTCATGACTAAGGTGCTAGTTTATACCCATTTATGGCCTATTGTCAGTACAATTATCATCAAATACAGTCATTGAATGATGAATATTAGCAGGGTATAAATAGCGGTAGTATTCGTAAAAGCTATCAATAAAAACCGTCTATAAAAGTAGTAAGAAAAGAAGTCTTAGCAACGAAACAATAGCAGCATAAGAAGCGTTGTTTGACCTCGTTTTTCACGGTTAATGGCTAAATGAAAAATGAAAAGCAGCTAAATAAAATAGGCAATCAAGGGACTGCGCTTAAAATTATTAAATATCCATAACTATATAACAGGACTAACGACGATACGCATAGCGATGACTATGGTATTTTTTAGGAGAGATTTTATGAAATGGCAAGGCAGACGCGGCAGCTCTAATGTGCGCACAAGCAGTGGTGGCGGTAAGATGATCGGTGGCGGTATCGGCGGGATTATCATCGCTGGTATCTTATGGTTGGTGTTTGGGGTCAACCCAATGACTGCACTACAGACCGGTCAAGTGGTTGCAGGTGGTGGCAGCAATACCTCTACTGAGCCTGCGACCAGCGATGACCGTGACACAAGGTTTGTCAAAGTAGTTTTGGCGGATACGGAAGAAGTTTGGCATCAGATATTTAATGAGGCCGGCAGTACCTATAAAGAGCCGTCCTTGATTCTATTTAATGGGCAAGTCAGCTCCGCTTGTGGCAGCGCCAGTGCGGCAACCGGACCTTTTTATTGCCCGGGTGATCAAACGGTTTATTTGGATACGTCGTTTTTTTTAGAGATGCGCCAAAACTTAGGCATTACAGGCGATGAGCAAGGCTCAGGTGATAGCGAAAACCAAGGTAAAGCCGGTGACTTTGCCCAAGCGTATGTGATATCTCATGAGGTTGGTCATCATGTACAGACCTTGCTCGGTATTACCCAACAAGTAAATGAAGCCGGTCGTCAAGTTACGCGCGCACAGGCCAATAAGCTGTCGGTATTACAAGAACTACAGGCGGATTGTTTTGCGGGCGTTTGGGCACAGCTTAATCAAGAGCGCGCGCAGTTTTTAGAAGCCGGTGATATCGATGAAGCCATCAATGCCGCCAGTCAAATTGGTGATGATCGCTTGGCGCGTGCCAGTGGTGGGGCAGTCGTACCTGATAATTTCGCTCATGGTACCAGTCAACAGCGCGTTCAGTGGTTTACCCGTGGTTTAGAGAGTGGCAATATTCAATCTTGCGATACTTTTAGTGGCGCACTATAAGTAATGGGGCATTATAAATAGTGAGGCATTATAAAAGTATTGCTTCGTTGCTTAATAAATAAACATAAAAAAGCCTGCAATTTAATTGCAGGCTTTTTATTTTGATAACTGTCTGTTGATAGCTATCTAAAATATATTATTTGGTTTGGTCATAGATATAACCACCAGCGCCACCAAGAGCAGCACCCGCTAATGCACCACGTGCGATATCTTTACTATCGCCTTTACTTCTGATTAGAGCACCAGCAGCAGCGCCTGCAGTAGCACCTCTTACGGTGTTGTTTGCGTTGCCGTATGGGCCTGTATTACAACCAGTCATGATTAATGCTGAACTAGTAATGGCTGTCATTGCAAAAGTTTTAGCAAATTTCATATTATCACCTATTAAGTCGTCAAATTTAAAATACAATATACAGTTTAAAATACAATAAGTATCTAGTGATGTTTGTACTACTTTGCATAGTAGCCCGTTTATGTCTATCGCGGCGTAGTAGAAACGCTAAGCTTTGCAGATAGCCTGTAAAGTATGTTGCTTCACTGTATCGTTGGTAGGGCTTTTGCTTGGAGTTATTGTATTTATAATGAAAGTCCGCTAACTGTTTCTAAGGATTATCTCCACAGCTCTATATTCTTTTTAAGTGGAATCGACTATATAGGGAAAAAGTCTTTAAACGAGCATTTAAAAAGCAAAAAAGACCACCCTAAGGCAGTCTTTATGTTTGCATATTCACTATCTAATCAATTTAATAAACAATAACTATTAATTAGTTTTGTGATTTACGTTTCATTTGCTCAAAGAACTCGTCGTTGGTTTTGGCTTCTTTTAGACGGTCTAGCAAGAATTCAGTCGCTTGGACGCCATCCATTGGTTGAAGCAGCTTACGTAAAATCCAAACCTTACGCAATTTATCTTCATCAAGCAGGCGCTCTTCGCGGCGTGTGCCTGATTTTTTGATATTAATGGCTGGGAAGACGCGTTTTTCCGCCAAATCACGCTCAAGGGTAATCTCTTGGTTACCGGTTCCTTTGAACTCTTCAAAGATAACGCTGTCCATTTTACTACCCGTATCAATAAGTGCACTGGCAATAATGGTCAAGCTGCCGCCTTCTTCAACGTTACGCGCCGCACCAAAGAAGCGTTTTGGACGCTCAAGAGCATTGGCGTCTAGACCACCGGTCAATACTTTACCTGATGATGGAATCACGGTGTTATAGGCGCGGGCAAGACGGGTAATAGAATCCAGTAAAATGACCACGTCTTGTTTATGCTCAACCAAACGCTTGGCTTTTTCGATGACCATTTCAGCCACTTGGACGTGACGCTGTGGCGGCTCATCAAAGGTAGAAGCAACCACTTCACCGCGTACCGTACGTACCATTTCGGTGACTTCTTCTGGACGCTCATCAATCAAGAGTACGATTAAATAACATTCGGGGTTATTACGGGTAATTGACTGCGCAATGGTTTGTAGCAGCATGGTTTTACCGGCTTTTGGCGGTGCAACGATAATCGAGCGCTGACCTTTACCAATTGGAGCAATCAGGTCAATGATACGGCCGGTCAAATCTTCGGTCGTGCCATTACCAAGCTCGAGCTTTAATTGCTCAGTTGGGAATAGTGGCGTCAAGTTCTCAAAAATCAGCTTATGACGCGAGCGATCTGGCGTATCAAAGTTAATCTCACCGACCTTTAATAGCGCAAAATAACGCTCAGAGTCTTTTGGCGGACGAATGGTGCCCGCGATACTGTCGCCTGTTTTGAGGCTAAAGCGACGGATTTGACTTGGGCTGACATAAATATCGTCAGGACCTGCTAAATAAGAGCCTTCAGATGAGCGCAAAAAGCCAAAGCCATCAGGAAGAACCTCAAGCACGCCGTCACCATAAATGGCTTCACCGTTACGGGCATGGGTTTTTAAAATCGCAAAGATAATGTCTTGTTTACGGCTACGCGCCATATTATCAAGACCCATTTCTTTAGCGATGGCCAATAGCTCAGCGATTGTTTTTTTCTTTAATTCAGTAAGATTCATAGATAGGTCATTAGCAGTTGATCAGATGAGAGATGCCATTATCAGCACAAATCAAGACATTGATTAAAACAACGGATATAGGGCGATAGAAGGTATATGCACAGCATTGGGGTTTATGTAGGTTGGATTTTACGTGCCAGCTTATGGACGCGTTGCCAGAAAGTCAGGCACGCTCATAAGAGGTAAAGATAAAGAAGTCTACATAAGAGTCTGCGTCAAAAACTCAATATCAGTAATTGTGTTTAGTCATTGCGTTCAGTAGTGGTGTTTTATAATGACGATTGTGTTTTTGTTGATAAACACGAGGAGAATAGCGACAAGACACTTAGGAAAATGGTTAGTTTTCTCTTGTCAGCAGACTATACGGGCTTCAAGCTGGCATTGTCAATAATTTTTGCCAAAAAATTCGCATAATCTCGTTTTTTGCTCAGAAAAGCAGCAAAAAAGCCATTATCTGCTGTAGACAATAGCTTTTTCGGTGTCGGCTTTTATATAAAAACCTTTTAGTAAACAATTACTAAAAACGATTATAGATGCTTATCTAGTACGGCTGCTAATGCGGCTTTTGGCTGTAGACCCATCACTGAATCGACTTTTTCGCCGTCTTTAAAGACAAACAGGGTAGGAATGTTACGAATACCGAAACGGCTCGCCGCTTGTGGGTTACTATCGACGTCGACTTTAACGATTTTAACTTTACCTTGGTACTCAGTCGCTAAATCTTCTAAAATAGGTGCAATAGCTTTACAAGGACCACACCAAGTTGCCCAAAAGTCTACTAAAACTGGCACGTCTGATTGTAGAACATCTTGGTCAAAGTTTGCATCGGTGGTGTTAACAATAAGGTCTGACATAATTTTTCTCTCTTGTTTTATTATTTCTATTATCAGCCGTCTATATAAATATGAGGGTCATATTAAACAGATGAATGGCTAAAGAATGGTTAAGAAGGGGTGAAATTCTGCCATTATATTAACATGTTTGCTCAAAGTTGACAGACGCAGGCCGGTTAAATTGTTTAACAATTACTATTAGCACAATAAATCGAAACATAACGACACAGGTTATGTTTTATCTGTCACTTGCCACCGCTATCGTCATTTTTAACGCAAATCCAGTCGTCGCTTTGAATACTGGTCGAATACTGATTTATTATTATTTTTAACTGCGCACTCACCACCCATTTTGCTCAAAGTTAACTTTATCCAAAATTAAGGATAGCTTTATTAACAATGGCTTTGACATCGAAGCTTATGAATATCAAAATCCTAGCAATATATATAACCCATTACTATAAGTAGCTAAATTTTATGCCTTTCACTGATGAAAAGATAGAAGCCCTGAATGCTGAAGAAAATGCGTATCCACCGGAGTTTTTTCGAGAATTTGCGCAAGCCGTTACCGTTTATGAAGATGATGATATTTGGGTCGTTGATAAGCCTGCCGGACTGTTAAGCGTCGATGGTAAAACGCTCAAGGTGAGTTTATTAGCACGACTTGAGCGCGCCAATCCAGCGGTTAAGTTGATTCATCGCTTAGATATGGATACCTCAGGGCTGCTGATCTTTGCCAAAAATGCCGCCGCGCAAACCCATATTAGTAAGCAGTTTATTGAGCGGCTGCCACAAAAAAGTTATCAAGCGCGTGTCTTTGGTCAATGGCAACATGTCGGTGCCAAAGGCGAGATATCAGTGCCAGTACGTTATGAGCCTGCAACCAAGCCGCGTCATATCGTCGATCCCAATTGGCCAAAGCATGCATTAACGCTGTATGAGGTGCTGGCGCATGAAGAGTGCAACGGGCAAACCGTCACGCGCGTGCTATTAAAGCCTGTTACCGGTCGCAGTCATCAGCTGCGTGTACATATGGTGCACGTTGGACATGTGATGGTTGGCGACCCAATTTATGCTGAAGGTGACGCCTTGACGATTGCGCCACGGCTCAATTTACATGCCCAGCAGCTACGCCTAAAACATCCCACACTTGGCGCTTGGATGGATTGGGAAAGTCCAAGCCCTTTTTAAATAGGTCTCTTTGAAATAGATTGATTTTAAATACACCATGTAAATTAAAACCCATCATGCAAAAACAAGGATTGTATTATGCTTGATATGACTGCCGGCAAACAGGCAATTAAAAAGTGCTTTAAATCTAAATCATCGCCAGCAGCCTTGAATACGCCCGTCGATTGTGAGGTGCTTATCATCGGCGCTGGGATTGCCGGTATCGGCATGGCCAGTCGATTGCAGCAGCAAAAGCACAAAGGGCTGTTTGGGCATAAAAGCCGAAGTCGCTTAAAACAGCTAGTAAAAAGAAAGCCGCAAAAAACTACCCAGCGCTTTGTGGTATTAGAAAAACGCGCGGATTTGGGCGGTACGTGGGATTTGTTTACTTATCCTGGTATTCGTTCAGACTCTGACGCCTTGACTTTTGGCTATAGCTTTCGTCCGTGGTTGGACCATCGAGTATTGGCAAAAGGCGGTGATATTAAAAACTATATTGCTGATACGGCGCGCGAGTTTGGTATCACTGAACATATCCGCTATCAGCATGAGGTGCAGCAGCTGTCTTGGTCAAGCCATAGTCAGCAGTGGACGGCAACGGTAAAAAATCTTGCAAGCGGTGAGGTATTTGCCTTAACGGCAAAGTTTGTCGTCGGTGCTACAGGCTATTATGATTATGAGCAAGGTTACAGGCCTCATTTTGATAAAGAAGAGGACTTTCAGGGTGCTATTGTCCATCCGCAGCATTGGCAAAATGTGAATTATGACGATAAAAAAGTGGTCATTATTGGCAGCGGTGCGACAGCGATGACGCTACTGCCCGCTATGGTCGATGAAGAAAGCGAGCAGTGCGCGCAGCACGTTACCATGCTACAACGGTCGCCGACCTATGTGGCAAGTGTACCGGGTGATGATTATGCGCTTGATTGGCTGGCAGGTAAGTTTTCACCATTATCAAAAACGCAAGCTTATAAGCTACTGCGCACGCGCAATGTGTTGATGCAACAAGGGACTTATCGAGCGGCTGTGTTTGCGCCCAAGGTCATGAAAGCATTATTAAAACGTGGCGTTAAAACCGAATTAAAAGGCAGCGGGGTTGATATTGCGCATTTTATGCCCGCTTATAATCCTTGGGATGAGCGGCTTTGTGCTGTGCCAGACAGTGATTTATTTATGGCGTTACATGGCAAACGAGCTGCCGTAGTGACCGATCAAATCAGCCACTTTACCAAAACTGGCATCATGCTTGACTCGGGCAAACACCTTGAGGCTGATATCATCGTTACCGCAACGGGGCTAAAGCTGCAAATGCTTGGCGGCGCTAAAGTCTATGTCGATGGGCAAGCAATCGATATCGGCTCGCGCATGACTTATAAGGCGGTCATGATTGAAGGCGTGCCAAATATGGTGGCGCTATTTGGCTATACCAATGCGTCGTGGACACTAAAAATCGACTTGGCTTGTCAATATGTGCTGCGGCTGCTCAACCATATGCATAAGCATCGTTATCAAGTGGCAGTGCCGCAAGCAAAAACTGCGCATAGCGAGGCACATGCTCAGCCAGATACGGTCATGGGTGCGCTATCGGCAGGCTATGTCCAGCGCGCGCAACACGAGCTACCAAAACAAGGCGATATTTATCCTTGGCGAGTCACCAATAATTATCTGAGTGACCGCGTGATGCTCAAATACCGTAACATAAAAGACGATTGGTTGCTTTTTAATCGCTAAATGAATCCTTAGATTAGCTATTAATCAAGCACTAAATTTATTGACCGTTATTAATAAAGTCAGTCACCTGCTTGCTTAAAATTTGCCACAAGGTTTCTTGCGCGCTTTTACTGCCCCACGCATTATGTGGACTAAATATCACCCGCGGATGGTTAGCAAGGGTCAATAAAGGGTCATCTTTGACAATCGGCTCTTGCTCAAAGACATCGGTGGCATAACCGATAATTTGCTCGTTGTTAATCGCATTAGTTAGCGCTTGGCTATCGACAATACCACCACGGGCGACATTCACAATCAGCGGCTGTTTAGCCATTTTTGCTAAAGTATCTGCATTAATAAGATGCTTGGTTTGCTCGTTTAATGGGCAATGTAAGCTCAGTACATCAGACTGCGCCAGTACGTCTTCAAACGCCGTATAATCCTCATTACGCGGCGTACGCCCTTGATGCTCTGCCCACAATACCGTCATCCCAAAAGCGCGGGCGATGTCGGTGACGCGTTTACCAATAGTGCCAACACCAATAATCCCCAGTGTCTTATCTTCCAAATCTATCAGTGGAATATCGAGCAAGCAGAAATTACCATTGTTTGCCCACGTGCCGTCAGCAACTTTTTCATGATAATGGATGCCAGCACGCATGGCAGTTAGCATCAGCATAAAGGTATGCTCGGGCACGCTTTTGACCGCGTAACCCGCGACGTTATATAGCGCAATATCGTGCTTAGCGCAGGCATCTTGATCGACATTATTCATGCCAGTAGCAGTTAGCTGGATAAGCTTAAGCTTGGGCAAATTGGCGATGCTGTCAGCGCTGATTTGGACTTTATTGGTAAAAATAATGTCGGCATTTTGACAGCGCTCAATAATCAGCTCTTCAGGCGTATCGTCGTAAGTAATATAGTCGGTAACGCCAACGGGTGCTGGCAAGTCGACATTATCAGAAAAAGTACCTTTGTCTAAAAAAACCGCTTGCATGATGATTCCTTATTTCATTGTTATTTTAAATAGATGACATTTTAAATAGAGTACGTTTTAAATGGTCTTGCATTTTAAATAGGCTGACAGAGTTATCCGCTTAATGTAGCACGTTGCAGGGTTTAGTCAAAAAGCGTGTCAAAAACCCCGTCAAAAAGCGTACAGTAAAAAACCTCTACTTCAACTGGAAATGCTTGTATTTTCTCTTTGTTCACGCTAAATACTTTGTCGCAAAAACGGCTTGAAAACCTTAATAAATTGTATTCCGCATCACTATGCCCCAGTCCAGCCGCATTCTTTTTCTGCAAATATAAATGTAAAAGAGAAATCACTTTAAACCCTTGTAATCTAAAGATTGGCGCTAACCATAGTGAAGACAAGTCATTAAGGACGATAAATTTGATGTTAAAACGCTTAAGGGTTTTAGCCAGACTTAATGAGCTAGAGAGTCGCTTAGCTTTTGAAGCAACTGAATCCATCGCTATTGTGGGACAAGAGAACGTATCAGGTTCTGAGGTTGCGATTACGGTAGCGACATCCTGCTCATTCATATAGCGGCATAAATTCTCTATATAAATCTGACCGCCACCCCAGATTTTTTCACTAGGCGAGTATATGCATACATCTAAATCATTTTTCATAGGTAAAAGCTCGAATACGGCAGAAAATTTTTCTTGAATATGAAAATGGGGACATAGCTATCTATAATATTGTATAAAAGCCAAATAGTGTATTAAGAAACAACGTTACTTAGCTTCACTTTATAAATATTCTCTCAACTGCTCTATTGATTACATGCTTAACTGAATATTTCAAAACTGCCATATAATTTACTGTTGGGTGCTTCTTTTTTAACTTATCAAAGTTATAAAAATCCTTTGCACGCGCATACTGGTATAATCTGTTCACAATCATTTTTTTGAAATATACCTGTTCGTCAGTACTCTCAACTTGAGTGAGATCCACGTTATATACGTAAGTAGTCTCTAGGTCTTTGCTTAACGTGGTTCTGTTTTCTGCTTCTACCCGATATATGGCGGTGACAACATCACTCTTGACCAATCCATACTGTCGCACCATTCTGTTCCAAAGCTCTGTATCTTCACCACTTTTCATCTGTGTGTTAAAAAGACCTGAACATTTAAAACAGTCTTTATTTATGACAACTGTATCTGCACAAAGTAGTATTTCCTTAACTGATTCTTTGAAGTAGCTCTCAACCTTAAATATAGTGCTATTACGGTTGTGCTTAAACAACTTCCTATCATCTGAGTATATAAACGATGTGGTAAAAAACTTTTCAGCTGGAAAAGCCGTGATCATATTCGCGACTTCTTCCAAATGATTTTCAAGCCATAAATCATCACTATCCAAAAAAGCAATCCATTCAAACTTAGCTTCTGTGATGCCACGATTACGCGCAGCAGAAACCCCTAGATTGGTTTGAGTGATTAGACGTATTCTAGCATCATTGATTTTTTCAACCGCATTGGCGCTATTATCCGTCGAACCATCGTTAACCACTAAGACTTCAAAGTCTTGAAAGCGTTGATTAAGAACTGAGTGTATTGTATTTCCAACACTGAGCTCTTTATTATATAAAGGTATGACTATAGAAAACATATTGTTAAAATCCTCAAATATGAGGTTTAAATTGATAGCTATTTGACATTTCAATCGAAGGTCAATGTTGGTTATCGTAATTCTTGATAGTAAACCTATCATATAGTAAACAACTAATATTTTTACTTATCTATACATAAACAGTTTTCTACACTCTGTCTTTTCTCTCTATATACTTATAGGCTGTCAATATTTGATACCTAATATGGCATTTTAGAGTGTTTTGTAATTTATTCATGTAGCCAATTTTTTTTGATGGATTTCTTAATGTCGCCTCTTCTCTACCTTGTTGCAAATTACTTGCAGACAAGTCTGTTGGATGCTCAACAAAATCAGCCAAGTATATTCGATTAATATACTTATTCTCTGATAGGTAGCCCCAATCATCAGCAAGTATAAAGCTTTCTTGCGATAGTCTTAATAATTTCTTCGCCATAGCTGAACTGATAAGATAACAACAAGTTCTTTGAACTAGATACTGGCTCCTAATAGTCTTATGAAATGCTGCCCCCTATATAATTAATATTTCTATTACTCTTAATAATATATTTAATCCCCAAACCGTATTGGCCACCCATTAAATACAGGTCTTTTGAATTCATATTAGTACTTTGAAAAGTTTTAATAAAGACCTTAAATCTTTCATCTAGTATTACGTCATCTTCCAAGATACAAACCCAGATTTGGTTGTCCTCTAAAATTTGATGATAAGCTTTAACATGACTTAAAGTACATCCAATTTCACCCGCTGTGGCAGGAAAACCTCTACTAGCGACTGCACCGACACTTCTCTCTCTGATCAAATTTATCTGGCTTTCCGGCAGGGAAATACCATCAATTGCGTTTATAAAACTAAAGTTAAGATTAAAACCTTGTAAGGTCTCCTTGATAACTTTACGTTTCTCTGTATCTCTTTCTAATGAAATAATATATATATGTAACATTTTTCAATCCAATTAATTCTGTAGGTATTAGATAGCTATATAAGCTATTAATACGATATATATATTTTTATTGAACAGTGCAATACTTTTTTATTGTAATAGCAATACATAGAAATATCGTCTAATATTGCGGCGTTATCTCTGCTTACTGATAATCTGTAAATTTCGGGGGCGGTAGAGTTCTTGAAATAACTGTTCTATGCTTAAATGACAAAGGCTGTAGTATATCACCTAAAATATAACTCCAAGGCACAGGGTAGTTTGAAATAACACCATCATATTTATGTCCTCCACGTTCTTTTGGATATTTTGCAGGATTAAACTTTAATGCTGGTAGCAACTCATCTAGACGGGTATTTAATTTATTCCACCACTCTTGAGTCAAGTCAGACTTTGGCTTGAATATAAAAGCACCATTACCGATCAAACTTTTGTAATTTAATTGATAAAACCTATACATAGCTTTAGCTTTAGCTTTATTAAAGACAGATTGATTTAATAGCAGTGCTGAGTGATGGATATTTGCTACTCCCCATCTATTAACCTCCTGATACCCTATACATAGCAGTTCATTCCTGCTATCTAATAACTCGAAGCTTGGTATCCAAGAAGCATTTATTTGCTTGATATCACAGTAACCACCGCCATAATTATGCATAAAATAGCAACGTAAATAATCAGCTTTATGAGCCAGATTTAAATACTCATAAGCAGGATGAATATCATTAGAATCAATATATTGATGTAAGTTTTCATTATTCACGAAGACAACATCTGATTGACTGTTAGTCTTCATGGCTTCTATTGACTTTAGTCTAACTTCTGGAATGGCATTATCTCCAGTCCAAAATATATATATATTATTCATTTTATTTTCTCATTATGATATTTCTGATGACTTACTACGCTGCTTTTTACTCAACTTTAAAAAATTCGTGACGAGGAGCGGGAGGGTAAATGCCAATGGGATGTCTTCGTAATAGCAGTATTCAGGATAATAAACCTGGTTTTCGATTAAAAAATTTCGCCTAAAAGCTTTGCATGTTTGAGACATAAACCTACTAAAAAGTATATGAGGAACTTCTTGTCTATCTCTATAGCTGCCTGCCACCACGCCCATTCTATTGATAGGAATACTGTCTGAGCTTATAACATTGAAATCGATAAAATCATACTGATGATCGCAGTTCTGCTTTATGAATGCCAATGCCTCAGTCGTTATGTCATCATCAGAGTCGACGAACCAAACATATTCACCTTTTGCGAGCTTCAACCCCGTGTTCCTAGCACCACCAGGACCCTTATTTTTTTGTTTTATTGCGATTATATTAGCCTGTGGCAAGCTATCTCTAAAATCTGTAAGTAAACGATCAGTGTCGTCAGTTGAGCCGTCATCAACTAAAATAACCTCGAGATCGGGATCGCTCGACGTTATTGCTGTTACACGTTTAAGAAGTCTCTTGCATTTATGTGCTGAATTGAAAAACGGGATAATCAAACTTAAGTACATATCAGAGCTCCCGTCAGTAACGCTAAGCGTATTTAGCCATTTCTTTGAACTTGACATTACGTACCACAAGTTCCTGATAGGTCCCATGATCAATTATTTTACCGTGCTCCATAAAGTAGATAAGATCACACTTCTCTACCGTTTTTAGACGGTGCGCAATCATAATAATGGTCTTTTGACCACTGAACTCATGGATAGCGTCCATGACTATCTTTTCAGTAATACCATCTAATGCACTGGTTGCTTCGTCGAATACCAACACCTCTGCTTCATGATAGAGTGCGCGCGCAATACCAATACGTTGCCGCTGACCACCTGAGAGCTGTACACCGCGCTCGCCTACTTTAGTATTGACACCGTCTGGCAGTTGCTCAACCAATTCTGTCAAATTAGCTAAATTTAACGCTTTATTGACTTGTTTTAGGCTGATGTCTTTCGCCGGAATACCAAAGGCAATATTTTCAGCGATGCTTCCTTCACTCAGAAAAATACTTTGTGGGACAAATCCCAATAGATCTTGCCAGGCTCGTTTATTATCTGCAGTGATGCGAATGTCATCGACATATATATTGCCCTGTTGCGGGGTCAGCAAACCAAGCAATAAATCTATCAAAGTTGATTTGCCAGAGCCAGATGAACCAACCAAACCAATAACGCTATTGACAGGAATACTCATACTGACACCGTCCACGGCTGCTCTATCTTTATTAGGATAACTAAACTCTATATCATTTAGCGCAATACTCTTATTAAGACTTATCGCTGTAGGCATCGAAGCTTTAGTAATCGCCTTTTGATTTTCAAATGAGCGCTGTAAGTCATCTTTGACTGCTTCAAACGCAGCAGTATTACCTTTAATCTGAGATAGACTAGAATATATTTGTTGTAGAGCTGGCAACAACTTAAATGCCGCTAGAGCATAAACGGCTAAGATTGGTAAGACTTCCCCTAAATTACCAGAATGTACCTTAATTAATACCAATACTAATGAAATCAGCGCACCAAAGGCTATAAGCTCTATAAAGTATCGTGGTACTTGGCTAATAGCTATATTGGTTCCTTGAGCACGAGCAAAGACTTTACCGCTATCATGAAATCGAGTGATAAAATCATGGCTACGGTTTAGCAGTAAGACGTCTTTAATACCGCCAAACCCTTCGTTCATGAGTCTAAAACGTCGGGTCGACACTTCAGACAGCTGTTGACCATTACTTTCTAATTTTTGTCGCACCAATCTATATAGTACGAAGTATGCTAACGAAAATATGAATAATCCCAATATCGCGATAACCGGATCATAAATCACGATACTAATAGATATAAATAGTGCTAAGACTAGCTTTGAATTCATTTGCATTAACGGTTGTATGATGTCATTACTGATGCGTGCCGCTTCAGTGGATACTTGCTTAGTAAGCTGTGCACTACTACCGCTGGCATGGAACTGCCAGCTTTGCTGCATATAGTAGCTATAGAGACGATCCGCAATCTCAGTACCGATGCGCGCGCCAAAAATTGATAGTCTCCAAGTTGTAAACATAGAGATGACAGTAGAAAATGTCAACATGACTAGAACGATCACACCACTATAGAATAAAAAGTCCATAGGATTATTCAGACCAGACATCTGATACAACTGCGCAAAAATGCCATTGGTCTCTAGTATGCTAATATCACCAACTAAAGCCATAAAAGGGGCTATAGAAGCAATCCCTAATAGCTCAGTAAACGCCATAATAACAACCAGCACTTGCAATAGATAAAACTGTTTTAACTGTTTATCGGTCAGCAGAACAAAGAGCTGTTTGATTACTTTTAACATAACTTATTCAACTATATTAAGTTCAATATAAAAAGATACAGCGGGACTGGGATCAATTTTTTGCAGCCTCTGTCAGCTTAGGCACAGCACGCCAGAAACATTTATACCAGTCCTGCATCATAACGTAACGTCTCTATTTTATTTACTATCAACCATGCAAGCTATTTTGTAAAAAAGTAACATACCAAGGCATCGCTTTTTTTATGCCTTGAACAACATCAAACTGCGGATCATAACCCAATGCACTTTGGATCTTACTGATATCAGCCTGACTGTGGCGCACATCGCCTTCTCTAAAGTCACGATAAATAGGCGCTTGGCTATAATCTACGCCATTAATGCTTAAGTTATCTTTTAGTGCTGCAAATAAAGTGTTGAGCGTGGTACGACCACCGACAGCGACATTATAGACTTGGTTTTTGGCATCATCATCGGCAGTTGCTGCCAAGATATTGGCTTGTACCGCGTTTTCAATAAAATTAAAATCTCGGCTGGTGTCACCATCGCCATTGATATAAACATCATCGCCTTGGATCATGGCTGCTGTCCATTTAGGTATCACCGCCGCATAAGCACCGTCTGGAGTCTGGCGCTTACCAAAGATATTAAAGTAACGCAGACCAATAGTATGAAAACCATAAGTACGAGCAAAAACTTCGGCATATAGCTCATTGACGTATTTGGTCACAGCATAGGGTGATAAAGGCTTACCAATGGCTTCTTCAACCTTTGGTAATGCAGGATGATCACCATAAGTCGAGCTACTAGCGGCATAGGTAAAGCTTGCCACCTTCGCATCGCGAGCGGCGACCAGCATGTTTAAAAAACCTGAGATGTTGGTTTCGTTAGTATTAATAGGATCTGCGATAGAGCGTGGTACTGAACCTAGTCCCGCTTGATGGAGAATATAATCAACATCTGCGCAAGCGCTTTGGCAGTCTGCTAAATTGCGTATATCACCTTCCATGAAGTTGAAACGTTGCCATTGCTCAGCAGTTACCACCGATTGAACTTCATCTAAATTGTGTTGAAATCCCGTGGCAAAATTATCTAAACCCACGACTTTTTGATTCAGTAATAACAGATTCTCCAGTAGATTCGAACCTATAAATCCTGCAACCCCTGTGATGAGCCAGACCTTTGGCTCATTAACTAATGCTTCTGTAACTTGTTGATAGGCGGTTACTTTCATAGTAAATGTCTCCCAAATCCCTTTGATTGCTCTGGACGCTTAAAGGCGTATGTCGGTATCTTCTTTAGTAAACAAATACTTTAGATCATAGAGAACATGATTGTCTTTACCTAACGCTCTTATTTTCTCTATGCCCATCTTGATAAACTGCTCATGAGCGACCGCTAAAATAATACCGTCATATTGATTTAATACAGGTTGAGCGATAGGAGTAATACTGTATTCCCGATTAGCTTCGTTAGCATTTATCCAAGGGTCATGAACGTCAATCTCGACGTTGTACTTTTGTAGCTCATGTACAATATCGATCACTTTAGTATTGCGCACATCTGGGCAGTTTTCTTTAAAACTGAGTCCTAAAACCAAAACTTTAGCACCTTCAATTTGTATGCGCTTTTTGATCATGGTTTTGACCAACTGTGTGACAACATACTCACCCATACTGTCATTCAAACGCCGACCTGCCAATATAATCTCAGGATTATGGCCGATAGCTTGCGCCTTATGAGTCAGATAATAAGGATCAACCCCAATACAGTGACCACCGACAAGTCCGGGACGAAACGGTAAAAAGTTCCATTTGGTTCCCGCTGCCTTGAGCACCGCTTCGGTATCTATTCCCATTTTATTAAAGATTACCGCTAGCTCATTGATCAGGGCAATATTGACATCTCTTTGGGTATTCTCGATGACCTTGGCTGCTTCTGCGACCCTAATACTTGGTGCTTTATGCGTACCCGCGGTAATGATTAAGTTATAAACTTCATCAATAAAATCAGCAACTTCAGGTGTCGATCCAGCCGTTACTTTTAAAATATTAGTTACGCGGTGCTCTTTGTCACCCGGATTGATACGCTCAGGACTATAGCCTGCATAAAAGTCTTGGTTAAGGATTAACCCAGATACTTCTTCTAGTAATGGCACACAAACTTCTTCGGTCGCGCCAGGATAGACTGTAGACTCATAGACCACAATGTCATCTTTCTTTAGTAATGAACCTATTGCCTTTGAGGCCGTGATTAGTGGCGTCAAGTCAGGTTGCTTTGAGCTATCGATAGGTGTCGGCACAGTTACAATAAAGAAATTACAGTCTTTGAGCGTTTGGATATCTGAGCTATAGCGTAAATGTATCGCTACAGCTAGCTCTTCATCACTAACCTCCAAGGTATGGTCTGTGCCTGCCATTAATGCAGCAATGCGGCTAGCATTAATGTCAAAACCTACCACTGAATGCTGCTTGCCGAACTCAACTGCTAGAGGAAGTCCGACATACCCCAAACCAATCACTGCTATTTTTAGCTTATTTATATTTATCATAGAGTTCTACCACCTGACCGTTTCTGAAGAACCTGATTAACCAGCTTGATTGAAAATGCAACAGTAGCAACACCATATTAGCGACTGTCGGCATAGGCATAGCGATGATTATAGCTATATTTACTCATCAGACCTTGCCTGACATCGTTGAGAATAATGCCATCTACTTGGATATCAGATTCATGCATTTGCTTAACGGCATAGATTAACTGTTTTTCCATTGAATCATCGTATCTGGTTACCATGAGTACTTTGTCTGCATGCTGAGCTAACACCATTGCATCTGAAGCGGCCAATAATGGTGGTGAGTCGATGATAATATAGTCGTACTGAGACTTTAATTCCATTAACAAAGCATCAAACTTTTCGCTGATTAGTAGCGATTCAGGATCACTTGGATGCTTTCCGCGTGGCATAAAGTCAATATGCTCTATACCACTAGGATAAATAAAGTTCTCTATACTAAAATCAGAAACATCATTCACTATTTGAGCAGCGGCGCTCTTGTTACGTTGGTTAAGTTGCAAACTGCTATCGTCTAGCAACAGATAATCTGCTAAGCCATCATATTGACTCATGCCAAAAATCTTGTGCAGCTCACCCATACGCATATCGGCATCTATGATCAAAACTTTTTTGTTCAGCTGAGCAAAGACTTCTGCCAAGTTAGCAGAGATAAACGACTTGCCAACGTCCGGGCTTTCCCCAGTTAACAAAAGTACTTTTGCCTTTTGGCTATCTGAAATCACCGTTGGCATACTTAATATAAGTCTGGTTCGAAGGCTTTTGATCGCTTCATAACTCAAGCTACTATTATCAACATGAGCCAGCATACGAGGGGCTGCTTTTTTGTTAGTACTTAATCGTGATAATACCGCAGAGCGTGGAATTGTGGCGATGACTGGCACTCCTGTCTTAGACTCAATACGTTCAGGGTCTTTAACGACATTCCTAAGCATCTGCATAATGAATACTAATAGAGCACCTAGCAGAGCACCTGCTAGGGTGGCTAACGTCATTATTAATTGTTTTTTAGGGGTGATGACTCTATTGGTATTGATAGGCAAGTCAATGATACGGGCGGCGCTGACCTCACCTGCTTTGACAATTTTTAGCTGCTCGTAGTTTTTAAGGATCGTGAGATAAATCTCTCTATCGATATTTACATCCTCAGAGAGTGTCAAAAACTCTCTCTGTACTTCTGGTAGCGCACTAATGGTATCGTCGATTTGCTGCTTTCTAGCATTCAATACGCTAAGTTGTTCGTTTATCTGAATGACCAACGGATGATCATTGGTATAGTAAGTAGTTAGATCTGCTCTTTTTAGCTTAAGCTCACTAATTTGTGTATCAAGTCCAGCATTTTCACTAAGCAATATTGACGCTTCTTGTGCTACATCAATAGTGCCAGAATTCTCACGAAATTTATTAAATATCGCTTCTGATTCTTTGAGTTTTTGTTTTAAGGCTGGGATTTGTTTTTTCATAAACTCAATAGTCTTGATAGTTTGTTCCGAGCTACGTGCTTGGTTCTGTGCACTATAAGACAGTACAATATGTTCTAATATCAGGCTGACTTGCTTTTGGTTTAGACCTGACAAAGACAGTTCGATAATACCGGTCTTAGTGCCTTCTTCCACTACTGATAAGGCACTATTGATAGAGTCCGTGGTGATTTGCAGTGATTGCTTGGTAATATCGATAGGATGTTTACCAGTAGGTAGCTCGTTAACTATAATTTCAATGAGACCGCTCTTACCTGTGAAACGATGAGCTTTGTTCAACTGTCCCTTAAATTGCTCACTGCCACTACTCAAAACAAAGCCTGTGTTAGTTTTTAATAAAGTAAAGGCTTTATCTAAATAGTCTTCTGACACATTAAACTGACTCACTTGTACTCGACCATCACTAGTCTCGAGTACAACGCCATCAGCAGTATTCATTTGCACGTTCGTTTGGTTGTTTTTTATTCTATCTATCTTACTAACTGCCGGATCATTCAACCTAATATCTAAATGAAGCAAATCCACCACTGGCTCTAAGACCATGCGGGATCTTATTAGCTTAATCTGCGCTTGCATTGAACTATCATCAGGTGGCAATAGCTCTGCTATATTCGACCCTAGACCTGATAAGTTTTGGGAAGTTTCATCAATTTGAATCAGTCCATCTGATTTAAAGGTGGGTTTTTCGTAGCGAACATATAACACCCCTATTATTAAACCCAAAATTGCAAACAGAGCAATGATTTTCCAGCCGCGTAGTAATACTAAAAGCAGACCCAGTAGATCATTATCTTTGTCAGTATTGTGTCTAGATAAATCTTTTGAATGGTTATCCATAACATTGTTATCCATAACTATGTCTTCATCAATTAGTGTTAGTCAGTCAGCTTATTTTTTTGTCCATTATTCAAGGCTTGTGACGATATTATCAAACGCCATAACTGTTATCGTTTAAAAGTCTGAGATTGATCTGATTGCAGAAGTTGATGGTAAAAGAGCACTGATCACACGGTTCCAACGAGTTAGACCCGTAGGATCAACGTAAAGAATGTCATTGGCTTGCATCTCAAAGCGATTTGCCAATGCTAAGCCGGTAATAGTCTGCATATCGGCATAATAGATATTGGTATAGTTATACTTTGAGTTATCACGGACAATATATACTTTGGCAGCATTGGCTGTGTTCGCATTTAAACCACTTGATTCACCCAGTACATGCGCTAAGCTAAGTCCCTGCTCAGGGATAGCGACTGGTTCGATTCGACCAAACTCTCCCAAGACATAAACTTTATTACGGCTTTGACTATTGACATGAATGGAATCGCCATCTTGTACATAAATTTGGTTGGCAGATAGCCCCATCTGCCTTAATGACTGCAACCCTAAGTTATAATTTTTACCTCGGCGATTTAATACAATATTATTTGAATCGCCTGTCATAGTAGTACCGCCTGCCATGGACAAAGCGCCGTATAAGGTGACCGGTGCATCGGTAATAGGAAATTCGCCAGACTTAGTAACTTCTCCGTCGATAAAGAATTTGCTACCAAGATAGTTGATGACTCTGACTTGCGGGTCTGAGTATTTGAGATAGCGTTGCAACCTAGCTTGTAATACTGCAGTGAACTGCGGCACACTCATGCCACTCGCCTTCAGGCGGCCTATCAATGGAAACTGAATAAAGCCTTGCTGATCAACAGTAATACTTGATGTTGATGCACTGATATTTGGATAGTCAGTGAGCACTATACTCATTACGTCTCCCGCTTCAATACGATAACCTATTGGTCTTGAAGCTTTGACCAAGTTATATAGCTCATTGTCGAGTACTGGGGCTTGCTTAGCTGGTAAGGTCGTTACGTCTAATGGTTGAACATTGAAGGTAATGCCATTTTCTGCGACAAAGGCACCACTGGGCGGTAAGTTGCCCGCTTGTAGTCCAGAATTAATACTGCTACAACCAGATGTGACAGTGAGGAGCACTAAGCACGCTATCGTCGATAATTGAGATGAATATCCGCCCATAGTAAATTCCTTGTAAACTGTGGCTATCAGTAACAGCTATTAGCGATACCGTAATTTTCATAATGTAGGGCTATGACAAACTCATTATATAACTACATTACAAGTAAAAAACGTCTTAGTGATAATACGAGTCATAACATAGTGAACATTTATCAACAGATTAACGATATATACACTTAATAGAATTTAAATATTCACGTACACTTATATATTTATATACTATCCAACAACATTTAGCAACAAAACTTATTTATTACTTACATTGGCTAAGAGGGTTATATAAAAAATAGCGTAGAGCCATTATCTGATGGTAGTTATACGATCAGCTATCAGATAAATAGCTAGGTAGCTCGTTAGATAGCGCGTTATATAAAACTGGCGTAGTGGTTAGCTTTGTAGCAGTGTTAGAGCTGATGAAAGGGCAATTGGTAGGATTGGTTAGCAGTAATACTCAATCATTTTTCTAGACAATATGTTCTTATCCTCCGAAAAATTTCTTTTATATGATAGAAAACTATTTTATATTTATTCTCAAAATAGAAAATAAGCCCTAGGAAATAATGAAATTTTGGTGTAATGGACAAAATTCATACTAAAAAGTAGAAGGTAGTCGCTAATGGACATAATTCATGCTATTTGAGAGACTTTGACCCTAAAAAGTCTTTAATAAACCGCAACTTACGCTGCTCACTTAGACCGTGATGACTATGCAATTGTCGCTTTAACTCACTGAATAAACCTTCAAGAGAATTGGTGGTATTTGGTATGTCTAAGTGCTCATATTCTTGATAAGTGAATAGCCAATCGCTATTGGTTCTGAGACTACGATAAGCACTTCTAAGACGCTTATGCGTGTACCAACTTCTACCCGTATCTTCATTGGTACTACGCTCACTCAGATAGTCTTCATGAGTTAACAACCAATAATCTAAGTGCTCTATGAAGTCAGCTTTATTAAGCTGTGTTAAGTTTAAAGTGAGCCGTCTAAGCTCAATACTTGCGATGTTCTTAGGTCGACGAGTGAGATAGCGAGTTACTATTTGCACCTGATGAAACTGGCACATCTGGCAAGGGGTACAAGTAAATAACGTTCTAAGCCCTCGTCTGCTATCACAGGTGATGCTTTGTATATCAACGCCTAACGATGCTAGATGATCAATTCCTTGTTTGTAGGCACTGTTGGTTTCATGACTGACTATCGCGTAGTAAAGAACGGCTTTAGTGGTATTGTCCATAAAAACCATTAAACCAAACTTACGACCGAAGTAAGTGGTGTCCATGATGATGTTAGCAGTATTCGGTCGCTTAACTTGATAGTCAATACTGACGGTGTCTAAGCGTCTTTGAATGGTTTTAAGACTACAGTGGTACTTATCAGCCAGTTGTTTGTAGGTCTGTTTTCCTTGGGTATATTCAGTCCAAAGGGTCTGGTTATTGAGTCTTTTGCCACCTAAAAACTGCCGTCTGCAAGCTAGACATTGATACTGTTGTTTGCCTAGCTTGCGTCCATTCTTTTTGATGTGTTTATCACGACAAAAAGGGTAGTTTTTTGATTCATGGCGTTGATTCCTTGCAAATATAGACAGTATATGGCGTTAGACCCTACACCAGCATGAATAATGTCCATTACACCGAAATTTTTGACAAAAAAATAGGAGTGGTTACATTAGTAACGACTCCTATTTAAATACATTCAACTTGAACTTAATAAGTCTGTAGCTCAATACCTACACCTACGCCGACATCAGTCGACTGGATATCTGAATCTACGGCCCAAATTCGGCTAGAAATAAGCGCTTTGGGGTTGTATTGATGCTCCCAAGCCACATCGATACCAGTCAGCTTATCAGTCGTTGGGAATGCTTGATTAATGGCTTCATCGGCTTGATTCACCTTAGCATGCTGTAATTTTGCGTTAATAAAATTACGGTTATCAAGCCATAAGCGGCCACCAAGTGCGATACTCTCCGCATCACCGCCTAGCGCATAGCCTAATGGGAAGCCTTGCTGATAATAGCCGTCGGTATAAATACTATGGTCATAAGAGATACCTCTTACCTCACCGCTTGTGCGGGTATCTGTATACTCCGCATACAGCTGATAAGGTTTGCCGTAAGCAGCAGACGCATAATCAACACCGGCTAAATACATGTTTTTAGCCGGTAAGCCGCCTGCTTCATCTTCACCAATATATTGCGCATAAACGCCAGCAGGCACATTGACTAATGGCGCTAAACTTAAGCGCCCATCAAAACCGCCCAACTGATTGGCCGGATCCCCTCTTTCGTTACCACCATTATCTCTAGTTCCTAAGAGCGCATCAGTAAAGGAGCCAAAACTCTGTGGACGACCTTCACCGCCCCACATAAAGGTACGTGAAGCACCGACTTCTAACCATTCCCAAGGACTAGCTGTCAGCCTTGCACCAAATAGCTTAGCATCAGGAATCGCTTCATAATCCTCTAGCTGACCGGCAAATAGCTGATACTGCCAAGGTCCGACCCACGATAAATATGGGGATGTCGGCGCAGTTTGCTGATCACGCTGCATAGTAAAACCTGCAACCGGCAAACTTGCATCGCCTCGAATAAGGCTACCATCATGCCCAGGTCCCCACCACGTCGGAATTTTACCCGCTATCAACCACTGATTAGCAGCAGTACCAGCAAGGTACGAGCCCTCAAAGCTAACATCTGAGCTGTCATCGATAAGTTTGTCGTTTTTTAAATTAGCTTGTAGATTAAATTCCCACTCCGCTTCGCTAAGCGACACGCCAACGCTTGCTTGTTGACCCGCAAGTTGATCATCAGCAAATTTTTGTGGTATCTGATCTCTATCGGTTTGTATATGCAGTGCTGCCGAGCCTTTTACTACTGAGTTACGGTTCTGATTCAATCGCGTTTGTACCGACTGCAGGATCTGCTGCTGCGCTGGCGTCTGGGCATTAGCCGTATTTAAAGCGCGTTTAACCTCATTAGCTGTCAGCGGCCAAGTACTGGTGCTAATCTGCGCGACCCCTTGAGTATTCAGCCAATCAAGATCTGCCTTAAGCTTTAGATCGTTCATATACAAGTTTTGTGCAGATGCCAACATCGACATTGATGATAAGACACCAAAACCCAATAAAATACTTAGCTTCTTGTACATGATCAAATACTCTTCGGTTATAAAGGGTTTATTATAAATGCCAATGGTTTATAAATACTATGGATCAAACATCAATTTGCATTAATGTAACTAAATTTAACTTAACTCAATAACTGATATCTTATTGGTTATGTATATTCGCAAATACGCTATCAATCGCTTGTACTGTTTGCTTAATCTCGTCTTCTGTCAACGTTGGATGCACGAGAAACATCAAGCTGGTTTCGCCGAGCTGCTTGGCGACTGACAATCTGCTTTCAGGACGTAAACCTGTATTATCAAATGCTTTTTCCAGATATACCTCAGAAGCGGATCCTGAAAAACAAGGCACCCCTAAGTCATTGATCTCTTGAATAATACGATCTCGTGACCAGCCTTCAGGAAGATTGTCTGACTGCACATAGACGTAGAGCTTATAATAGGCATGGGTCGAATCTGCAAACTGCGCTGATTCTTCTAACCTAGGTACAGAAAGATAGCCTTTTGCTTCCCATTGTGCACAGGTATCTAAAATAGCTTGAGCATTAGCCGTACGTTTGGCGGTCCAATCAGGCATTCTTGTTAATTGAATGCGACCAAGCACGGCTTGCATTTCAGTCATGCGCCAATTGGTACCGAAGCTTTCATGCAGCCAGCGATAGCCCTGTGGATGCTCGGTCTCATAGACTGCTGCATAGCTTTTACCATGGTCTTTATAAGCCCACATTTTGCGCCATAATTGCTCGTCATTGGTGGTGACCATACCGCCCTCACCGCCTGTTGTCATTACTTTATCTTGGCAAAAGCTCCAAGCACCGATATGCCCGATACTACCAACGCTACGACCTTTATAACGCGTACCGTGCGCCTGAGCACAGTCCTCTATCACATATAAATTATGCTGTTCTGCCAGTGCCATGATGCCATCCATATCACAAGGCCACCCTGCCAAATGCACACAGACAATGCCTTTGGTTTTAGCCGTCAGTACTGCAGTAATTGACTCAGGCGTGATATTACCGGTTGCCTCATCGACATCAGCAAAAACAGGCGTCGCTCCAGCATTGACTACCGATGAGATACTCGCAATAAAGGTACGCGGCGTGACGATTACTTCATCGCCTGCGCCGATATCTAACGCTTGTAAGGCAACGTCTAATGCCAACGTACCATTACCCATTGCAATGGCATATTTGCTATCAGCCCATTTAGCAAATTCAGTCTCAAACTGACGACACTCTTGCCCTGTCCAGTAATTTACCTTGTTGGATAATAATACTTG
>NZ_CAJHBF010000005.1:0-160966 GCF_904846565.1 Psychrobacter sp. CMS30 | reverse complement strand
GATGAGCTTCATCTTATTGAAAAAGGTAAGAACTATGGCTGGCCAATCGTCTCGAATGGCCGTAATTATACCGGAACCGATATTCCGGATCACGATACGCGTCCTGATTTTGCAGCGCCTGAAATTACTTGGACGCCGGTCATATCACCTTCTTCTATGAGTATTTATCACGCCGGTAAACATAATGACTTTCCAGCGTGGCAAGGCAATGCGCTGATCAGTGGCTTATCATCAAAAGCGCTCATCGTGGTGAGTTTTCATAAAAATAACGGAGCGGCAGAACGCTATCGCTATGATATGGGTGAACGTATCCGTGGCGTCTTAAACGTCGATGGGCAAGTGTGGTTATTAGAAGATGGCGCTAAAGGTAGGCTGCTGCGATTATTGCCGAACTAGTGATGTATCTAATGGCCTGCATCAATCGCTGGCTAAATAATCTAACTGGATAATTACTTAAAATGTCTAAATCAAGATTTAAAATAGCCAAGCAAGTTGTTACAAAAAAATATCTTTATCAAGTTTATTTTGTAGTTAATTGATAATTAAAGGTTAGTTTGTTAAGGTGACCTTTCTTAAATATGAGGTTTTAGCGAATGAACGAAGTAAAAGTAGGTAAGCTCGGCCCATTTCCAAGGGTAAATAAGCCTGTATTTATCACGTCAGGTATCTTAATTGTCGGCTTCATCATTTTTGGCTCGTTATTTACTGAAACTGCCGCAGCGCTTTTTAGCTTCTTACAGGACTTTATTGCCGAAAAATTCCGCTGGTTATTTATCATCTTATTTAACGTGGCGCTGGTGTTTTGTATTTACCTTGCCGCCAGCCGCTACGGTGATATTCGCTTAGGTAAACAGACAGAGCGACCGCAATATACCTTGTTTTCATGGATTGGGATGTTGTTTTCGGCGGGCATCGGGATTGGATTGGTCTATTGGGGCACAGCGGAACCCTTATACCACTTTATGGCACCGCCCGTTGGCGAGGGACAGACTGTAGAGGCAGCAAAGCAAGCGATGAATCTGTCGTTTTTGCATTGGGGGCTGCATGCATGGGCGATTTATACCGTCGTGGCACTGTCGTTAGCCTATTTTCACTTCCGCCGTGGTCTGCCGTTATCGATTCGCTCAACCTTGTATCCTATCCTCGGGCAAAAGATTTATGGTAAATGGGGTCATACCGTCGATATCTTGGCGGTATTTGGGACGATGTTTGGGGTTGTGACCTCGTTAGGTCTTGGGGTTATGCAGATTAACTCGGGTCTAGAGGGTTTATTTGGTATTCCTAATACCTTGACCGTACAGTTTATTATCATTGCCTTTGTAACTTCACTGGCTTGTGGCTCGCTGATGCTAGGTCTTGATAAAGGGATTAAGCGCCTCAGTGATATTAATATGGGGCTGACCGGTATTCTACTGGCCTTCATGGTGATTTTGGGTCCCACCTTATTTATCTTTGACAGCTTTATTGAAAACGTTGGCAACTATTTGGCAAACATCGTCACGTTATCAACGTGGAGTGAAGCCTATAGTGGCACTGATTGGCAAAGTGCTTGGACGATATTTTATTGGGCATGGTGGGTCAGCTGGTCACCATTTGTCGGCGTATTCATTGCACGTATCAGCCGTGGTCGTACCATTCGCGAGTTTGTATTTGGCGTGCTGCTTATCCCGATGACAATTTTATTTTTCTGGTTTACAACTTTCGGCGGCGTTGCGATTCAGATGGAGCTGCTAGCCGCCATCAGTCCTGATTTGGTCAGCCCAGGATTGGTCGCCGCGGTGCAAGCGGATACCGGTAGTGCCATTTTTAAATTGGTTGAATACTATCCGCTTACCAAACCTATCACCCTATTGATTGTGGTGATGATTGTACTTTGGTTTGTGACCTCGTCAGATTCGGCCAGCTTTGTCATCGATATGTTGACCGCTGGTGGCGATACCAATCCACCCAAAATCCAACGCTTATTTTGGGCCATTATGCAGGGCGTGATTGCGGCAATTTTATTAGCAGCAGGTGGATTAGGAGCATTACAAGCGGCGGCCATCGTGGCAGGATTGCCCTTTGCTTTGGTCATATTTGTGATGATGTATGCGCTGTTACGTGGCATGAGTCGCGACCGTCTTATCTTATATCGCAACCAGCAGCGTTACATTACTGACGAGTCAGCCGACCATAATTCAGCCAATGAGTTTGTGGATGAAGAGTTATTAAAAGGTCCGCCTAAAATTGTGAAAGGTGATTGATAGGCTATATATAGCCGAATTAAATATATATTTATACGTTGAATCATATAGTTAGCTTATATTTATTTTACCTAAATAAACAATATAATAATTGTCATTTAAAATCCTAAGATGCATCGTTATCTTAGGATTTTTTAATTTTGCCCATTAACAGATGACTGACCGGATTTGATAGTTTGTAAATATCTTGTTAAGGTTGGCGTCCTAAAAAATTGAGACGACTGAATGGATCACGTTAAAGTTGGCCGATTGGGCCCTTTTCCACGGGTAAGTAAACCTGTTTTTTTAACCTCAGCGATTTTAATCCTCGCATTTATTATCTTCGGTGCCTTTTTTAATGAATTGGCAAGCGAAGTGTTTGGCCAAGCGAAGGCATTTGTATCGATGCGCTTTGGTTGGTTTTTTATCATGGTGGTCAACTTAACGTTGGTGATGAGTATCTATCTGATATTTAGCCGCTATGGCGATATTAGATTGGGTCACCAAAACGAGACCCCAGAGTACAATATTGTTTCTTGGATTGGCATGCTGTTTTCGGCAGGCATTGGTATTGGCTTGCTCTACTGGGGTACAGCTGAGCCGCTATATCACTTTATGGCACCGCCTTTAGGTGAGCCTGAAAGCATTGCCGCGGCCAAGCAAGCGATGAACATCTCGTTCTTGCATTATGGTCTGCATGTCTGGGCAATTTACGGCATGGTGGCGTTATCGTTAGCGTATTTTCATTATCGCCGCGGCTTGCCATTGGCCATTCGCTCAACCTTATATCCGTTATTAGGCAAAAAAATCTATGGCCCTATGGGTCATATTGTTGATACGCTGGCAGTATTTGGCACCATGTTTGGTGTGGTTACGACCTTAGGTCTTGGGGTGCTACAGATTAACTCAGGGCTTGAGAGTTTATTTGGTATTCCAAATAACATCACCGTGCAGATTATCTTGATTGCTTTTATCACTATGCTGGCAGGATTGTCACTATTGATGGGGCTTGATAAAGGCATTAAGCGTTTAAGTGATATCAATATTTTCTTTACCATTGTGCTCTTAAGCTTTGTGATTATTTTGGGTCCAACCCAGTTTATCTTTAACAGCTTCTTTGAAAATATCGGTAATTACCTACATCAAGTAATTCCACTTGGGCTATGGACGGAATCTTATGAAGGTGAAGCAAACTGGCAGTCATCATGGACAGTATTCTACTGGGCGTGGTGGATTAGTTGGTCACCATTCGTTGGGGTATTCGTTGCCCGTATTTCTCGTGGCCGTACTATTCGTGAGTTTATCTTAGGGGTTTTATTAATCCCTATTACCATTTTGTTTTTATGGTTCACCGCCTTTGGTGGTTCAGCAGTGCATATGGAGCTGATGGCGGCGGTTGACCCAAATGTGGTAAGCCCTGGACTGGTTGAAGCAGTGCGCGCGGATACCGGTAGTGCTATTTTCAAATTAATGGAGTCGTATCCGCTGACGGCAGCGCTGAATGGGCTTATCGTGGTGATGATTGTCCTTTGGTTTGTCACCTCATCAGATTCTGCCAGTTTTGTGATTGATATGCTGACCTCAGGCGGCGATACCAATCCACCAAAAATCCAGCGCTTATTCTGGGCAGGTACCGAAGGGGTTATCGCGGCGGTGCTATTAGCCGCAGGCGGTTTGGGTGCGCTACAAGCAGCCTCTATTGTCTCGGGCTTTCCGTTTGCCGTGGTCATTGTCATTATGATGTATTCATTACTGCGAGGTTTGAGCCGTGATAGATTGATACTTTATCGTAATCAGCAGTGGTTTATCACTGAAGAATCTGCCGAGCATAACTCAGCCAATGAGTTCCGCGATGAAGAATTATTAACCGGACCACCAAGTCTAAAGCCGACTAATGACTAGTGATGAGTAATAGATATAATTAAAAGCTATGTAGCGAATGTTCATAGCAAGCTTGCTAACAGACAGTCGCAGTAAAAATATAAAAAATCCCAGTGTTAAGCTGGGATTTTTTATGGGCGTTTAATAATTTATTGGTTTTTAACGGATGATAAGTATTTAACGATATGCTTTTAAAATCAGCGTTACTGTTTTAGACATTCATTATGAGCATTCGCCTTTTACATAGCTGATTGCTTCAGGGGTGCTACAAGCTGAGCAGGCATTGCCCGCCGTGCGATAGCTTATCACTGAGCCCACTTGCGTTTTTACGCAGACCGGATCGTATTGCGCCGTACACATGGTTTTTTCGGGATCAAAGGTTGGACACTGGGCAACGATTCCTTTTGGAGGTTGGCTGGTATTAGAAGCGGGCGGCTGAATAGCTGTGTTATCAGGCATAGGGCTTGAGTTAGAGTTAGGGCTGATATTGTTACAACCCGCTAAGCCGAGCGTCAAGGTTATGGTCAGTGATAGGGCGAGGGTAGAAGGCTTTAATAGAGATAGCCATGGTTTAGATAGAGCGCTCATAATAAATATCCTTATATTTTATGTATACGTGCTTTTAATTATTCATTTTGCATCAAAAGTTTGTGTTAAAAAGTCAATTATCCATGCAATGGTTAGTATTTAATCATAGAACATTTGCTCGTAAGATATTTGATAGTAAAGGATTTATGCTCAGTCATCTAGTGCAAAACAGATAAAAAAACCCAAGCTTATAAGGCTTGGGTTATTTATGTTACTTCTTAATAAAATTCTTGAGCGAGCTTTTAGAAAGCTTACTGCGCAGGTTTATCATCTTTATTAAGCTGTACGTACTTATCAAAGTTTTGTGCATAATCAGTTAAGTTGTCGCTTAGCATTTGGCGATATTGTTTGGTATAAAACTCAACGATATCGTCTTTTTCTTTGGCGAAATCATCACCTTTTACAAAGCCAATCGAGGCAACTGATGCACTATAACGTGCCGCCGCATAAAGCAGTGACGCACCTACTTGACCTGAATGCGCTTCAGGACCTAGTTGACTGTTTGCCACGCCAATAATCGCATCGGCACGCTGATAAAACGCTTGCATCTCAGGGGTGATTTCAAGAGCGGCATCAATATCATCATTTTGGGCATTGTTTGGCATATTGTCTTGAGACATAAGCGACTCCTAATAAGGGTAAGTAAATTTAAATATATCACGCCAGTCTTTAAACTTAAGAAGGGTAAAGACTGGATAAATCTAAAAAATGGATAAGATAGTAAAAATTCTAACGTTAGGCTTATAAACCTGCATCTGCTTTTAAGATTTCCGCTTTGTCAGTCTTTTCCCACGTAAAGGCGGTTTCAGAACCTTGGCGACCGAAGTGACCAAAGGTTGCCGTTTGCTGGTACATCGGCTGCAATAAGTTCAGCATACGCGTAATACCATAAGGACGTAGGTCAAAATGCTTACGAATCAAGCTAATGATTTCATCGTTGCTGATTTTGTTAGTACCAAAAGTGTTAATTGAAATCGAAGTCGGTTCAGCAACGCCAATCGCATAGCTCACTTGTAACTCACAGCGATCTGCAATACCGGCAGCGACGATGTTTTTGGCCACATAACGTACTGCATAGGCAGCGCTGCGATCGACTTTTGAAGGATCTTTACCACTAAATGCACCGCCACCATGACGCGCCATACCGCCGTAAGTATCAACGATAATTTTACGACCAGTCAGTCCAGCATCACCGACAGGACCACCAATGACAAATTTGCCAGTTGGATTGATATGATAGCGCGTACCGGCATGCAATAACTCTGCTGGCAATACTTGCTTAATAATGGATTCCATTACTGCTTCTTGCAGGTCTGCTTGCGAGATGCTTGGATCATGCTGCGTTGATAAAACCACGGCATCAATGGCAACCGGTTTATTACCGTCATATTTGAGGGTGACTTGGGCTTTGGCATCGGGACGTAACCAAGGCAGCTCACCGCCACGGCGCAGCTCAGATTGACGCTCCATCAAGCGATGGGCATATTCGATAGGCGCTGGCATCAATACTTCGGTCTCATTGCTGGCATAACCAAACATTAAGCCTTGGTCGCCGGCACCTTGTTCTTCAGGATCGCTACGATCGACACCTTGAGCAATTTCAGGAGATTGCTTACCGAGCATATTAATAACGGCACAGGTCTCGCCATCAAAGCCCAAGTCTGAGTGATGATAACCGATGCCATTTACCGTATCACGGACGATACGTTCAACGTCGATATTGGCAGTCGTGGTGACTTCGCCTGCCAGTATGACAGCACCTGTCTTAACCAGCGTTTCACACGCCACACGGGCATGTAAATCTTGGCGTAAAATGGCATCAAGGATAGCATCTGAGATTTGGTCAGCCATTTTATCTGGATGGCCTTCGCTCACAGACTCTGAGGTAAATAAATTATATTCGCGCATAGTGGGATCGCTTAATTGCAGGGACTGTAATATATAAAATCAGTCATTATTAAATGTTAACGGAAAATAGAAGGTAAAAGTGAATCAAAAAATTATGATATTTTACCGTGAATCGAGGTAAAACTCTAGTGTCAGCCATGACGGCTAACAATTGTAGAAATCATCGAGGCGGCTGTCTTCTTGCCAGCGGTATTCTGTATAGTCAGCGACTTCTTTTGCGCTATCGCGACCTTGTCTATCAGCAATAAAACCAAGCGCCATATCCATGCCAGCCGTGACACCTGAAGAAGTATAAAACTTGCCATCTACGACCCAGCGCGCCTGCTTTATCCAATCAACCTGATCTGATTGTTCGGTTACCCATTGCCAAGCACGCTTGTTTGACGTGGCTCGTTTATGGTCTAAAATACCTGCCTTCGCCAATAAAGCACTACCCGTACAGACGCTAAGCACCCAGTCGGCGTTATCAGCGAGCGTAGTCAGGGTCTGCAAAAACTTACTATCATTAATCAGTGGGCGTGTACCTTTACCGCCGACGACCAATAATATATTCGTTTGCTGGGCTAACTCTGCTACTGCGACAGTTTGTAAGGCAACACCATGATGGTTATGAATGATACCACCTTTCATTGACGCAAACTGAATGCGAAAATCGTTAGGTAAGCTACCGAATAGCTCAATAGGTCCAAATAAGTCCAAGGTTTCGAAGTCGTCAAATACGAGTGCGGTCAGGGTCTGCATCCTGCTTCCTTAAGTTAAAGTATTAAGCCGAAGTGTTTAGAAAGGAGATGTTTAAAAGTTTTTAAGGCTCTAAAAGCCTTTAAAGCTCTAAAAATGCCGCTTTATCCTTAAACATACATTCTTCATAAACAGGACAAGCGCCGCATTTTGGGGTGCGAGCCTGACAAGTATAGCGCCCATGCAAAATCAAGTAATGGTGAGCATCAACGATAAAGTCATCGGGGATACGTTCGAGCAGTTTTTTTTCAACGATTAAGACATTTTTACCCGTGGCAAGTCCAGTACGATTGCCGACGCGAAAGATATGGGTATCAACCGCCATCGTCGGCTGCCCAAAGGCGGTATTTAACACCACATTCGCCGTCTTCCGCCCGACACCCGCTAGAGACTCTAAGTCTTTACGGTTATCAGGGACGGTGCTATCAAATTTCTCAATCAAGTCACGGCAGGTTTTAATGACGTTTTTGGCTTTGGCATTAAATAAGCCAATATTCTTAATATACGCTTTCAGTCCTTCTTCGCCTAATGCCAAAATGGACTCAGGCGTATTCGCTACCGGATAAAGCTGGTTGGTGGCAATATTGACGCTGACATCGGTCGCCTGCGCCGATAATATGACCGCGATAAGCAGCTCAAAGTTACTGCTATAATTGAGCTCAGTTACTGGCTCATCAATCGTCGCAGCCAACTTCTCAAAAAACGGACGCACATCACGATTGGGCATACGCCTCGATGGCGGGGTATCGGCAGTTTTATGTTTAACGGTTTTACTCATGGTATTGTTACCATCGTTTTATTCATTGGTTAGTCAGGAGTAGATATTGGCTATTAAAGTTGTGCAAGCTCAGCTTGTAACCCTTCAAGTTCCAGTTGTTTGCTCTCATTAGGCCGTACGCTAAGCTGCTTTTCTAACTTCTTAATTTTACTGCGTAGCTTTGCCGCTGCAATGGTATTTTTTGCTTGTGCTTCACTGATATTCAACGATTGACTGGCGGCATTATTCAGTTTTGCCTCCACCATGCTGACCACAGGTTTGCTATTGCTGCTATCCGCCAATTGCTCACTGACGCGTCTTAGATGGGTATGATAACGCTGGCGCAAATCCTCTTGTTCAAGCGTGCGCTCAGCTGTTGATAGGGTACGCTCAACGGTGACCAAGTCAATGCAATCAACCGGGCAGGGCGCGATACATAGCTCACAGCCTGTGCATAAATCCGTAAAAATAGTATGCATATGCTTGCCAGTCCCGACGATGGCGTCAACAGGGCAAGCAGGGATGCATTTGGTACAGCCGATACAATCATCTTCTCGAATCACCGCGCGCACTTCTACTGGACGCTGCGAGCTTACATCTATTGGCCATTTTGACGGCTCAGCGCTAAAGGTTTGTGTATCGCTACTATCTTGATTGATGATTTGTGCAATCGCATCGGTCACCGGCTGACCGCCGGGCACACATTTATTATAAGGCTCATTGTCGATAACAATCGCCACCGCATACGGCAAGCAGCCATCAGCGTGGTCGCAAAGTCCGCATTGGGTTTGCGGCAAGCAGGCGTCAATGCGCGCAATCTTTGCTTGGGTGGCGACAGGCAAGCTTTCTATGTTCAAGCTATCGAACAAAATAGGTAGATTAGTGAGACGGATATGACTGCTGTTTTTATTCATGGTGCTTTGCATTTAATGTAAAACCTTTATATCAATGCTAGATGCTGATATTAAAATAAATAGGGTAATAGCGCTATTTATTAAGAACATCTATATTTATAAAAAGACATCTTGCCCGTATGAATTAAATATCCATTAAAGTGAGATGCCTTGTTCATGAGCAATTTGGGCAATCAGCGCATAAGCAATGCTGCCTTTTGACGGTATTTTTGGCAAATCTGACAGGTCAAAAAAATCGGCATGTGACAGCTCATCTTCTTGTATCACGATGTCACCGCCAGCATGAGAGGCTCGAAAACCAAGCATTAAATTAGACGGAAACGGCCAAGGTTGACTGCTGACATAGCGAATATCTTTGAGGCTGATATTCACCTCTTCTGCAACTTCGCGTACCACCGCATGCTCTAAGCTTTCACCGACTTCTACAAAACCGGCAATCAAACCATATTGTAGCGCTTGCTGAGGCGTTTTTTGCTGCCCATAACGGTGATGGTGCGCCAATAATATTTGCATTTTACCCGTTTGCGGATTCGGTCGGGTAATGGCGGTAATAACGCACGGCTGCACACGTGGATACTGGCGTAAGCGGCAAACTTGGCAGACCATCGCACGCTCAGCGCTTGCGGCATGTACCACGGGAGCGGCGCAGCGACTACAAAACTGCGTATCTGCTTGCCAACGTAATAACTGTATGGCTTGGCTAAGCTGGTCAGATAACGCGAATGGCAGCTGCGTGATAAGCAGACGATACGCAATAAAAGCGCAAGTATCGGTGTCTGGACTAATTTTCTCGTCGCTATTACTTGTTAAATCGTTATTCTTTAGAGCGTTGCTTTCTAAATCATGACTTTCTAAAATTCTAGGTAAATCAATATGATTGGCTATGGCATAGTCATAATTAATGGCAATGGCCGCTTGTGATGTAAAAGTATTGGCAGTATCGGTTTCAAAATCAGCCAAACTATCGTTATCTGCACTATCAATGCTGAGTGTGCTGCTTTTTACCTCATTATTAGGTAACCAATGAGTCGGCGCTAAGCTTTCAAGTAACATAACTCGCCCAACTTGATAGGCTGGCTGAATGTTATGGATGTTATGAATGTCATGAGTGTTTAACGCTGTATCATTAACCGAATCTGGTAACTGAACCTGTACAGGCCACCAACCCTTGGGCGTTTGACGACATAAAACCGTCTCGTCACGAAGTATAAAGGCGTGGGTCATAGGATAAGTTTCCAAACAATCAAAGACAGACTCATATCCGCATCGATATGAGTCTGTTTAAAATGGACAGTTAAATGATAACTCAGTAAGTAAGTAAGTAAGTAAATAAGCAAGCTACCTATCTACTACCGAATAAACCAGCAATTAGGCAGCAAGCAACTGGCTTAAGCTTTGTTGCCCGACATCTAGCGCCTGTTTACTCACGGGACGATTGTTCTCAAAGCCATCTAAATGATGGTCAACGGCCATGATGACATCGGCGATATAAGCCAAGGTACCATCATCAATTCTTGCACCGCTATCAATACGCTGCTGCAAATAACCCGCTAATTGGCTGAGCATGCTAGCAGGGGTTGGCAATTGTAAAAAGCGTACCGCACCTGACACTTGACGCAGCATTTCAGGAATGTTTTGAATATTAAGGATATCACGCTCAGGTTCAGCCAAATAGTCATTGACGGCTTGTTCGGCACTGGCAATGGCGGTACGGCTCTCTTGTATCAGCGTATCATAGGCGGTATTCAGCTGATGTAATGAGATATGTGGATTGTTTAAAGGCAAATAAATAGCCCCTGGGGTGTGCATTTCTGCCATGGCGATAGTGGCATTTTCAGCGTGCATCAATGCTAATAATAAATGGTCAAAATCTTCTGGCGTAGGCGCGCGCCATTTGCTCACCGCCTCTGCTGCGGTACTCAAGCTGTTTGCAGCATTTGCTAAGCCTAACAATCGGAACGCTGAACTCAGCTCGGTCAGCTGCTCAGTGATTTGCGAGGTTTGCATATCGACAGGATTGATAGAATCACCGCGTGCGTAGCTATCGACATTCTCTTTGATATTATTGATTTGTGCTTGAATAATGGTGTTTAAAGTGTCCGTCAAAGCACGATTAGGACCAAATAAGAAGCGCGCCATTTGCTCAAGTTGCGGCGTCTCTAACTGATTGGCAGCATATTGTTCACGTAGGATTTTAGCCTCTGCTGTATCGCGCTGGCAAGCAAAGCTGACCAAGTCTGCAAAGCGTGTGTCCATTACGGGCAGATAGCTTTGGAACTGCTGCTCTAAGTAAATAAGCGTATGTTTTTGGCTTAAGTTCAGCGGTAAAATGCTGGCAATATCAGCCACGGCGGCAGTTGCTGCTTGCCAAAACAAACGGTTAGAGTTTGCGGCTATCAAAGCGCAAGCTGCTGACATGGCATCGAGTTTTTTCTGCTCATCGTCGCTCACATTGCCGTCTTGATTTAACAACGCAACCCCAAGTCCACTACGATAAGCGTAAGTCAGTAATTCGCTATCAAGATTGAGCTCGTGCAGCGGTTGAAAGTTGTTTTCAGGGTTGGCAATGCTGACGCTGCTGCTACCAAAGGTTGAAAAATAATCAGCGGCGATTGGTGCTTCTTGCCCGTGAGCATTGAGCTTATTAATAATAGGCAGTAGTAAAGTCGGCTCTACTGACTCAGTCAATAAGACAAACTCAATATAACGATCAAGCGTCATAATGGCTTCTGATAAGTCCATAATCAACGCTGGCGCTGGTGGTGGCGTATCGCTATTATCACCGCATTCGATCAATACACACGAGCTAAACTGGCGCGATGGCGTACGTACACCTGACATGATAGGCGTCGGTAGAGAGATTTTAAATTGTGAGGTTGCATCATAGAAGCGCTTCACATAATCGAGACGCTCTGATTTTTCATAGCTGGCAAACAAGCACATGCCAACCAACATATATAAGAACTGTGGGCTTTCATAAACGGTCTTGCTGACGCGATCTTGCACGAGATATTTACCCGCCATTTGCTCGACAGCAGCATAAGCAAGATTCATATCGCGCCAGTGGTCAAGGTATTCTTCTAATTCATCAAATTCCGCACGGCTATAGTCAGCTAAGATATGCTGATCGTATTTACCGGCATCAGTTAGCTTTTTGACATGGTCATACAAGTGAGGAGGGGTGAATTTATTATAAGCAATCTTACGTAAATGGAAGATGGCCAAACGCGCGGCTAAATACTGATAATCAGGCGTGGTTTCAGAGATAAGATCAGCGGCAGACTTGATGATGGTCTCATGAATATCACGAGTTTTGATGCCTTCATAAAACTGAATGTGCGACTTTAGCTCAACTTGTGATACCGACACATTATCTAAATCATGAGCAGCCCACTCGATAACCTTGTGAATCTTATCTAAATCAATAGGCTCTAAACGTCCATCACGTTTGGTTACTTGGATTTTATCGATATGTGTCATGCTGACCTCGTAAGTTGATTGCTTGGCAATTAATTTATAATGATGCTTATAGTGTTACTTATAGTAATGCGGCGCGGTTAATACCGGCGGGCATTCTTTATCACGCTATCTTTATTACGCTATAACATCCTGTCACGGCAGAGTGTTTTTTTAGGCAAAACGATGCCGTTGCTCATAGTGAGGGTTTAAATCACTGAGCACTACATATAGCGTATTTGTTAGTAGGTGGACACAATATAGCGGGAAAATTTTGAAAATGCTATATTGATTTTAGCGGCAAACTATGTTGATGAGAGGGTAAAGCGTGTCCAAATTTTAGCAAAGGACGATGGGATAAGGGTTAGACGCCAATAAGAAAAATAATAAAAGTTTTGTAAAAAATGGCGCGAATTTGCTTTTTATTGTTGGCTAAATTAACGAGCGCAAATCTGCTGAATGGCGCGCATATTTCGGGTGGTGATTGTACCCCAGCCAATAGAAAATCGCCACCCATATGAGTGACGATTCGGACGAAAAACGGGCTGGTTTTTGTTAAATTGATAAAACTATGATTAGACGACCATACGTACCGTTTTTGCATTATCGAGTGATGCATAAAGCGTGTTTACTTGCTCAACGGTGGTCAAGTATAAATTGGCACGCACCGAATGGAAGCGTCCTGTTTTTGACGGTTTAACTTCCATAGACGCCAAATCAAACTCTGGAAACTGGCTACCAAGGATAAGCTTCACTTCATTGAGTAAGCTATCGTGCTCGCCTTCATGACCGATGATGCTCAGTGGGTAGTTCATTGGGAACTGCCACAGCTCAGGGTTTTGCACGTCGGTTTTTTTGCCTTTTAAGATACCGTCATTGGCGACCAATTCTGTCACTTTGACCTCTCTTTTAGGCGTTTGATTTGGGTTAGTGGTGTCTTTTGGATCATCAGTCATGATGTTGTCCTTATCTTTGTGAAAATATGAGCTTATGGGTTATGCCGATAAGCGCTTTGTTTACCATTTATAAGGCCACTCATCATATTATTCAAGGGTCACCAAACGTTAAGCGGTATTAAAATCGTTATTTTTTATAACCACATACCGCCACATAATCGCCGCGATCATAGCCTTCGATGACCTCTTGTACCTTGTCATTGGCATACATAGGATGGGTCAATAAAGTTTGCGCATATTCAAAATCGACAAAACCATTGGCTTGCATTAACTCGATTTTCTCATCAGAGGTACGCCAGTTTGCTGACTTCACCAGCTCAATAGGATAAGGGTCAGCAGGGGAGATGTGTTCGAGTAGTGGATGCTCCCACGTATCTACCGCGCTGGCCAAATTGTATAAGCTGGCAAAACCGCTTTCTTTTGGCACATCAATCAGGATAAGTTTGCCGCCAGTCTTTAGAGCATCAAAGGCCTTTTTGATACAGACATCCAAATCGCTGATATAGCTGACGCTGCCATTAAACATGATGATATCAAATTTATTAGGCGCAATCTCGCAGGTTTCGGCAGGGCTGATATCCACTTGCAAGCCGCGCTTTGCAGCGACTTCAGCCATATCTTTCGAAGGCTCGATACCATGCGTGATATGAATGTCGTAATCTTTGGCCAACAGTGATTCGAAAAGACCGCTACCACAGCCGATAGACAATATCTCGCTATCTTTATCTAAGAAATGAGCGACCAGTTTTAGCTCACTGGTCAGTAAGTTTTGGTTGTCAAAAAACCAGCTGTCGTACGCGCTTGCGTGTTCATCGAATGCTGCCATGATGTTTCTCCTTGTTGATCGTTATTATTGATCGTTATTATTGATCATTGTTTTTGATTTTAGAGGGCTTTTTTAGAACCAAGCTAGATTGAGTATAAGTTAAGACAAATCTAACGCCTGCTGCCAAAAATTGACTTCCATACGTGCGGCGGTGTTAAATAACCGTTGGAACTTGTCTGCTTGAGCAGGGCTGGCATCGGCTAATAGCGTATTAATCAGCGCTTCGTTTTGCGCGGTAATTACTTGAAACTCATCACTGGAAAACACATCAATCCATGGTTGATAAGGGTTGTTATCGATAAAACCCTCATCTTTGATGCATTTACCAATTTCTCCATAGCCCATCAAACAAGGCGCAATAGCGGCATAAAGTTCGGCTAGTGAGCCTGACATCGCAGCGTCTAATATATAGCGACTATAGGCGATGGTGACGGCAGATTCAGGAGCGTTTTCTACTTGTTCAAGTGGTATATTCCACTGACGGCAGAAATCCAAATACATGGCGATTTCCATATCGAGCATGGCATTGATACCTGCTTGACCGACGCGCATTTGTGCCAGCGTGTCACTCTTATACACGCTCAGCGCCATCACGCGGGTATAGTGAATTAAGTATAAATAGTCTTGCACAAGGTAGTGGCGAAAGCTGTCAGGGGCAAGCGTGCCAGCGGCCAGCTGCTTGACGAAATCATGCTGAATGTAATCATCCCATGTGGGACAATTGTGACGTAGCGTTTGGTAATTCATAGTTTTCACTTACTTTTATAAAACGCAAGCAAGCAAATGGCAGAAAACGAGAAGTGATAAGGCACAAAAAATTTGCCAGTCTAGGGTAAATAGATTGGCAAAATATGAAGTAAATGTGACTTATCTATCGACACGCTTGTTTCCTACGTCAGTGCTAACTGCATCAGGTTCGCGGGTAACTCTCAGCCATGATTTTGATTGTAGTTAAAGCGTCAAAATCAAAGCACCCCGACAAGGTTTATTTTTTAATAATAAATATAAAATTTAAATGAGTTCGAACTGCTGTTATTTAAGCAGATCAGCCCTATGATAGGCGAACTCAGCCATCATTAGCAAGTGATGTCCAAATAACGATAAAAAAAGCAGCTTAGATTTAAAAAGTTATTTTTTATCAAGCTGTTCAATAGCAGTGTGATAGAGCATCAGCATGGCTTTAAAACGGCGCTCATATAAGCCTTCTGCATATAGCAGCTCTACACTTAAGCTATCGATTACGCCTAGATAGGCATCGGTATACAGCTCTAGCTGCTCAGAGTCGAGCTGATAAGGCTGTAGAGCCAGCTGTATTTGCTCAGTCAACACCTTTATATAGACATTAAAAGTCGCCGCGCTGGTATCGGTCAAATGCACAGGTGCGGCATAGGCCATGCGAATTAAAAACCGTAAGGTAATCGCGCTTTCATAACGCGCTTCAAAAGCATGGCAATACGCTTCACCGGGAGTAGGAAATTCACTAGTCGTCGCAAAGCATGACTTAATAAACGCACATTCTGACTCGAGAGCATCTTGCAGTAATTCTAAAAATATCGCTTCTTTACTGGCAAAGTGCGTATAGAGAGAGGCTTTGCGGATGCCCACAGCCTTGGCAATATCACTAAGTGATGCGCCCTCGTAGCCGTGCATAAAGAAAGGCTCAAACGCAGCATCAATAATACGTTGCTTAGCGCTTGAGCGTGGTTTATGACTTTGCATAGGCCTCCTCTAATGATGGTGTGGCGATACTGCTATAAGGTTTTAAGCTTCTAGAACCAAGATAGACCAATGCCAAAATAATCGGTCCCATAGCACCTAGCAAGATTAACCAGTATAAGGTGTTCATCTCAACCAATTGTCCCGCGATGGGTGTGGCAGTAGATGAGAGTAACATAGGAATGGCGCCCAATAAAGCTGCGCTTGAACCTAAAGCGCTGCGCTGCGATTCCATTGCAATTGCCATCAACGTCGCTTCTAATACACCAAGACCAAATAATCCCAAGGCAATGCCAGTGACAATACCGACCAAACCCATCGATAGCAGATAAGCGATGATGCAAACGGCACTACCCAGCATCATGACACCGGCACCGATTAAGGCCAAATGTGACGCCGATATTTTTTTGACCAAATAAGCGGTAGAAGAAGCACCTAAAATTAGACTGATACTGGTCAAGCCAAAGACAAAACCAAATTGCTCTAGGCTAAGACCATAGTCTGTTTGATAGACATAAGCAGAACCACCGATGTAGGCAAACAAAAAGAAATACACCGCAGATAGCGCAAATAGATTAAAGACAAAGGTCTTATTTTTTAATATGCCGACATAAATGCCTGTAATATCTTTTATATTTAATTGAATGCGCTTGTCTTTTGGCAAGGTTTCTTTGATATTCATCAACGTATTAATCAGCACGATGATACCTAACGCCGCCAAAATAAACATGACGCCGCGCCAACCATAATGCGCACCGACGATACCACCGATTGCTGGCGCGACGATTGGACCTAATGCCACAATGGTATTTAATAAAGCATAAATTTGTGCCGCTTTTGGTCCATCGACTAAGTCGCGTACCATGCTCATCACCACCACGATAGCCATAGAGGCGCCAAGACCTTGCAAGATACGAGCAAAAATTAGGCTTTCAATACTTTGTGACCACATCGCCCACACGGAAGCGCCAATATATGCCAGCAAGCCTGCAAATAATGGTGCTATTCGCCCTATGGCGTCAGATACGGGACCAAATACCAGCTGTCCTAAACCCATAAAGATAAGAAAGACGGTCAAAGTGATTTGCGTGGTGGCGTAGGAGGTATTGAGGTCTGTTGCCATATTCGGCATAGAGGCCAAATACATATCAATCGCTGCAGGGCCAAGCGCCACAATGATGGCAAGAGAGATGACGGTTTTGATACTGATGTGTTTTACATTGGTTTGTTTATTCATAAGAGTGCACTATTAACTATTTATCTATTTAATCTTTTAACTACCGAACGGTAGGTAGTTATACTCGCTATTTTAAATAAAGGCAATATTTTTATGAATTAATTGCTTATCGTATGCCATAGCGGCTCTATATTTAATAGGTAAAAGCTAATAGCCCTTAAATAGCAGCCATCAAATAACAGGCACAAAAAAGCTGAGATATACTCAGCTTTTTTGGTTTGCCATTAGGCGTAATAAGATGTGCTTAGCACATATTATTTAAATTAGTCATTTTCAAGGAATGAGCGCAGATGCTCAGAACGTGAAGGATGACGCAATTTACGTAATGCTTTTGCCTCAATCTGACGGATACGCTCACGCGTTACATCAAACTGCTTACCAACTTCTTCTAACGTATGGTCGGTTGGCATATCGATACCAAAGCGCATTTTTAGCACACGTGCTTCACGCTCAGTCAAGTTGCCCAATACGTCACGCGTCGCTTCACGCAGACCAGCTGCGGTCGCATCATCGACAGGGCTTGAGATCGTACCATCTTCGATGAAATCGCCTAGGTGCGAGTCTTCATCGTCACCGATTGGCGTCTCCATAGAGATAGGCTCTTTGGCAATTTTTAGCACTTTACGGACTTTAACTTCGTCCATCTCTAAGCGTTCGCCTAATTCCTCAGGCGTTGGCTCGCGTCCCATTTCTTGTAGTAATTGACGTGAGACACGGTTTATCTTGTTAATGGTCTCAATCATATGCACAGGGATACGAATCGTGCGCGCTTGGTCAGCGATAGAGCGGGTAATCGCCTGACGAATCCACCACGTGGCATAGGTTGAGAATTTATAACCACGGCGGTATTCAAATTTATCAACCGCTTTCATCAGACCGATATTACCTTCTTGGATTAAGTCCAAGAATTGTAAACCACGGTTGGTATATTTCTTAGCGATAGAAATTACCAGACGCAAGTTAGCTTCGACCATCTCTTTTTTGGCACGGCGCGCTTTTGCTTCGCCAACCGCCATACGACGGGCGACGTCTTTCATGTCGTGGATTTTCATATCGAGCTGCTGCTCGTAATCACGAATTTTACGTTGTAATAAAATCACATCGTCAGCGACCTTTTCTAGCGTACCCGCAAAAGCAGGTTTGCCTTTGATGCGCTCAATGAGCCAATCAACGTTGGTTTCATTGCTAGGGAAAGTTTTACGGAATTCATCACGCGGCATACGACCACGGCGAATCACCAAACGCATGATTTGACGCTCTTGCTTACGCACATCGTCATAGACGTCATGCATGATAGCCATGACTTGGTCTGACAAGCGATTGTTTAACTTCAACATCATAAAGCGTTCGGCAAGCAAGGCATAAGCAGCATCTGCTTCTACGCTACCACGGCCATAATCAAGCAAGGCTTGTTTGGCTTTAATAAATAAGTGTTCAATCTCTTCTAGGCGCAGACGTACTTCTTCTGGATCGATACCGCCGGTTTCTTCTTCGGCTTCTTCTTCAACTTCGACTTCATCGTCCTCGTCATCATCGTCAAGCGCAGCTTTGGCATTGGCTTTTGGTTTGATAACTGGCGGATTCTCTTTTTCTTCTTTAATACGCTCGCGTTCTTCTTTCGCCGCTTCTTTTGCTTCTTGGGCGGCGATTTTGTCTTCTTCGGTTTCAGGGTCTAAAAAACCTGTGATGACGTCAGACAATTTTTTCTCGCCATCTTGAACTTTTTGGTACTCATCAAGGACGAACTGTACCGTACCCGGCCAATAAGACATCGCATGCTGCACGTCACGAATACCTTCTTCGATACGCTTAGCAATGGCAATCTCGCCTTCACGGGTTAAGAGGTCAACCGTACCCATCTCACGCATATACATACGTACAGGGTCAGTGGTACGACCAGGCTCAGTCTCGACCGAAGCCAAAACTGCTGCTGCCTCATCGGCTGCCATGTCATCATCGCTTGAATCATCGTTCATCAAGATGTCATCGGCGTCGGGCGCAGATTCAAAAATTTTAATGCCAACGTCCGTTAGCATTTGCACGATATCTTCAATCTGATCACTTTCAGTAATAGAGTCGGGCAGTTGGTCATTCACCTCAGCATAGGTCAAATACCCCTGCTCTTTACCCATTTGGATTAAGGTGGCCAGTTGAGATGTGGACTTAGAAACTGACTTATCGTTCATAAATACTCGCTTGCTTGTATCGGACATTTTTATATTGTGACTCGCTATCGCTTACGGGGTGCGTTGATATAATCAATCGATTCATCAAAATATGGCGTAAAGGTTGTCAATAATAACAAAAATGAGTGGATATGAATAAAGGCTCAAAATACTACAATTACAATACTAAAAAACCGCTAAAAATTGGTCATGCGCAAAATACTTCAAAATCATATTACCTAAAAATACAGTTGCCTAAAAATACGGTTATCTGAAAAATACTATGAATTAAAAAACAACCCTAAAAAATACTATGAGCTAAAAAATGGTCATTCAAAAATACAGCGATTTAAAATTTATGTTTCAAAAAGCGCCTTAAAAATGCATACCTAGAGCTGTGCTTTTAGCTAAAATTGTGCTCAATGATGCGGGTTTATCGTCATCTATTAAGTCGGGCTATAAATAGTTAGCGACACAGTTTAACACAGACCAGCGTAATCAAGCACGAGCTAGTGATGCTCGCTGCTATTTATCTAGCATTTATCTGGTATTTATTAATGATATTCCCCATTATTTTTCACCCATTGGTTTTTTATCAGTAGCCTGATGGAGGGCGGTATATGCAACTGGGCATAATCATTAATAGTGGGGGCAACCGCGATGCTTTTAAAGGGTCGCTGCCCATAAATAAAATCTAGGACGTATCCCAGCCTAGCTGTTAAGATTTCACCGTTGCCATTTGTGCCGATTGCTCTGCTTGCTGCGCGCGTAACCAGTCGTTTAATAATTGTGACTGCTTACGGACAATCGCCAGCTTTATATTGTCGGGGTTCTTAACCAAATCTTGGATTTTTTTCTTCATATGACGTTCAATCAACTGGCTGACCAACTCTTCAACCAAACCATCAAGGCTTAAGATATTGCGCGTGGTAAGCGCTTTATAAAAACTACCCCAATCGCGGCTAAGCGTCTCTTGGGTGCTGGGTTTGACATTGGATAAGATAAAGTGCGCCGCTGCATTGGCGTCTTTAGGTAGATAATTAAGACAGCGCTTAATGGTGCTGACGATATCGAGCAGGGCGTTATCTTGCAGGTCTTCCCATTCCAGTGGACGCAATATATCAGCGGAGGCTTTTTGTTTAATATGCGCCGGCAGCTGCAAATCATTAATACCCGCCTGCTGCCAAATGGCTTCGATAGGGTCATCACTTAAGGCGCGCGGCTGGAATAAAAAACACAGCTGCAATTGCTGACTGATGGTCATATCGCCATCAAAATCTAGCAGCGCGTCTTTAGCATCTTTGTTTTGACTACGTTTACCGCCCAGCTTTTGATAAATGTCATTATTCAGCAAATAACGAAAGCTACTGCCTTTAGGTAGGGCGGTGGTCAACGCGCGCACTTGCGACATAAGCTTGGCTTTACCTTCTGCCAAGGTTAAGTCGTAGCGTTCACTTAAGTAAGCAAAAATATATTGCGATAGCGGCATGGCCGTGGCGATTTGCTCGCGCATCGCATCCGCGCCCTGACTTTTTATAAAAGTATCAGGGTCATGATTGTTAGGTAAGGTTAAAAACCGCAGCTCTTTATCATCGCCAAGCACAGGCAGCGCGACTTCAAGCGTGCGCCAAGCAGCTTTTTGTCCCGCGCTATCACCATCGAAGCTCAATGTCAGGGTAGGGTTTAATGTCAACAGCCGTGATATTTGGCTCTCATTAATCGCCGTACCCATAGAAGCTACCGCACCATAAATCCCTGCTTGATAAAGGGCAATGACATCCATATAGCCTTCGACCACCAGCCAATCATTTGCGCGCTGCTGGCGAGATTCATAGTAGCCGTATAGTACGTGCTGCTTATGGAAAACGGGCGAGTCGGACGAGTTGATATATTTGGGTTTTACTTCGTCATCAAGCGCGCGACCACCAAAACCAATAGTACGACCTTGGTTGTCGCGAATCGGGAAAATAACCCGATCACGAAGTAGGTCATAGTCGCGCCCTGATTCTGATTTGCGCACTAAGCCCAAGGCTTTAAGCCCTTCAATGTCCTGCGGGAATTGATGTTCAAGATGCTGCCAACCAAAGGGCGCATAGCCGAGACCAAAGGTTTCAAAGATGTCTTCGGTAATACCACGCGATAAAAAGTAATGCTTAGCATGCGGATGGATAGTGAGATTATGCTGATAAAACTGCTGGATTTGCTCTAGCAACTCGTAAAGATTGCCGTCTTTATCAGAGACGCTATTATCATCGTAGAGAGTAGTAGTATCAGCCTCACCGGTTAACCATGCAGGTGGATAACTACTATTGTCTTGATAGTTGGCATCACCTTGGTAGCTAGTATCGTAGTCATCCATCGCATAAGGAACGGAATCATACGCCTCTAATGGCGGATAATTGTCATAGTTGTCGTTATAAGCTGGCGGTTGCGTATCAGCAGCTGGCACGTTTATGGATGGCTGAGTATCGGCTACAGGTTGGTTATTAGTCGATTGTGGGTGCGTTGCTGCTGCCGATGTTGCTGGCTCAATAGCGGTTTTTGGCTTGGTTTCCGGCTTAGATTTTGGCTTAATTGGGGCACGCTGATAGCTGACGTTCTGCTGCTCTTCTTTTGGTACTTCGATGCCCGTTTGTTTGGACAGCTCATTAACCGCTTCGATAAAGGTTAAGTTTTCATAATCACGCAAAAAACTGATGGCATTACCACCGACACTACAGCCAAAGCAGTGATAGATGTTCTTTTGCGGATTGACATAAAAAGACGGCGACTTTTCGCCATGAAACGGACAGCAGCCTTTGTACTCACTACCCGCACGTTTAAGCGTGGTATGACGCCCAATGATACTGATTAAGTCAGCTTGGCTATTTAATTGCTCAAGAATATGGTTAGGAATGCTCATACAAAAAACAGTTTACCATAGGTCAATTATATTAAGCATCGACAATCAGCTAGAAATAAAAACTGAAAGTAGATAAAAAGTATAAGAAGTAAAAACAGAAAAATAAGGCCAACAGAATGTTGACCTTATTTGTGATGATAGGCGCTAAGCGTCTAAAATAGACGAGGGTAGTATCAGTTTACTCCGCAGGTATCGTCGTACGGCGTACAGGATTGGTGTTTTGCGGATCGACATTGGCTTCTCTGGCGGCATCGCCGGTGCTCGATTGGCTCGTCACGCGTTCAGCTGACGCTTCAGGTAGACCTAGACCCATATTAATGCCAGTAGTACGTTTTGGAGACATATTTAACGGAGCGTTAGCATTAGTACTCGCGTTGGCTGCTGCCGCATTGTTGCTCGGCAATCTTAATTGGCTGGCATTACGGATAACTTGAGTTTTGGTGGCACCATTGTAATCGCCTGTCGCAACTGAGGTGTCTTTGTTAAAGCGGTTCAATTGCCCAAAGGTCAATTTATTCAACAAAGTGCGCTCACGTTTGGTATTCAATTTAACGCGTCCATCAGCGCTTAGCATGTTTGGATAGTTAATCTGCAACAGGGTTTTATATTCTTTTGCCAAGTCATTAAGACCGAGTTTTTCATGGCTATAAGCCAGTACCGCAATAGCGTCAGGCACAGATTCGCTTAATGGATAGTATTGGAACACCCACTTGGCACGGTTTACAGCCGCAACATAGGCTTCGCGCTCAATATACCAATTCGCCGCGCTCATCTCGCTTTCGGCAAACTGATTATAGATAAAAGTCATACGCTGAGCGGCATCTGGCGCATAAGGGCTGTTAGGATATTTATTGATAAGCTCTTGGAAATTGGCAAAGGCAATACGCAAATAAGCGGTATCACGCTCAGCTTGATTAAGCTTAAACAGTTTTAAACCTTCTGACGAGCCTTGCATATTGGCCACGCCGCGTACGTAGTAAGCATAGCTGACTTGCGGATTAGACGGGTACAAATTAATAAATTGCTCAGCGCTGGCAGCAGCGGTCTCAAACTTGCCACTTTCATATTGAGCGTACATCATATCGAGCAATGCTTGTTCGGCATATTGTCCGGTCGGATAAAAGGTGCGCAGATTGGTCAAATCTTCAACAGCTTGCGTATAGCGACCTTTATCAATCTGGGCGATGGCGTCATTATAGTAACGCTGCTCTGACTTCTCAGCAGTTTCAACCGCATCCACGTCTTTACCGCCGGTTAGGTTTTTAAACGTTTGACAACCCACCAAGTTGATACTTAGGGCAAGTAGGGTGATTGAGGACAGTTTGATAAACGTATTGCCAACAGCTTGCATATTTCTTCTCCGACACAAGACGCGTAATAGCAGCGACGCTATTAGGCTAAATAATAAAAGGATAATAATGAAAAAACGATGCTTGCGGCATCCGTTAACTGTCTATTAATGAGTAGGCGCTATAAATAGGCGCACTCATTAGCAACAGAATTTTTATCGAATGCAGTTTTGCTCGTATGAATAAAATATATTTATTTTAAAAATTCAGTGCCATAGCATACAGCAAAACATGGCTTACTTTATAGAATAACCTTTGCTTCGTCTATTTTTTCGTTATCTATTTTGTAGTTAAACGGCGAATGCTTTATGTCTGGTTACGCTAATGCTTTATGTATGGTGGCCATGGTGACATTGTTCCGTAGTGTAGCATGAGCCGCTGTCACGAGCGATAATGAATATGGCTGACAGGGACAAATATACAGTAAATTACAGCCATGTTATATTTTAGAGAGTTAATCTAGCGAATAACGCCCAGTATATGACGGCTGAGAACCTGTCGCATGGTCATGATAAAATCATAGATAACGCGCAGCTTCTGTAGGGCTTAGGCGTTCAGCATGTTACACTATGACGATGTGACTTTTGCTTTTTTTGCCCGCACTTATTTTTGCCGGTCAGCAAGCGTTAGTCTGCTCTCTTATGAGGTCAGCTTACAAAACAATGTAAGCGACTTTACCATGTATGAATCCGCTATGAATAATGATGCTATGACGACCAATTTACCTAAGAATCAACCGCTAGATGCTAATATATCAACATCAACATCAGAAACGCTATCTGCGCAAGAGTTATCCGCGCAACAGTTAGCCATGAAAACTTCACCAACGAAAGGTTCACCCGTGCAAAAATCGACGATGCCAAATGAGTTATTAGAGGATAATGAGCCGCTTACTGACCATGAAAGTGCGCCTGATGAGCAGATGCAAGAGCTGTCCGATGATGATGAGCTAGAAGAATTGGTGGATGGTGAGCTACTTGATGAAGAAGATGAGGACGGCGATGATGCAGCGTCAGTCGCTGGGCAAGCCGTCCCTGTCATCGTTGATGTCACACATACGGTAGTAGAAGAGGAAGCGGGTTTACGTATTGATAAATTGGCGTCAAAAGTATTTACCGATTTTTCGCGTGCCCAACTACAAGGCTGGATCACTGACGGCAGCTTACTTTATAACGGCAGCGTGCAAAAACCAAAAATCCGTGTCAAAGCCGGTGATATCTTACATTTATCGACGACCCTGCAGCAGCATAGCGAAGATCAACCAGAAAATATCGATATCGAGGTGGTTTATGAAGACGACGATGTTTTAGTAATTAATAAACCTGTCGGTATGGTTGTCCATCCTGGCGCTGGCAATCAAACCGGCACTTTGGTGAATGCGCTACTGTATCACTACCCGCAGCAGCACCATTTGCCGCGTGCCGGACTGGTACACCGTATTGATAAAGATACCTCAGGGCTATTGCTTATTGGTAAAACCAAGCCTGCGCAAATGGCCTTGATGGAGCAGCTCAAAGACAAGTCCGTCTATCGTCATTATCAATGTGTGGTAGCAGGAGATGCAGCAAGTTTACTGCGTCATCGTCGTATTGACGCGCCCATTGGTCGCCATCGCAATCAGCGTACCAAAATGACCGTGATGACAGCAGGGCGTGAAGCTGTCACCCATTTATTAACCGTGACGCCGCTTAACGATAACTACTGTCTGCTAGATGTCAGTCTGGAAACAGGGCGTACGCACCAAATTCGCGTGCATCTTAGCCATATTACGTATCCGATAGTCGGTGACCGTGTCTACGGTGGTCGTCGTCAATTGCGTGCCGGTTTAACAGAAGCGCAGCGTCAAGCGATTAATAATTTCCCGCGCCAAGCATTGCACGCCTATACCTTGGGTTTCGTTCACCCAACGACTGGCGAAGATATCGAAGTCACCACACCCATCCCTGAAGATATGCAGCAATTGATGGCAGTCTTAAGCGATGGCTATGACGAAGAATAATCATTAATGACTTCATGATGTTTATTTAAAAAGCATAAATTAGCGCTAATGCCTTAATAACGATAACGATAACGATAATGATAATGAGAAGTGTGGTAAATCGACCATGACTAGCACAATAAACAAGCTTCCTATTACCTTGCTTGCTCAGCTTGATGACGTAGCGGTTTTCCAAACGGCGGCTTTTATCAGTGACGATAATGCTGACGCTGTTGCTGCTAATTTACAAAATCAGCTGCAAACAGACCAGCAAACCCAAGCAAGTTATGGGGCGCTAAATTTAGGCTTGCATGTTAATGACAATGCAAAGACGGTCTTAAACAATCGCATGCATTTGCTGAGCGCTATCAATGAGCAATTGGCAGCAACACAGCGCCAGCCTATTGATAGCTTGCACTGGCTCAATCAGGTTCATGGTAAGCAGATTCATGATATCGATGCGACTGCGCTGGCTATGCGTCCGCTAGATGCTGATGCTATGGTCAGCTGCCAAGCGGAATTAGGGCTTGCGGTGATGACCGCCGATTGTGTGCCGATAGTCTTATACCAACCGGCAACGGGGCAGATAGCCGCCATACATGCAGGCTGGCAAGGGCTGGCATGCGGTGTTATTAAAACGACGGTTGAACGCTTTAGCAGCTCTGAACCAATCATGGCGTGGATTGGGGTTTGTATCAGTCAAGAAAATTATGAAGTCGGCAGGCAAGTACGAGATAAGCTGTTAACAGGTTGTATTGAAAATCAAACCTTAGTGGCGCAGCATCTAGAGAGCTTTGAAGAACGTTACGTCTTAGCTTCTGAAGCGGATAAAATTAAGCTGAACTTACCACAATTAGCGGCTGACCAATTAAAGGCAGCAGGTATTATAGTTAGCAATGAGTTCGCTATACCTTGTAGTTATGCTGACCCGCATTATTATTCTTATCGGCGTCAAACGCATCTTCAGCAGCCTGCGACAGGACGTATGGCATTGGTCATTGTTCGCAGCCTTGCTGTTTCTTGATGCAAACAATTGGCAATAGTTTTTAAGTAATGAAGCGCATTATATTGATGATGCAATAAAAAAATAGCAGGCTTATCATTAGCCTGCTATTTTTGTGTTTTATTAAAATTATACTTTATGAATTAGCATACAGAATCATTCGATTTTGGCACAGATAATCCGAATAAAGGACGCAGATATAAGGCTAAAAAAGTCCCTGCCATCGCCATGATGCCCCATATATAACCATGAGCACTAAAAGAGGCGATACCGCCGAAGTAAGCACCGATGTTACAGCCGAATGCCAAACGTGCGCCATAACCCATCATTAATCCGCCAATCACCGAAGCGGCGAAATTCCCCAAAGTAATCTGGGTAAATTTGAATAAACCACCCGCTGCTGAGGCAATAAAAGCGCCAATGATAATGCCGATATTCATGACTGTGGTTGAATCAGCGAAAATAGATGCGTTCAATGCGGCGGCATTCGCCCCTTGCCAATAGCCCCAGTTGGCAACATCAACACCAAAACTGCTGGCGATTTTAGAGCCCCACAATGAAAATGCAGAAGTAATGCCCCATGGTTGACCACGCGTGAGCAAGGTTAAAGCATTTAATATCGCTAAGACAATGGCGGCTGCGAATAACGGCCAAGAACCTCGAAAAATACGTCTCCAACCTGACTCAGTTGGAACGGGAGCCATCTTTGGAGCCTTGGTCTTTTTCTCAACAACGAGCGTAACCCACGCAATCAAAGCAAACAGGACCAAAGACAACACCCAAGCACCGCTATAACCAAGACCAGTAGAGGTGGCTAACGAAAAAGGCGCAAAGGAGGGCATCTCTTCTGTCCAAAACGGCAGATGATAAGCACCAATGGTCGCGCCAATGACGAAGAAAATAAAGGTAATAAACATCACCGAACGTCCGCCACCTACTGCGTAAAGCGTACCAGAAGCACAGCCGCCGCCAAGCTGCATGCCAATACCGAATACAAAAGCGCCGACCAGTAAACTGACACCAACTGGCGATACATAACCTGCGACTGAGCCGCCAAAAATCGTCGTTCCATAAGCAAGAATGGGCGCAAACAACGTAACCGCAACGGCCAACATCAACATATGAGAGCGCATGGCTTGCCCATTACCAACCGACATCAGGCGTCTAAAGGCAGAAGTAAAACCAAAGCGGGCATGAAATAGGGTATAGCCGAGCAATAAGCCGATAGCAAAAAGCAGCGGCTGGGCGGTAGTCTGGGTAATAGACAGATAGACCAACAGGGTAAAACCAACAATAACACCAGCTATTATCAATGGCTTTTGTGGATTATTTAAAGCCAGCGTCTCTTTAGCAATAGGCTCTCGTGTATCGTTCACGGGCTGAACGCTCGTCGTTATAGTCGTCAAGGGAATCACATCCTTCTCTGATATAATATTTCAGAGTTCATTGTTCATGGTTTGTATCATTGGTTATGATAAGGTATTTGGAATATCCAACAGATTTTTCTAGGTATGATTGAATAAGGGCTATATGATAGACCCGTTTTAAAGAATCACTACAAGAAGAGCGGGAATTAACATATTCATATATGGAATAAGTAGATAAAAATCAATGAATGGTAGGGTATGGAGATATTGAGCCGATATCTTTTTTTCGCTGTATTTCGCTGTATTTCGCTGTATTTCGCTATGCTTCTCTGTATATAGTCATTTCAATAACTATATCATCCATTTAATTTTGCTTTTAAGTTCAGCGTCTAAAAATAGCGCAGCTCAGTGAAGGTTGAATTTATCAAAGCTTGCCTCATATCAATGAATTAATGCGTCCGCTGTCCTATATAATAGCTAGCTGCTACATAACAGTAGCCACATAAAGTATTTATAATAAAGATTATTGAACATTTGCAGCATCACTACTATTCACCCAATCCATTATTAGAGTTCGTATGACTACATCTATCACGCCTTCCTTAGCTTCCACGGACAATCCGCCTAACGTATCGATGGCTGTCATCTACCATAGTAACTACGGACATACTAAACGTGTTGCCGAAGCTATAGTGATGGGCGCGCGCCAGCAATTGCCAGAAGCACAAGCCAAAGCGGTCGATGTTCATGATGTCGATTGGGAGTTTTTGGATCAGGCGGATTTACTGGTTTTTGGTAGTGCCGTATATATGGGTAGCGTGACGGCAGGCTTTAAGACCTTTATGGATGAGACATCCAAGCGTTGGTATCATCGTAAATGGGAAGGTAAGTGGGCCGCAGGCTTTGCCAATTCAGGCGGTCTGAGCGGCGATAAGCTAGCCGTCTTGCAGCAGATTTGTCTTTATACCATGCAGCATGGAATGAATTGGATAGGTTTGCCGCTTATGCCAACGGGTCATGAAGCACATGATTTAAATCGTCTTTCAAGTTTTTTGGGTTTGATGACTCAGTCGCTAGATGGTCCACCTGAAGAAACCCCAGGGAAGGGCGATATTGATACAGCTATCTGGTTTGGTGATCATTTGGCGAACACCATTATCAAGCATCAGCCTAAACAGCAGATGGAAGCCGCTAAAAACTAGCCTAAGCAGTCACTCAGGCGCTATCAGTATTTTGAATACTTTATGAAGGGCAAAATAAAAAAGCAGATATCAAATCGATATCTGCTTTTTTTATTGAGCGTTATTTTGTGTTGCTACCTTTTTAACCACAATGGTTCTAGTAACATCATTATCAGTGATAAAGGGATTATCAACAGTATTCTTAGCAGGAATAATCATAACTAATGCAGCGGTAGGGGTAGAGATACTTTCATTAGGTACAGTTGTTAATGACCGGTCTTTAACAGCGAAAGTTTTCGCAGGGAGATTTTTGACAGGAATTGGGCTTTCGACAAATTGAAAAGATTGGCAACCTGTCAGAGGTATCGTCGCTACAAGCAGACATATAAAGGCAAATGATTTCATAAGGACATCTCGGGCGCTAGTTGGCGATTTTAAAATGGTTAACGACGTTAAAATAATGCGCGACTTTAGCATGGCGCTTATCATAAGCAAAACAATGGGGAATACAATGGAGAATACAAAAGGCTATTTATTATTAAGGTTGAGATAATGTGTAAGCTAGAGAGAACAGCAGATACCACGACATAAAAAGGCGATTGACCCTAAGCGCTATGTATCTATTATGTATACTTATAATTGATAATGATAAGCAATAAAGCCGAAATTTAGCAGATAAATTGTTTTGTATATTCGTTTTTACGGATAAAATTAAGATTTATTAGGCTTTAGTGATTGTTTTCTAAAGGATTTATCTAATTATTGATAATTATAATATAAAAATACATATTAATTTATTCTAAGGTAGCAGCGCTAAAGCGTTTCTTTAAGTTTTGTAAAAAAATGCAGCCAATCCGTTACTATTCAAGTAATAGTCGTGAAATAGTCTTACATTAGTGAGGTGAGTAGACATTCTTTAGCAACTATCTTTATTAAGTTGCTTTTATCACCCTCTTTTATGAAGCATTTACTGGACGATTTGCTACCTCATTTAATGGATTATGCATTGGGCATTATAAGTCATCAGTTATAAAAACTTGCCCAATATCGAATGTCTTATCCCAACAATAATTACAACACCCTAGGTGCCAGCTATATGAGGATATTATGAAGCCACTTTCTGTGATGTTATCGATGCTTGTCATTGGTATTACCTCCAGCGCCGCAATGGCTGAAGGTGTTAACCTTCCTAATGCCAACTTACCCAATGCCAGCTTGCCTAATGTAAGCCCTGCCAATAGCGAGCTTGTCAACCGCGGTGCACATATTGCCCGTGCTGCTGACTGTATGGCATGCCATGGTGAGGATTACACCGGCGGCACAGCGATTGAAACTCCGATGGGAGAGATTTATTCAACCAATATTACCCCCTCGAAACGTTACGGTATCGGCGATTATACCGAAACGGATTTAAAGAACGCTTTGCAAAAAGGCCGTGCACCAAACCACATGCTGTATCCGGCCATGCCGTATCCTTCTTATAGCGGCATGAAGGAAGAAGATATCAGCGCGTTGTTTGCTTATTTGCAAACCGTACCGGCCGTCGATGAAGCCCCGAAGCACAAAACCAATTTACCGTTTCCTTTTAACATTCGCAGCTTAATGCTTGGCTGGAATTTTCTCAATGTACCGTCTACCGAAAAGCGCGACGGACTGAACGAGACCCAAAAACGCGGTGAATATCTGGTCAACAATCTAGAGCATTGCGGTACTTGTCATACCCCGCGTAATAGCACCATGGGTTTCGATAAAAAAATGTATCTATCAGGTGCTCAGCTTGGGCATTGGCATGCGCCAAATATCACGCCTGATGAGTCGAGCGGTATCGGTAGTTGGAGTGAGCAAGATATTATCACCTATCTACGTACCGGTGAGCTAGACCAACGCGCTTATGCGGGTGGCCCTATGGGTGAAGCAGTCGCGCATAGTACCCGTTATCTAAAAAATGAAGATTTGAGTGCCATTGCCTCTTATCTAAAAGCGATACCAGCCATTCAAACAGAAGATAAGGTCTCTGCTGTTGATGTGTCACGCTTGCCAACGCCCGTCAATGAATCAATCACTCATGATCTACTTGCGCAAAAAGATTATTTAGCCCAAGCAAAAACAGAGGTGAGTAATGGTAGCAATTCGCCAGAATCGCTATATTTAGCAGCATGCGGTAGCTGTCATGGTGTCGATGGTTACGGTCAGCCTGATGCGCGTTATGCGCCTATCGTGGGACTCAGCAGTATTCGCCGCGAAAAGCCTGATGCCCTCGTTAATATGATATTGCATGGGGTAGAGGGAGCAACTGATACGTCGCCTATCATGCCAGGGTTCTCAGAAGAGCTGAACAGTGAACAGATTGCTGGCATTGCCAACTATGTACGTGTCAATTTTGGTGGGCTTGCTAACAGTGAAGTCAGTGCTGCTGATGTCGATCGCATCGCTAACACAGGGGTGGATAAACCTTTCTTAATCAAGTACGCAGGTTTATTGGCAATCATCGGTATTCTCGTTGCTATTGCGGTCATTATATTTATTATACGAGCCATTTTACGTTCTAAGCGCCGCCGTTAATTCTAATTTCGCTATTTGTAATGACTTTGATTGCCATGATTTTCATTTAACTACGTTCAATTGACGTCATACAAATAGCAAAAAACTCAATCAAACAGCGGACTAGTAAGCTTATAAATGCGTTTTAGGTAGTTATTATAAGACAGCTATTATCAAACAGTTATTATAAGACAGGGATTAACGGCAATACGGTAGGGCAGCTTGGCAAATAAACGCAGAATTAAGCCAAGCTGATAAATAGCATAAATACTGATAAATAAAGATAGGTGTTTAGCAATAAAACCAGTGTCTAAGAATCAGTGTCTAAGCACCCGTGTTTACCGTCATGCACGAAAGTCTACTTTAAGGATATTATTATGAAAGACATGCTTCAATCACCAACGCGGCGCCAACTGCTCTCGATGATTGGTAAAACAGCGGGCGCAACCGCGATGTATCAGGCAATGACGACGTTAGGATTTGCCTCAGAATCGAGCTTTAAGGAAACCATGGACCTTAAGGGTGCACCGCCGGGCGCTAGTATCGTCATACTTGGTGCCGGTCTTGGCGGCCTGACCGCGGCTTACGAGCTACGTAAAGCGGGCTATGATGTCAAGGTGCTCGAGTTCCAAAACCGTGGTGGCGGTCGTAGCTGGACGCTCAATAGCGGTGATAAATATACCGAGCTTGGCGGCGAAGAAGTCACCTGCGATTTTGAAGAAGGTAACTATTTTAATGGTGGACCATGGCGTCTGCCAAGCCATCACTATGCCGTTTTTCATTATTGCAAACAGTTCGGCGTTGAGATGCAGCCTTTTATTCAGACCAATGACCGCGCTTATCTGCATCGTAGCACCCATTTTAATGGTGTACCGCAGCGCTTGGGTGATGTAAAAAACGACATCCAAGGGCATGTGTCAGAACTATTATCAAAAGCGGTCAATGTTGGCGGTCTTGATCGTTCGGTTAATAAAGAAGATAAAGAAAAGCTCCTAGAAGGCTTAAAAGGCTGGGGGGTGCTCGATAAAGACTATCGCTACCGTGCCAGCAATGCGACCAGTAAGCATCGTGGTTATAGTATTTTTCCGGGTGGTGGCTTGATGCCCGATGAAACCCCATCAAAGCCTTTGCCTATCAGTGAGATATTAGATTCAGGCATGTGGGCCGATATTTATGGCAACCATATGACCTATGCGCATCAGCCAACCATGTTTCAGCCTGTTGGCGGTATGGGTAAAATCGGTGATGCATTCACCCGCGAATGCCGCGATATGATTGAGTTTAATGCCAAAGTGACCAAGATTCATCAAGATGAAAGTGGCGTTACCGTTGATTATGTCGACAGTAATAGTCCAAATGGCGCGACCAAAACCATTCGTGCTGATTGGTGTGTGTGTAATATTCCTCTAACGGTACTGACCCAAATTGATATCAACGTCTCAAAACCGATGAAAGAGGCGATGGCCGCAGTGCCTTATGAGACTTCTTATAAAGTGGGCTTAGAGTTCAATCGCCGCTTTTGGGAAGAGGACGAATGGATCTATGGCGGCTTGACCTATACCGATATGCCGATAGCCCAGATAGCCTATCCTTCAGAAAATATGTTCAAAGACGGTACAGGTGTGTTGTTGGGCGCGTATGGTTACGGCCCAACTTCTTATAAATTTAATACCCTAACCCCGCAAGAGCGTATCAATGTCGCGCTGGCTTACGGTAAGTATATCCATCCTCAGTATCCAAAAGAGTTCCGCGCCGGTACATCAGTCGTCTGGCACCGTATCCCGTGGACACTTGGTTGTTATGGTATTTGGAATGAGTCGACTCGTCGTCAGCATTATGACACCTTGTGTAGTATTGATAATCGTATTGTACTCACGGGCGAGCATTGCTCACACATTCCGGCATGGCAAGAAGGTGCTATTTTATCTGGTATGGATGCCGCCAAGCGCCTACATAAAAAAGCAAAAATGCTGGGTTAATATGAATAACTATAAAAATTCAGAGGCTATCATGGACAATGCAATCGTGAATAAGGCAGTCGTGAAGAAAAAAGTCATGAAAAACATGACCCCCAAACTGCTGACTGTGATGCTGCTAAGTGTGATGAGCAGTGCAGCGCTTTTAGGCTGTAGTCAACAGTCAGATGATGAAGTGACCATTTCTACGGTACAAGATCAAGACTCCTTGACAACCAATGACTATCAAGCAAGTCGTAATACGGGGGCGTGGGGCGGCGTATATATGAGCCGTGAGGAACTTGCTGCCCCTGCCATCAACATCGTCGATAACAGCTCACTTCCCACTATGGATAGCGATCCAAGTATTGCCGAATGGGAAGCCAAGTTTGAAGGCACGAATGCTTTTGTGACGACAGATGGTAAGAAACTGTATCACGACTCTTGTGCCGCTTGTCATATGCATAAAGGCGAGGGTGCTTATGGCGCAGGTTATTATCCGCCACTGGCTGATAACAGTAAGATGCAATCGAAGTATTACATCATTGATATCTTGATTAATGGCTTTCGTGGCATGCCATCCTTCCATAAGATGATGAATGATGAGCAGATGGCGGCGGTCACTCAATATGTGGTCAGTGATTTAAATGGTTATACTGATACGGTTACCGCTGAAGATGTGGCACAGCTAAGACACGCGGTTCCGCCAGCTAGCGATCCTAGTGATGAGTAATGCAATGAGTTAATTTTTTAGTGCTTATTTTTAATATAGTCAGTTCAAAATAAAAGCGAGACATTATAGCTGTGTGCGACTGGTATAAATTTTCCTTGCTTGCTGCTATCACAGAGCCTACGAAAAATTCATCCCAGTCGTACTGTATCGATTTTAAAGTAATTCTACTATATCACTGATTATTACTATAAAAATCGCTCTATTGTTTCAAGCCAAAAAAAGCGCCTAATGATTTATTAGGCGCTTTTTTATATCGAGGATTTCATTTCTAGGATTTGCTTAACTGGTAAAATGACAAGTTAATAAATTCATAAGCTATTTAGGACTCGCTGACCAAACTGGCGAGCGGATAGTACCTTGACCAGATTTACCAAATGATTCGCCACCATTCAATGATTTGATGGTCAGTACGCCTTTACCACCTTGCTTTGAGGCGTAAACCACACGTTTACCATTGGGCGAAAAACTTGGAGCTTCGTCGATACCAGTATTGCCTAAGTTGGCAGTGACCGCGCCGCCACTGTTCATAATGGCAGCTGAGCGACCACTTAAAAAGGCAATTTGTGAGCCATCGCTACTGAACTGCGGGCTGGTCGCATAACCACTGCTTGATACTTGAGTCGTACGTCCTGAACCAAATTCATAACGATAGATACGCGGTTTGTTAAACCCTGCACGGTCACTGACGAAGACAAAAGATTTGCCATCAGGGGCATAGTTCGGCTGCACTTCACTGCTTGGCCAATTGGTGATACGTCGAGGCGTACCGCCGCTGGCGCTCATCTCATAAATATCAGCACTGCCTTCAAAGCTGCTAGAAAACAGAATCTTGCTACCATCCGGTGAAAATGAAGGGCTAAGATTGCTACCAGGGAAGGGCGTTAATGGTGTCGCACCGCCGCCGCTCACGCTTTGTACATAAATAACAGGATAAGACTTATCGCGCTGCACTGAATAAGCAATGCGATTGCCGTCGGGTGACCATGTAGGCGAGAAAATAGAGCCCGCCACCTCGGTAATGGTTTTGGCATTTTCGCCATCTGCATCCATTACTTTTAGGCGCGATATTTTCTCTTTGCCAGTGCCAATCTCTTCGATATAGGCAATGCGCCCTGAGAAGTCGCCGGGAATACCAGTGATAAGCTCATATACTTTATCAGCGATAACATGACCTGCGTAACGCATGCTTTCTTTATTATTATCAGCGGTGAGGCTTTGCTTGCCTTCTATCACGCGCCCAGATTTTATATCGATGACTTCATAATCGGTGACGACTTTGCCACGATTACTGCGCGTGCTACCGACCACAAGATAAGGGATGCCCATGCTTTGCCATACAGGTAGTGTGCCTGCTAATTCGCTACTACTGCGCGGCTGCTGCGGTAGGTTTTGACTGGTGACTCTCAGCTCTGTTCTGCTTAAATCATTTAAGACAATAGACGATAAGGTCGTGTCACCAGCAAAGGGCACAAAAGCCACTTGGTTTTGCTGCACCGGAATCTCATAATCCAACTCTAGAACGACGGGTGCTGCAAAGACGCTAGGAGCAAGCAATAAGCTTGAGGTGCTGGCAAGTAAAGAGAGGCATAGTTTTTTATGGATGCGCATGACCAAATCGAACTCCTAGGTTGGGATAATGTTTTTTAAAGGCGGTAAACTAACGGTTAAATGCTATCGCAGCAGTTATAAATGTGTCGTAGTGAGTATTAAGTCATTCAAACTAAAGTGTTAGCAATGATGTTTAAGCTAAAGTTAGCAATAATATCGTCTTAGGGCAACTGATTAATTGCTGCCCTTAAACTGTATGGTAAAGGTAGGGTATTTAGGATCATCGGCGTCAATTGGTAAGCTGCCGGTATTCAACACCGCCTGCTTCGCCGCTTCATTTACCGCGCTATCAGGTCCTGAGGCAGAGACGTTAACCACATTACCACTAGCATTGACAGTGATGGTTAAGGTGGCGCGCTGCGTCGAGCCTTTTGCTGCCGTCGGTGGATTATAGTTGCGTTTGATGAGGTTGATAATTTCACTATTGCTGGCACCGCGGCTGCCACTTGATGCCGAGCGGCTACTGCCTTTTGCGGTACTTGAAGTCGTGGCGTCACCAGATAGCATCGACTGTCCATCATCTCCTAAGCTAAGCGTTTGACCTGCGCTACCAGAACCACCGGTATTGATTTCTATATTTCTATCACTGGCCGTAGGGCGTTTAATCTTAGGCGGATTATTTTGCTTATTTCGAAAATCCCCGAGCCTTTTTTGTTCTTCAATAAGCTGTTGTTTCTTATCTTGTTCAATTTGCTCATGCTCTTCTAGTACAGATTCATCTAATTGCGCTGCCCACTCCGCCATATTACGCTCATACTCTTGAGTTTGCTCAAGTAGGCGTTGGTGCTGCTCTTCACTCATTAGCATAGGGCGACTAGCGGAATCATCAGAACGGGTAAAAACAGGCACGCGCTGAGAATTAGGCTGCGTTGGGCTGTCGTAGCTGACGCTGCCATCAGTACTATTTTCTGGCGTATTACTGGATGAGCCGCTTGCACCGCTGTCGGCTTGCATGGCGCTGGCCGCTGCACGATTGGCAATTATCTGTCCTTGCATCTCAGCCAATTGTTCAGGGGATATCATGACGGTCTCAATAGTGCCCGCGGTCTCGACTTCCATATTCTGATAGCTATAAATTAGGATACCAATCACAAGGCCATGTGCCAGTAAACTGAGCAACGTAGGCAAGGTTAGCCCGTTACCTTCAGGTTCGGTCGGCACATAAACGGTTGGCGCATTACGCATGGCACTGATACTCAAGGATATGGTACTCAAAAACAGGGTACTTAAACATAGGGCACTCAAAAACAGAGCATTCAAGAACGTGAGACTGAAAAAAGAGCTTCATCAAATTATCTACTTTATTATAACCAACTGAGCTAAAAGTGGGCGGTCTTATAATGAGGGCGCGTTATTATAATGAAGGCGCTGGTAATGGCGCGCCTGTCAATAGCCCTACCTTTTGGATACCTGCTTGTTGTAAAGTTGCCATCAGGGTCATGATAGCGCCATACTGATTGTTTTGATCGGCATTGATCATAACCTGTAAAGGCTGTGCACCCACTTCGCTACTTTGATTTTGCAGATTGGATAATGTATCAATCAGCTCCGGCTCGCTAATCGGCAAGTCGATATTGTTCTCATAACTGATAAAAATCTCGCCACTGCCCGTTAACGACACAATCACGGGTAGCTGACTTTGGCTCATGGTATTGGTTTGCTCTTTTGGCAAATCAACGTCGACGCCCGTAATCAGCATCGGCGCTGTGACCATAAAGATAACAAGCAGCACTAGCATTACGTCGATATAAGGAACAACGTTCATCTCCGCATTCAGCGCTTTTTTCTCACGGCGATAGGGACTTTGTTTCATAGACCGGTTACCTGAGTGCTTTTTACCTGACTGCTTTGATTAACTTGGCTAACTTGCGTACTAGGCTGCGGATTTTCGATACTGGTTTCGCGTTGGCTTGGGTCGTCAGCAGCAGTTGTTAGAGTCAGGATTGACGACGTTGGCAAGTATTGGTTCGGTCGCACCTTATGTCGGTTTATTTGGCACCGTTTGGGGCATTATGAATGCCTTTTTAGGACTGTCGCAAAGCGAACAAGCGACCCTAGCCACTGTTGCGCCCGGTATCGCTGAAGCCTTGATTGCCACCGCTATGGGTTTGTTTGCCGCTATTGCGACAGTCCTAAAAAGGCATTCATAATGCCCCAAACGGTGCCAAATAAACCGACATAAGGTGCGACCGAACCAATACTTGCCAACGTCGTCAATCCTGACTCTAACAACTGCTGCTGACGACCCAAGCCAACGCGAAGCTTACGTTCAACGCCATCGATGATGTCATCTTTAGGCTGGCGTTTTTTATGCATTCTTAAATATTCAGAAAACCCAACATAAAAAATCTGCTCAAGCCCTTGGCGCTCAGGTGAACCTTGCACACCTTGATAAAGCTTCGCCAAATCTTCTCCTGACCAAAACCAAGTTTCAAACTGCTGGTCGAAATTTTTGGCCGTACCCAAACGGGCACTCATACGAAAAATAATCACCCAACTAAGCAACGAGGCTAATAATAACAATGCCATCACAATCTGTACCAATAGACTGGCTTGGGTGATGAGGTCGACAATATTTAATGATTCAGGCATGGGTTAGGCTCATGGGTAATTAATAATAACGGCTTTGATTTTAATGGCTAAATGCTTATAGCGGCTAGGGGCGGGTAGCATTTTCACAACATGCTGATTCTGACTCCTCGCTATAACCCCGTAGTGTACTGTGAAATGATAAAAAGGTCATTTATTAAAGTGTTAAATGTAAATTTAATCGTTGGTGCAAAAATTATAATAGTGAATGGGTTTTATAAGGCTGTCGATATAGTCAGCTAATTGTGCCCATTAACTTAAAAAGCGTGACATTAATTGAAATTGTAAGACAATTTCACTAGAATGTAATTGTTTGTTGCTATCGCTTTTCATGGTGGCTCTGCATTTGCCAAAGTTATATGTGGCTAAAGGATTAAAAACATCATCTCGAATCTTAGTTTGTAAGCGTCATTTATAGTCGCAATTTGGAAGCGTCATTTATCGTCGCAATTTGGATGTATTTTTATATGTTTGATTTAAAAGCAGCATTGATGGTCGCTATTGCAAAACGGCGCTTATCAACGCAGGTGGATAATGATAATTTACTTACTGCTATTTGGAAGCGACTCTTATGAACGCAATCGAACGCTATTTTGGGATCAACGGTGAAAATACCACGATCAAAACAGAGATTTTAGCTGGTGTAACCACGTTTTTGACCATGGCTTACATCATTTTTGTCAACCCTAACGTACTTGCTGACGCTGGAATGGATAAAGGCGCGGTATTCGTTGCCACCTGTCTTGCCGCCGCTATTGGTTGTTTTATCATGGGGTTTTATGCCCGCCTGCCAGTCGCGCAAGCCCCAGGTATGGGACTCAACGCCTTCTTTACTTATGGCGTGGTTTTGGGCATGGGCTACAGCTGGCAAACGGCGCTTGGCGCGGTATTTTTGTCAGGTTGTATCTTTGTCCTACTCAGCTTATTTAAAATCCGTGAAATCATCATTAATTCTATTCCAGACAGTATTAAACAAGGCGTTGTCGCTGGTATTGGTGCATTTTTGGCGTTTATCTCCATGCAAACTGCTGGGGTCATCGTTAATAACGATGCGACATTGGTAGGTCTTGGTGATATGACAGCATTTGCGCCGGCCATGGCAGCACTTGGTTTTATTATTATTGTTGGTTTGTCTCACAAAAAAATACCAGGTGCGGTGACTATTGGTATTTTACTGGTAGCGCTTATCAGCCTTATTACCGGTAATACCCAGTTTTCAGGTATTATCTCAGCGCCGCCGTCTATTGCCCCAACGTTTATGCAGCTTGATATCGCTGGTGCGTTTGATGTAGCAATGATTAGTGTTATCTTTGCCTTCTTATTTGTGGATTTATTTGATACGGCAGGTACGCTGATTGCAACCACCAGCCAAGCAGGTTTGATTGGTAAAGATGGTAAAATCCCTAATATGGGTAAAGCGCTGTTAGCAGATTCGACGGCGACTGTAGCAGGTACTCTACTGGGTACGTCATCAACGACTAGTTATATCGAAAGTGTCTCAGGTATCGCCTCCGGTGGTCGTACTGGATTAATGGCTGTGACCGTTGGCGTGCTATTTTTACTCAGCGTGTTCTTCTCACCGCTTGCCGCCATGATTCCTGGTTATGCGACAGCAGGGGCTATCTTTTATGTGGCAGTACTGATGATGGGCACATTAAAAGACGTTAAATGGCATGACTTAACAGAAGCGGCGCCAGTCGTGGTGGTCTTGTTATTTACGCCTTTGACCTATTCTGTTGCTGACGGTATTGCGCTTGGCTTTATCACCTATACCGCTATCAAGGTAGTCGCTGGTAAATTCTCTGATGTGAGTATTCCTGTTTGGCTTTTAACAGCCGTATTATTGATTAAGATTGTCTTCTTATAAAATATTAGCTAGTGTGTTCACCATAAAAACCCTCTTTATCTACTAAAATGATAAAGAGGGTTTTTTATAAGAAAATCATAGGTAAAACGTGAATAAGTGGGATAGGAAAATCCTAATTATGGCTTCAAAAAACCAGTTAAATCAGCGTCAGCAATCTAGATATATAACCAAATCGTGATATTTACTGTTATGTTAATAACCAATTGTTTTTAAACCATATTCTGCTTGGTTAAAATAAGTAACAGCGTGCGTTTGACGCTTTTTTTATGCTACCATGACTAAGCTAAGCGCATCACCTCAATCAACGCCGTAGAGGTTTTTCTTACAGTGAATTTGCGTCATATAAGATGACAGATACGGTTTTATTAACACGATACCGCATCTGAGCATCACTCTCCATTCACTACTAACAAGAAGAAGGCACTAATGCCGCTTAGCTGTTCGTTGTTGCCTTTATATTGTTAACGTAGCCCGTTTAACACTAAAACGACCTACTTGACCGCGTCCAGCCTATGCTGGATTTTCTCGTTTTGTGATGGTGTGGTTTGGCCTTTTGATTATTGCTGTAAATATTCATCGACGACTATTATTTAATTTAATCATGTCTTCAATTTAATGATGGTTATAAGTATTTTTCAAAATAATCAGAATTTTTACCACGCTATTTATTATGGTTTTTAAACGATAGTTATGGAGTTGTTATGAACCCAGTAGACCAGTTTACCCCGCAAGAGCCGATTTTATTTAAGCCGGTAGATTTGCTAGCGCCAGACTATATTGCTCAGTCGTCAGAAACGCTGCACGCCCGTATTTCACCTTTATATAGCGTGGATGAAGAACGTTGGTTGTCAGAATTGTTGCCCCTTGCCAAGCCGACTGATAGCGAACGTGAAGCCGCTGCAACGCAGACGCGCCAACTGGTCGAGCACGTACGTAATGATGGCAAAGCTGTAAAAATGGTTGACTCATTATTACTTGAATATAGCCTCGATACCCAAGAAGGTATTCTGCTGATGAGCTTGGCAGAGGCATTGATTCGGGTGCCGGATAACTATACTGCCGATGCGCTGATTCATGACAAAATGAGTGTGGCTGATTGGAAAAAGCACATAAAAAATGACAATGGCTTCATGGTCAATGCCTCGACGTGGGGCATGATGATGACCGGCCGTGTGGTCAGTATTGATAGTAATACTACGGCTTCAGGGTTTTTGGACCGCATGACCAAAAAGATGGGTGAGCCGGTCATTCGCAGTGCGATGCAAAAAGCCATGCGTATTATGGGTCATCAGTTTGTATTGGGCGAAACCATTGAAGGGGCGAATAAAAACAGCAAACCTTATCGTAATAAAGGCTATACCTATTCATTCGATATGCTAGGTGAAGCGGCCATTACCCATAAAGATGCTGAAAAATACTTCAACGATTATCTGCATGCGATTAAAGCGACTGCCAGTATCAAAGTTAAAGAGGGTATGCCAAAGCCGTCGGTATCTATTAAGCTGTCAGCCTTGCATCCGCGCTATGAAGCGACCCAAGAAGAGCAAGTCATGGGTCTATTGCGTCAACGCTGCCTACTATTAATTGAAGCGGCGCGTGAAGTTAATGTCGATATCAGTATCGATGCCGAAGAAGCCGACCGCCTTGAGATTTCTCTGAAACTATTTGAGTCTCTATATCGCGATAATTTAACCGCCGATTGGGATGGCCTAGGTATCGTAGTCCAAGGTTATTCTAAACGCGCGATTGCTATTTTAGTGTGGTTAGCGCGCTTGGCAACTGAAGTCGGCGATCGTATTCCGGTCCGTTTGGTCAAAGGTGCGTATTGGGATACTGAGATTAAATTGGCGCAGCAAAAAGGTCTATCCGGCTATCCTGTGTGGACACGTAAAGAAGGTACCGATACTGCTTATCTTGCTTGCGCGCGCTTCTTGTTATCCGAGCATCTGCGTGGGCTCATCTGGCCACAGTTTGCGACGCATAACGCGCACACGCTGGCGTCGATTATGACCATGAGTGCGCATAGAGACTTTGAGTTTCAGCGTCTACATGGTATGGGTGATGCGCTGTATGACCATATCTTGCAAGCTTATCAAATTCCGGTACGTATCTATGCACCGGTTGGCGCGCATAAAGATTTATTACCATATTTGGTACGTCGATTGCTTGAAAACGGTGCCAATAGCTCGTTTGTCCATCAATTATTAGACAAATCTTATCCCATTGATAAGCTAACCGTGCATCCATACGACAAATTATTGACCAATGATACTTTACATAACCCTGATATTCCGCTGCCGTTAGATATCTATGGCGAGCGCCGTGCCAGCTTCGGTCCCAATATTTTTGTAGAATCGCAATGGCTACCGTTTAAAGCTGCTATTGATAGTCATCTGCATAAAACGTGGTCAGCAACTTCTATTATCAATGGTAAAGCGGTTGATGAATACGAAGCGGATGGTAAGACTCATCAGCTTGAATCTCAGAAAGTGCGTGCACCTTGGAATCATGAAGTCATCGCTGGTGAGGTAAAATATGCCAATGCGGAATTGGCGGTGCAAGCTATCGATGCGGCAGTGACAGGGCAAAGTGCGTGGCAAGCAGTACCAGCCGCGAATCGTGCTGCTATATTGCGCAAGGTGGCAGACTTATATGAAGAAAACTATGCTGAACTGATGGCGCTCTGCCAGATTGAAGCCGGTAAAACCATGCAAGACGGTATCGATGAAATTAAAGAAGCCGTTGATTTTTGCCGCTTTTATGCCGACGAAGCAGAGCGTTTAGACGACGTAGTTCATGAGTTTACAGATTTGACAGGTAAACCCTCGCGTCAGGTTTATAAAGCACGCGGTACTTTCGTATGTATCAGCCCTTGGAACTTCCCATTGGCTATTTATACCGGTCAAATCGTGGCAGCACTAGCAGCAGGCAATACAGTAGTGGCTAAACCTGCCGAGCAGACCAGCTTAATCGCTCATTTTGGTGCACAGCTAATGTATCAAGCTGGGGTTCCAGCCGAAGCATTACAGTTAGTGACGGGTGCGGGCGATGTTGGCGGTGCTTTGACAGCTGCTGATAATATCGCAGGCGTTATTTTTACCGGTTCAACCCAAACGGCGCAGCGTATCAACCAAAGCTTAAATAATCATGTGCAAGCCAGTGGCGAGCTACCGGTCTTTATTGCTGAGACGGGTGGTCAAAATGCCATGATTGTTGACTCAACTGCGCTACCTGAACAGGTGGTTAAAGATGCGGTATTGTCAGCCTTTGGCTCGGCAGGTCAGCGTTGTTCAGCTTGTCGTATCTTATGCGTGCAAGAAGAAGTCGCGGATAATTTAATCGAATTGCTACAAGGTACTATGGCAGAATTGGTCGTCGGTAACCCACTACACGTCACCACAGACGTAGGTCCGGTGATTGATGCGGATGCCAAGCGCAGTCTGGAGGCACATATCGAACGTATGAGCGCTGAACCAACAGCGACTATTTTGGCGCAGACGCCTATGAGTGCAAGCTCGGTTGTTAGCGAAGAGCATTCTACCTTTGTCTTGCCAACGGCGATTGAGGTCAAAAGTATCGATGTCATCGGTGGCGAGCATTTCGGTCCGATATTGCATGTACTGCGTTATCAAGCGCCTGATCTGAATAAGCTTATCGATGCCATTAACGGGACTGGTTTTGGTTTGACTTTGGGTTTTCATAGCCGTATTGAAAATATTGCTGAGCATATAGAGCGCCGTGCGTTTGTTGGTAACACCTACATCAACCGCAACCAAATCGGTGCCGTTGTAAACGTTCAGCCATTTGGTGGCTGTGGTCTATCGGGTACGGGTCCAAAAGCGGGTGGTCCACATTATGTAGCGCGTCTCATGCAGCTGCAATCTGAGTCAATAACGACTGAATCACTCACTCAAACACAAATCGCATAAGGAGTAGCAAGATGGCGACTGAATTTAAAAAGAATCATGCCCAAGTTTGTGAATCTTGGCGATTACTTGGCGCGGTCAATCGCGCAACGTATCTACAAGCAGCCATTCCAAAGTTGGCCTTGCTAACTGGCGATGTCAATAAAGCAAAGCGTTTATTCAATCATTTATTGAGTGCTGCGCCAAGCTTAGATGAAGTGCAGCGTATGACGGGCGCGACGGGTGAATCCAACGATTTATACGTAACCGCTCGTGGCAAAACCATGGTCATCGGTGGTGAGTCTGCGCGCGCAATGGCAGTACTTGGGCAGCTTATAGCCGCATTATTGACTGGTAACGAGGTGATACTACATTGCCCAAGCCAAGATGAGATGTGCAATGAGGCTGCAAAAATACTGTATGAGACAGGCATTAGTGATGATGTATTGAGTGTGGCGAACGATTCGCAAACCGTGACGCTGCTATATATCGATCGTCTGGCACAAGTGGCTGTCGCTGGCAATCAAAGCGAAGTCCAAACGATTAGCCAAGAGCTTGCTAATACCGATGGTATTTTAACGCAAGTGATTGCTGTCACTGATATGAAAGGGCTGTCAGAGATGCTCACGCCTGATTATCTCTATCGCTTTGTCACCGAACGGGTAAGAACCATTAATACCACAGCGATTGGTGGTAATGCTAGCTTGTTGGAGCTTGGAACAGAGTAATAATCTTATATAGATAAAAAGTTAGATTATTGCTAGTAGATAAAAAATAGAATCACAGACATAACGGTCAGTAATTGTTTTCCAAGCGTTTTGGGAAATGATTACTGACCGTTTTTTTATAGTCTTTTTTAAGATATTTATTATTTTGCTTAGACGTTAAAAACCTTTTAAATCCATGGTTTTTTAGCTTGTAGGGAAACAATAGTGGTGATACTATAAATAAAACCTGACCAAATAGTCATCTTTTTAATTGATATTGTGACCAATAATAAGGTGGGGAATTTAACTAGAGCGGCCTACAACTATTAACAAGGATTGTTAATAGATTTAAGATCATATTAATCAAGGATGATTAAAATGTCTCAATCTTTAGAGTCTCAAAAAAACGCTGAGCTGATGTATCAGCTCAATGACAAGCCTAGCTTTTGGCCCGCAAGTTTTGCCGCTTTACAACATTTGCTAGCTAGTATCGTCGCTATTGTCACTCCTACCTTGATTGTCGCCGGAACCTTGGGTTTGGGTGACTATGTACCTTATCTAATCAGCTGCGCGCTCATCTCCTCTGGAATTGGCACTTATATTCAATGTAAAAAAATAGGTCCTATAGGCGCGGGCATGCTCAGTTTGCAAGGTACTAGCTTTGCTTTTTTAACGGCTATTATCGCTGCTGGACTGATTGTAAAAGGGCGGGGTGGTTCACCAGAAGATATTTTGGCTACTATTTTTGGGGTTAGTTTCTGTGCCGCCTTTGTTGAAATTATTCTTAGCCGCTTTATTCATAAATTAAAAAGAATATTTACCCCTGTGGTCACTGGCACTATTATTATTCTCATCGGTGTTCCGCTGATTGAAGTTGCCATGACTGATATTGCAGGCGGTTTTGGCGCCGAAGATTTTGGCAGTTTGCAAAATCTGTTTTTAGGTATGGTTGTGCTGGTATCGGTGATTGTATTTAACCGCTCAAAAAACCCATTATTAAGACTTTCTTCTATTGTCATTGCCTTAATCTTAGGAATGTTAGCCGCATTCTTCATGGGCAGATTAGATTTTTCTTCATTAAACAATGTCGGTTTTATTACCATTCCTATTCCATTCAAATTTGGTTTTCAGTTTGATATCACCGCTTTTATTCCATTAGCTATTTTGTACTGTGTCAGCGCCCTTGAAACGACGGGCGATCTCACAGCCAACGCGGTAGTATCAAAAGAGCCCGTCAAAGGCCCTGTCTATCTTAATAGAATTCAAGGTGGGGTATTGGCAGATGGGGTCAACTCTATGATTGCTGCCACCTTAAACAGCATGCCGTCGACCACCTTTAGCCAAAATAACGGCGTCATTGCGCTTACGGGCGTCGCCAGCCGTCATGTCGGTATTTATATTGCGGCTCTTATGATTGTCATCGGATTGTTTCCTATCTTTGGCGCCATATTGCAAACTATGCCGCAGCCAGTACTTGGTGGCGCAACATTGGTGATGTTTGGGACAGTAGCGGTAGCTGGTATAAAAGTATTGGCTAGCGCTAAGCTTGACCGCCGTGATATGTTGATTATTGCTACTTCTGTAGGCATCGGTATCGGCGTATCTATGGTGCCTGAGGTGTTATCACAACTGCCCGAATCAATACGTAACGTGCTGATATCGCCTGTCGCCATAGGAGCGATTACTGCCATTGCATTGAGTTTATTTTTACCAGAAGATACCCAAGACGCTGATATATAAAAGTAAACTTTTAGTAGAAGTGTGATTGGTAAATATTATTGTGTGATAGCTATTACATATTAATTGATTGGTTTGCGCCATCAAGCAAGTGTCTATGTTAACACTCTATGTAAGCTGTTTAATTTCACAAAGCCCAATTTTTTAGCCGAGTATTGCTATGATTAGTTTCTATCTGAACGGAAAGTACCATGAGATAAGCCACCTCAATCCGAATACGACGGTACTTGAGTATCTACGCTTGCACGAACATCAAACTGATACTAAAGAAGGCTGCGGTAGTGGCGATTGCGGTGCCTGTACGATTATGGCGCAACGCTTGCCTAATCATGCGATGAGCGATTCTAGTGACAGCACGCCTTTTTATACCTTTAACTCCTGTATTGCTCTATTGTCGCTGATGGATGGTCATCATTTAATGACCGCTTCTTATCTGGCGGACAATCCAGCACATCACCCAGAGCGGGCGTTATTGCATCCTGCACAGCAGGCGATGGTCGACTGTCATGGTTCGCAATGTGGATTTTGTACTCCTGGTTTTGTAATGTCTCTGGCGAATTTGTATGAAAACCATCGTATGCAACAACAAAAAAATGCCAAGCAGGGCAGTGCAAACGGTCAGCCAGCTAATGAAGCACTAAGTAATGACGACCTAAGCTATGATGATATTGTCGCCGCAATTTCAGGGAATCTATGCCGCTGTACTGGTTATCGACCCATCATTGAAGCAGGTCTAACGATGGGTAAGATTGGTCAGCAAAGAGATACTGATAAAACAGTCGCAAAAGATTTGACTATAAGCTTAGCGACGGATGCGATGGTAAGTAAAAGTCAGTCGTTATCTAAAACTGAATCATTGGATACCTCGAATAAAGCGTCAACTATTGAGCCTGCTCTTGCTGAAGGGTCGCGGCAGTTATTCATTCCAAAAACAGTGGATGCGCTTAATCAGTTATTGGCCGTATATCCACAAGCGACTATTTGGGCGGGTGGTACGGATTTGGGGTTAAGCATTACTCAGCACTTGGTTGATCATGAAGTGATTATTCAGCTGTCCGCTATTGATGAGCTAAAAACTTGGTCGCTTTCGAATTCAAAGTCTAGCTCAAAGGCTGATTCAAAGCCGTTATCGGAGTTAGATAAGTCCACTGATAATGAAGAAGCAGTACAAGAATTGACGTTTGGGGCTGGCATGACCTATCAGCAAATGCTACCGATACTTGAACATAACTTTCCTGCCTTTGCGGCATTATTCGCAAGAACCGCTTCACCGCAAATACGTAATATGGGTACGCTTGGCGGCAATATTGCCAATGCCTCGCCAATTGGAGATTTGCCACCAATTTTACTGGCGTTAGAAGCGCGCATTCATTTGCGTTATTGCAATCCCAATAATAGAGATATGGGTGGTGAAGAGGCAAACGCTAAAGATAAAAACAATGAACATAATCAAAAGCCTTATATAGACGAGATAATACCCTTATCAGAATTTTTTATAGATTATAAAAAGACCAAGCTACTGGCAGGCAGTTATATTGTCGCTATTCATATGCCACTGATGCAGGCTAATCAGCACTTATTTATTCATAAAATTAGTAAGCGTTATGAAGATGATATTTCGGCTTGTTTGGTTGCCGTAAGAATCGATCTGTCAGCAGACGGTATGACTATTGACCATGCAAAAATCGGTCTCGGCGGTATGGCAGCAATACCATTATTAGCCAAGAATTGCCAGCAAGCGCTCCTAGGTCAACCCCTTGAGCTTGCAAGTTTTGAGAAGGCTGCAAAAGCGCTACCGATGGATGTCTCGCCATTAACAGATGTCAGAGCAAGCCGTGAGTATCGCTTGCATGTGGTGCAACGTTTGTTGATTAAGTGTGGCAAGCAGCTGATAAAAGAGACGCAAACTGAGAGAGAATCATTATGAGCCATCAATCATCCTTATTTGACAGCTACAGTATTCGCCGCGTACGTCCGCCTAAAAATAAAATCGGCACTTCTGCCAAACATGATAGTGCGATAAGCCACGTCATGGGAACGGCAACCTATGTGGATGATATCCTAAAGCCGCAAGGCACTTTGCATTTGGCAGTTGGTAAAAGCAGTCACGCTCATGCTCGTCTAACCAGTATGGATCTCAGTGCTGTTAGAGCGGCTGATGGGGTCATTGATGTTTTAAGTTTTAAAGACTTACCCGCACAAACGGATATCGGCGCAGTGTTTGACGGTGAGCCATTGATGGTGGGTGAGATCACAGAGTACGTAGGTCAGACGCTATTTTTGGTCGTTGCAACCACTCACCGTGCCGCAAAAAAGGCAGTGCTTAAAGCAGTTGTAGAATATGAACCATTATCAGCAATATTAAGTATTGATGAGGCTTTAGAGCAGGACCAGTTTGTACGTCCTGGCCACTTCATGCAGCGCGGTGATACCGAAGCGGCACTTGCAGATGCGCCTATGCGTATTGCAGGCCATATTCATATGCTAGGTCAAGAGCATTTTTATCTTGAAGGCCAAGTGTCCTATGTCGTGCCTTGTGATGATGGCGGGCTTGAAGTCTATACCTCCTCGCAGCATCCGAGTGAAGTGCAGCAGCTGGTCGCTGAGGTGACGGATTTGCCCTTTCATGCGGTCAATACGGTCGTGCGCAGAATGGGCGGCGGTTTTGGTGGCAAAGAAACCCAAGCCGCTGCATGGGCATGCTTTTGCGGTATCGTTGCCAAACGTCACAATGTACCTGTCAGTATGCGCTTGGATCGTCAAGATGACATGGTGGTGACCGGTAAACGCCACGAATTTGCCAACCGTTATGAGGTCGGCGTTGACGAGTCAGGGCAAATCCTTGGCGTCGATATGCAGCTGGCTGGCTTGTGTGGTTATGCACCAGATTTGTCCGATGCTATCGTCGATCGAGCGATGTTCCACTGCGACAACGCTTATTATTATCCAGCCGCGCAGGTGGCAGGGCATCGCTGCAAAACGCACACCGTATCGAACACGGCTTATCGAGGTTTTGGCGGGCCTCAAGGTCTGATGACTGCCGAATATATGATGGATCATATCGCCTATACTTTAGGCAAAGACCCTCTGCAAGTGCGTTTGATGAACCTCTATCAAAATGGCCAAAGTACTCATTATGGTCAGCCAATCGAGCATTTTGATTTGGCAACGATTATGGATACATTGGCAAAAGATTGTGATTATGAGCAGCGTCGCCAGCAGATTATAAAAGCCAATGAGCAAGCCGAAGCTGAAGGCAGCGACAAACGCCTTGGCATCGCCTTAACGCCTGTGAAGTTTGGCATCTCGTTTACCGTGCAGACGCTCAATCAAGCGGGTGCTTTGGTACATATTTATACCGATGGTAGCATCCACCTTAATCATGGTGGGACAGAGATGGGGCAAGGGTTATTTGTCAAAATTGCTCAAATCGTCGCCAATGAGTTTGACGTGGATTTGGATACCGTAAAAGTATCGGCAACGCGTACCGATAAAGTGCCCAATACCTCACCGACTGCGGCCTCATCAGGCACCGATATCAATGGTAAAGCAGCGCAAAACGCTTGTTTAACCATCAAGGCACGTATCGTCGAGTTTGCCGCTGAGTATTTTGAAGTGGCGCAAGAAGACATACGTTTTGAGCGCAATCATGTCTATATTGGTGATAAGGAAGATTTTACTTTTGCTGAAATGGTGCAGTTAGCGTATCAGCACCGCGTTAGTCTATCTTCTACTGGCTATTATAAAACGCCAAAGATATTTTACGACCGCTCTAAAGCGTGGGGTCGACCTTTCTTTTACTTTGCCTTAGGCGCTGCCTGTTCTGAAGTTGAAATAGATACGTTAACGGGTGAGTATCAAGTGCTGCGCTGCGACATCTTACATGATGCAGGACAGTCGATTAACCCCGCTATCGATATTGGTCAGATTGAAGGCGGCTTTGTGCAAGGCATGGGGTGGCTCACAACTGAGGAGCTTACTTGGGATAAAAAGGGTACGCTAGCATCTAACAGCCCCGCCAATTATAAGATTCCAACGTCACATGATTTGCCAAAACAATTTAAAGTTAAATTATACGATCGTAAAAATGAAGAGCAAACCATTTATAATTCTAAAGCTGTTGGTGAGCCACCTTTTATGCTGGCAGCTAGCGTTTGGTGTGCTATCAATAATGCAGTCGCAAGCTTAAGTGATTATAAAAAGAACCCTGATCTTACGATGCCTGCAACCCCAGAGGCCGTATTGAAAGCGGTAATGCGCATGCAAGGGGAAGAGTGGGAGATTGACACGAATGTAAACTTTGATGCGATTGATAGTTTAACTAGAGATGAGGAGGACAACTGCGGTATTGACGACGATAAAGTTAAGCCACAACTCGTGCCGCATGCCGAAGATATCAAGCCGCCAGAGGTCGAGGGTGAGACAGTCGATGAGCAGCCAGAAGCGATAGAGCATCCTAACGTAGCAACGGCTAGAGGCCCTGCCCATAGTGAACCGACGCACAGTGAATAATTCATCATTGCCACCTATGCCAATACCAGTACGTTGGTATGATGGTCTAGCCCAGTATCAGCAGCAAGGGTCTGCGCACGTATTGGCGACTATCGTTGCGGTCAATGGTTCTGCGCCCCGAGCGCTACAGGCCAAAATGGTGATCACCCATGATAACTGTTGCGATACGCTTGGCGGCGGCGGTCTTGAGCATGACGTTGTTGCGACAGCACGGCAATTGCTAAATGGTGAGATAGATACAACCGTAGCAAAAGCTTCTAAAAGAGACAAAAGTGTCAATAAAAATACCGACAATGACAATGACAATGATAAAGATAACGATAACGATAACGACAGTGATTCGACGCCATCTAAAGTAGTAAGACGCGATGCGGTTTATACCAAGCATTATCCGCTAGGTGCGAAGTTGGCGCAGTGCTGCGGTGGTAGTGTCACCGTTATGTTTGAATGTTTTAATGTGACGCCGCCGATGTCAATATTGGTATTTGGGGCAGGGCACGTGGCAGCAGCGTTGATGACGATACTTGCGGAGCTACCTTGCCAAGTGGATTGGGTGGATAGTCGCCCTGAGATGTTTGAGCGTTATTTATTAGATAAATCTAATTCGCTAAATAAACCTATTCAAACAGAAGGCTTATCTGAAGAATTAGAAGCCCAGTCTAGTTTAAATCAGCCCAAGCTTTATAATCTTCCTGCTCATATTCGCCCGCATATTGATGATGATCCTGTTGATTTCATTCGCCCGTTTATTGAACCATTTAAACAAAGCGGTCAGCGTTTTATTCTAGTTATGACCCATGATCACAGTCTTGATTTTGAGATTGTACGTGCCGCGTTAGATGCTAGTTCAGAGGCAAACGGTTTAGCAACTAGTCTCGATAATAATGGTTCAGATAAGGATTTAGATAATGATTATTCGAAAATATCTATGCCTTATATTGGTTGTATTGCCTCGGCAACTAAAGCAGAACGTTTTAAAAGTCGTCTGCTGCAACGTGGTTATGATAAGCAGATAGTCGAGCAACTAACCATGCCAATTGGATTACCGATTGGTGGTAAAGAACCTATGGCCGTTGCCGTGTCTATCGCTGCGCAAATTTTGCAACATTATCATCAAAAATAAGCCATAAGTGCTAGACCATCAATACTGATTTCTACCTTTACCATTAATTTAGATTCTAACTAAAACGTTAGGTATGACCAAGTGACAGGAGATTTACCAATGGCTCTACATATTTATCAAGCGCAGCTCCTGCACTATCTTACTGAAAATGATCTGAATCAAAGGACTGAGCGCGCGCATGCTGAAAAACCCATCTTAGCGACTGATAACCACCCAAATACAGCAACCATTGATAAAAGTATCACGCTATTACCCGTCATTGCAGGCGTGAACGTCTATCCTGAGTATATTGCTAAGGGTGCGCTGGTGGTCGATGATGTAACAGGATGTATTATAGATTATGGTAGTAGCGAAGCAATATTAGCAAGTTATGCTCAAACTAATGGTCAAGAACCAGTAAAAATCTATGACTATCGTAATAAGCTGATTATGCCGGGCTTCATCGATAGCCATGTGCACTATCCGCAGATAGATATGATTGCGGCTTACGGTGAGCAGCTACTTGATTGGCTCAATAATTATACTTTTGTCACTGAAGCCAATTTTGCTGATCCAAAGGTTGCCCATGATACGGCGCAATTCTTCTTAAATCAGTTACTCGCCAATGGCACGACCAGCGCCATGGTGTTTTCTACTAGCCATCCTGAGTCCGCAGAAGCCTTTTTTACTGAAAGTCACAGGCTCAATACCCGCATGATTACGGGTAACGTGTTGATGGATCAAAACGCGCCTGAGCATCTGTGTGTGCCTGCTGAGCAAAGTATAAAAGATTCGCAAGATATTATTGATAATTGGCATGGTCGTGGACGCCAACATGTGGCTATTACCCCAAGGTTTGCGATTACCTCAACGCCAACACAGCTGCAATTGGCAGGCGAGCTATATGCCAGCTACGACACTGTTTATCTGCAAACACATCTGGCAGAAAACCGTGAGGAAGTGGCTTTTGTACGTGAGCTGTATCCCAAGCATAAAGGTTATCTAGATGTCTACGAGGATATGGGGCTGCTGGGTCGATACACCACTTTGGCACATGGTATCTATCTGGAGACTCCAGAATACGAAAGGCTACGCGCAACTGGTACGCAAATCGCGCACTGTCCAACGTCCAATCTATTTTTGGGCAGTGGATTATTTGATTTGCCTAAAACATTAAGCTATACCGGCGTCAGTATTGCCACTGATGTAGGGGCGGGAACCAGTTTATCGATGCTCGTCACCTTGTCAGAGGCTTATAAAGTTCAGCAGCTACAAAACAACCAATTGTCCGCTCATCAAGGGCTATATCAGATTACTTTGGGCAATGCGCAGTCGTTAATGCTAGATGATAAAATTGGTAACTTTATGCCTAATAAAGAAGCGGATTTTGTAGTAATAGACATGGCAGCAACGCCTTTGTTAGAAAGACGTATGGCGCAGACTAAAATACTTGAAGAACAACTATTTGTATTGATGATGCTCGGTGATGATAGGGTTATTGAGGAGACGGTCATCGCTGGGGTAAGCCGTTATAAAAAAGCGGCTACAGCATAAGGTTAAATCATCTAGGAACCGTTCATTTGCGGGAGCGTAGAGAAAATAAATTGCAAAGTTTCTACGAACTGGGACACATCTTTAAATGACGATCAGCGTTTTTCTACTACAGCTTTTAGTTTGCGTAAATAAACACTGATCGTTTTTAATTATTAATGATGTTTAAACCTCAATTGCTAAAAATATGGCTACCCTATCATTCGGGATATTGTAGCCACACCCAGCCATTTTCTAACCATTCACTTAAGTCATCTGAATCGATATCCGTGACATCTTGATGTTGTAAGTGCTCGCCATTAGCCAAACGCACTAGTATGGCTGTTGCCGCAGCATCAAGTCCGTCAATGCGCTGACCATTGGCATATAGCGTCACGCCATCATCAGTTTGGCTATAGAGTAGGCGATTACTATAGTCCGCTTGCAGGGTTGCGCCATCGAGCAGGGCTTGCATCAGCTCATCAGTGTCTACCGTTTCTTCTGGAATTAGCGCATCGTATTGACGTTTGCTCACGACTTCCGACACTGCTTGACGAATAATATCGTCGCCGCGCTCAGACTGTAGCATTTGTAATAGCTGGTCTTTAATCGCATTGATACTATCTGCTTGCAATTCACCTGACGCTTGTAGCGCTTGTGGTAATAGCATCGGGATAAATAAATCGCTATCGTTGGTGGCGATATCAGCTAGGCTATCGATAATTTGCATTAAGTTTGGACGACGACAGCCAAATGAAAAGGTTAAGCAGTCATCTTGCGCGACGCCAAAGTGCGAAAGTTTCGGCGGTACATAAAGTACGTCACCAGCTTCTAGTATCTCATCAAAGATGAGCTCACCCATATCATCAAACAATCTAATCGGCTCATCGGCAACGAACTCAGTATCTTTATCACAAAATTTGCCAAGCTGCCAACGCCGGGACCCAAAACCTTGCGCTAAAAATACATCATAGTCGTCATAGTGCTTGCCCACTGAGCCGCCTTTAGGCGCATATGAGACCATAATGTCATCACGCTGCCATTGCGGAATAAAGTCAAACGCTTGCCATAATTGACCAAGCTCAGGTGACCACTGTTCCATATTCTGCACCAGTACGGTCCATTGTTTTGGCAAGTTATCAAAATCAGTTTCAGCCAATGGGCTCTTTTTGAGTTGCCATTGTGGCGCACCTTCTTGCTTGCTAGCTGCTTGGGTTAGCAGTCGCGCTGAAGCGTCCTCTTCAAGCGCAAGACCGAGCATATCCTCTGGCTCGAACATGCCAATCAATTGCGGTAGACCTTGTTTAATGAGTAATGGTTTTTTTTGCCAATACTCGTTTAAGAATTGCTCAGGCGTAATAGAGTCGGGTAAACAAAGGGGAATTGAGGTCATTGATAAATCCATATCTAAAAATGGGCATAAGATTAATAGTGAGGAGTGCTTTATAGGACAGTTTTAATAGTTTATGATTATTGCCTATCTGATAGTGAGTATTACAGTGTCAATATCAATAGCTACTGTCAGAACACTCCATCAATCGTAGGAAGTTTATGAAAAAATTGCATTTTATTGTCATTATCGCTAGCGTGTTTTTATTACAAGCCTGTGTCCATAAGATAGTGACCGTACCGGCTAAAATCGCTTATAAAACCACCAAAGGCGTGGTAAAAGGTACCGTCGCTGTCGGTAAAGCTATTATACCGGGCGATAGTGATGACGAAGATAAAAAGGATAAAAAATAAAACCTTACTCAAAAGCTATGTACCATTAAAGACGCATCTTTAAGGATAAATCATAGCATTCAAAGTAAGGTCAATTATTTAGCAAGATATCAATGCATAGTCATTGATATCTTTTTTTAAGGTAACTGCAGCGTTTATTAAATCTTAGCAATCCACTCTTTAATGGTACGTGCTTGCTCAGCCGCATTACCAGTATAGGTCGCAGGCGTCATTTCACGTAAACGTGCTTTATCCGCATCGCTCACAGCATTCAACTCATCACTTTCAACGAAGGTTAGCATGGCCTCACGAGTCATGGCATTGCCACGGGTTAAAGCTTTTAGCTTCTCGTATGGGTTTTCGACACGGTAGCGACGCATGACCGTTTGAATCGGCTCTGCCAACACTTCTTGGGCATTGTCCAAATCATCATTTAAGCGCTGCGCATTTAACTCAAGTTTGCTCACACCTTTTAGGCAAGCATCAAAGGCAATCATACTTTGAGCTAAGCCAACACCGATATTACGCAGTACAGTAGAATCTGATAAGTCGCGCTGCATACGTGAAATCGGTAGTTTTTCACCTAAGTGAGCAAGCTTCGCATTTGCCACGCCCAAGTTACCTTCTGAGTTTTCAAAATCAATCGGATTGACTTTATGCGGCATGGTAGAAGAACCCACTTCACCATCTTTTAGGCGCTGCTTGAAATAGCCTAAGCTAATATATTGCCAAATATCACGGTTAAAATCGATTAAAATAGTATTGAAGCGTCTTACCACATCAAACAATTCAGCGATATAATCATGCGGCTCAATTTGCGTGGTATAAGGATTAAAGGTCAATTCTAAACGCTCATTGATAAATTGCTCAGCATGAGTTTGCCAATCAACATCAGGATAGGCTGAGAAGTGCGCATTATAGTTACCAACAGCGCCATTGATTTTACCCAACAGTTCAACTTGACCGATTTGTTTGATTTGGCGAGCTAAGCGATAAGCGACGTTTGCCATCTCTTTACCGAGGGTCGTTGGGCTAGCGGTTTGACCATGCGTACGTGACAACATTGGCTGGTCAGCATGAGTAAGCGCTAAATCAACAATGCTATCGGTCACTTGCTGCATTTTAGCTACCACAATCTCGCGGCTGTCTTTTAGCATCAATGCATAGGACAAGTTATTGATATCTTCACTGGTACAAGCAAAGTGGATAAATTCTAAGCTATCTTCTAACTGCTGATTGCCGCGGAATTTGTCTTTGATAAAGTATTCAACCGCTTTTACATCGTGGTTGGTCGTCGCTTCGATATCTTTAATGGCTTGTGCATCTGCTTCACTAAAGTCATCAACAATGCTGTTTAAAAAGTCGTTGGTATCGGCATCAAACGCTGCCAACTCAACAATCGCGCTATTATCCGCCAATGACTGTAACCAGCGAATCTCGACGGTAACGCGGGCTTTAATCAGACCAAATTCAGATAGGTAAGGGCGCAAGCTGTCAGCTTTAGATGCGTAGCGACCATCGATTGGGGAGAGTGCGGTAAGTGGAGTCATGAAGGGGCCTCATTTAATAGTAAATAAAATAGTAAATAACACAGTACAGAAATTTTAATGGCACAATTATAACCTGTTTATAAATAAGATTAAGTTAAAAAACAAATACCACATTAGTAAAATAATGTTTACTTGATAAATAGCTAGTGATATATTGCCGGATTAACTCAAACTCATATCAAACCAGGAACAAACAATGAATAAATTATTGGGCGTCTTATTATTAGGATCTACTTTGAGTTTAACTGCTTGTGGTGGTGACTCAGATAGTAGTGGTTCATCTTACACGGGCTCTAACTCAGCACCCACAACTCCGAATACACAACCTACAACTCCTCCCAAGCCTAGTATTGCTAAATGTAAATCTGAAGGTAACAATGTATATGTACCTAGAGAAGGCACATGTACTTTCGCAATTCCGAATGTTAATGGCGGTAAAGAGAGTAGCTATGAATGTTCGGGCAATACTGTTACTTTAGGCTCAAAAATTTCAGGGGGAATATCTGCTGGTAGCCTCAAATTTAATGGTTATATAGTTCAATGTGCTAAATAATATCTATCGGCTTAAAAGATAAGTCGATTTATTTTTAAAAGCATTCACACTGGTAGTGGATGCTTTTTTTATGTTCTAAAAGTTATAATCAGAAGTCTTCAACTCAATCAACTATAGTATTAAACCATTGATATCTTATGAAAGACAAAACCTTATTTATCTCATCTGTTCTTGTTGCCTTTTTATTTGGTGTTTTAAGCACCTATTTGTTTATGACCAAACAGCAAATGGATCGGGTTATGCAGACAAAGCGGCAAACCCCTATAGACACAAATAATCAAAATGGCTCTAATCAAGTAAGTAATACTTTAGTGGAGTTAGAGAGTTACGCAAATAATATAGGCGCAGGAAAATTATCAGCTGATCCAAACACAAAGGTCTCATCTCCCTCTATTAATGATTACTCACAGCAGCAAGCTATAAATATCGTTAATGATATACCGGATTATGTCCTAAGTCAGTACGTTGATAAATTTATGGCAAAAGGCTCCAGTGATGTTATCTCAGATAAAAGACGGTTTGCCCAGCGAGCTGTCGAAGAGCTATACAAATCAAATGACAATCAACCCTTAGTAGGCGATGTCAAATTATCTTTAAGTCAAGTAATGCCGCCAAACTCTTTAGATACATCAACCCTAAATAAAGATACTAAACTATTTGCGCATTTGGACACAGATGGTAAAGCCCCTGCTAGCCCTTTTGTTTTTGTAAAATGGGTCAACAATCAAACAGGGCAAGTGCTATTATTTGAGAAAAAGAATATTATCGCCGACAGTAACCAGAATTGGGTAAGTTTTAAACCATATGATGGCTGGACTTCAGGAAGCTATGATATTCGCTTTTATCAATTTACCTCAGAGCTTCAGCCAATCGCTCAATTGACTTATAATATTTATTCAGTAATTGAGTAAAACCTAAGAATTAAAACCCACAAGGCGCATCAATAACAGCAATCACGCCACCACCAAGACACACCTCATCGATATAAAATACTGCTGATTGACCAGGAGTAACGGCACGTTGTGGCTCATCAAATAGCACACGAACCTCAGAGCCATCATCATTTAGCGCGTAAACACGGCAGGCCTGATCAGGCTGGCGATAGCGAGATTTTGCCATGCAGCGTAAGCCTTCCGTGCTAAAAATATCGGCAGGCGGCAATCCGTCAACCCAGTCAAGCTTATAAGCTCGCAGCTCATTACTCATTAGCATCGGATGCTCATGACCTTGACCGACGATCAAACGGTTTTTGTCCAAATCCTTTGCCAATACAAACCAAGGTTCTTCTGGACGGTCTTTGACGCCGCCGATACCGATGCCGCCGCGCTGACCTAAAGTATAATACATCAAGCCATCATGCTGACCAATCACATGACCGTCGTCGGTGACGATGTCGCCTTTTTGCGCCGGCAAGTACTGTTGTAAAAAGTCTTTAAAACGGCGCTCACCAATAAAGCAAATACCAGTAGAATCTTTCTTTTTAGCTGTCGCCAAGTCATGCTCTTCAGCAATTTGACGCACGACTGGTTTTTCAAGCTCACCTACTGGGAATAGCGTCTTAGCGATTTTATCGCCGCCGACCGCATGTAAGAAGTAGCTTTGGTCTTTATTATTATCCAGTCCACACAATAACTGGGCGACGGTTTCGCCGTTGTTATTTTCATAGTTCAGGCTGCGGCGCGTATAGTGACCGGTGGCAATATAATCAGCGCCAAGGGTCAGTGCATAGTCTAAGAACGCTTTAAACTTGATTTCTTTATTGCATAAAATATCTGGATTTGGCGTGCGTCCGGCTTTGTATTCGGCTAAGAAATGCTCAAACACGCGATCCCAATATTCCATGGCAAAGTTGGCGGTATGCAGCTTGATACCGATTTTGTCACACACCGCTTGCGCGTCTGCTAGGTCATCCATCGCCGTACAGTATTCGGTGCCGTCATCTTCTTCCCAGTTCTTCATAAACAGACCTTCCACTTTAAAGCCTGCTTGCTGGAGCAAAACAGCCGATACGGAAGAGTCGACGCCGCCTGACATACCGACGATGACGTGCTTGCTGCTAGGATTGTCGATATCGGCAAGCGTCAAAGGACGATGGACGCTAAAAGAGTCTGAAACGGGTAGGTTTGCGGTGTTTGGCGTGGCTGACATAGAATTGCTCAACAATTTATACGTTATCCAAAGGGTGACATGACGCTATTCATCAATAAAACGACTAAGAGTGATAGACTTAGTCAGCTGATAAGGTCATCTCGTTTTTTGGACGGGGTATTTTGGTCTGGGTATTGTGATAAAATAAGCGTCATATTATAACAGTTAATTGTAAGCGGTGGCGACCTATGCGCGCTTACTGAGCGTAAAACCGCTTTAGAAATTTAGATAGTGGTTCTAAATTATTTCAATCACCCTTCATTCACTTAGTAATTCACTTGGAATAATAATGATAAAAATTGGTCAAGGTATCGATGTCCATGCGTTTCATAATACGGGCGAGCAGCAGCAATATGTGATACTGGCAGGCGTGCCGATAGAGCATACCCATAGTTTGCTTGCACATTCTGATGGCGATGTGGTGTTGCACGCGCTTGCTGACGCGTTGCTTGGCGCATTGGCGCTTGGTGATATTGGGCAGCATTTTCCAGATACCGATGCGGCGCACGCAGGTTTGGATTCGCGCGTCCTACTCCGTTATGTGTATGGTAAAGTCCAAGCCGCCGGTTATACTTTAGGCAATGCTGATATTACCGTGATGTGTGAGCGCCCAAAATTGGCACCCTATAATCAAGCGATGCGCGAAAATATCGCCAGTGACTTGCAAACTGCTGTGAGTAATGTCAGCATTAAAGCCACAACAACTGAAAAACTGGGCTTTACCGGTCGGCAAGAGGGCATCATGGCCAATGCCGTGGTATTATTGGTGCCGAATATGCCTATGTCTGGCGACAATCTGGCTAGCGACAACATGGCTGGCGACAACATGGCTGGCGATAATGTTTCTGATGTTAACGTTTCTGATGCTAATGTGCTTGACGTTTAATCCCTAATAGCAAGTGATTAGATGGCTATTATAGTAAGTATCACTTGATGATGGTTGCAATATAATGGCAATCGCCCCATGTAGCAGCCACATGCCAAATTTAACGTGACATACCTTTTTTTGATAATGGTTTTAATAATTTTTGATTTTAATAAATAGGAGCTTTTATGAGTGAGCAAACCCCAAATACTGCTGCAAACGATGTTGAACAGCTGATTCGTGATCAAATTAAAGACAATAAAGTCATTCTTTATATGAAAGGCACCCCACAGTTTCCACAGTGTGGTTTTTCTGCCAAATCGATTGAGGTTTTGACGCAAATCGGTCGTCCATTCGCCTTTGTTAATATTTTAGAAAATCCAGAAATCCGTGCAACATTGCCAAAGATTGCCAACTGGCCAACGTTCCCACAGTTATGGATTGATGGCGAGTTGATGGGCGGTTCAGACATCATTTTACAAATGTACCAATCAGGCGAGCTTAAGCCTTTGGTTGAAGCCAATAGTCCTGCTGCTTAATATTTAAGCGCGTTTATTGGGCAGTTTATATGTCTCAATAAATAGTTTGAAGCATTTTTGAAGTATTGAAGCACAGTAAACCCGAATAGCCTTCCTTAGTGGAATGGCTATTCGGGTTTTTTTATTGTCTATGCAATTTATTGTTTTTATAGCTTTTAGCCCCATATAGTGTCCAAGATAAATATATTTTGCATAAAAGAGAGAATTATATGAATAATCAATTATCAAACACGGAATTAACGGAGCAACAAGAGGCGACTGAACAAGCAGCCATCGAAAAACGCCGCGAACATTTAAAAAACGAATCAACCCGTTTAATTGATATGGCGGATAATGAGCCAAATTCTGCCCTTAAATGTATTCATCAGCTAAGCGTGGCAGGCGGTGCAACCGAGGCGACTTATATTGCTATTGAGCAGCGTATCGTCGCTGATCAAGATGCTGCCGGTGCCTATCATTTGGCATTATTGGCGCAAAATACCCCAGATTTACCCATCGATGCGCGTCAACTTATCGAGCTTGTGGTTAATAAAGGCGATAACGCTCAGCGTTTGGCCTTGTTAAAAAACTTGCCGTTGCCGCCAGTTGAGATGATTAAAGAGCAAATCTTGGCCAGCAATGATGGTGATGCTATTGGGCAGATGAATGCCTATTTGCAGATTAATCCAGAAGGTTATGGCAGCCACCATATGCTGGCAAGTGGGCAGTCCGACCGTATTGTACCGCTCAGCCCTGGTAAATAAATCCCACCTAGGTTCATCAAGCTTCTATTGATGTGCCTTGATAGTCAATTGCAATAATAGTTAATTTGAATAGTTTTTCGTATAACGTTTTTTCAGCGGCAAAAAATTGTTATAATTACCGGCTATCTAACCTATCTTTAATGGCTCATCTGAGTCGTTATCTTTTTTTAAATTCGACTGACGTTTATTTACCGGCAGCCATGCTATTTAACCATAGCCTCTGGCTCACGGTTGCGTTGAGAGTCAAGTGAGGCATACATGCAATACCCAAAAAATTACGACGTGGTAGTGATCGGCGGCGGTCATGCTGGCACAGAAGCTGCTCTGGCGGCCGCACGTATGGGGGCGCAAACTTTACTTTTAACGCATAATATCGAGACGCTGGGGCAGATGAGCTGTAACCCTGCGATTGGTGGTATCGGTAAATCACATTTGGTGCGTGAGATTGATGCGCTTGGCGGCGCCATGGCATTGGCCACCGACAAATCTGGTATCCAGTTTCGCGTGTTAAATAGCCGTAAAGGTGCTGCTGTTCGTGCCACGCGTGCGCAAGCGGATCGTATTCTTTATAAAGCTGCCATTCGTCATACGTTAGAGAATCAGCCAAATTTGGATATATTCCAACAAGCGGCCGATGATATTCTAGTTGAAAACGGTCGTGCCACAGCGGTTGTGACGGCAACCGGTATTATTTTTAACACTCAAACCGTGGTACTGACCTCAGGTACTTTTTTAGGGGGTGTCATTCATATTGGTCTTGAGAATTCAAAAGGCGGACGCGCAGGCGACCAGCCTTCTATCAAGCTTGCTGACCGTTTACGTGAATTGAAATTGCCCGTTGGACGTCTAAAGACCGGTACGCCAGCGCGTATCGATGCGCGTAGCGTTGACTTTAGTGTCATGACAGTTCAGCCAGGCGATACGCCGCTGCCAGTGATGAGCTATATGGGCGATGTGTCCATGCATCCTGAACAGGTCAATTGCTATATCACCCATACCAATGCGCGTACCCATGATATTATCCGTGAAAATCTAGACCGCTCACCGATGTTTTCTGGCAAAATCGAAGGCGTAGGTCCACGTTATTGTCCATCAATTGAAGATAAGATTCACCGCTTTGCCGATAAAGACAGCCATCAAATCTTCATCGAGCCAGAAGGCTTGACCACACATGAGCTATATCCAAACGGTATCTCAACCAGCTTGCCATTTGATGTGCAATTAGACTTTATCCATAGTATGAAGGGTCTAGAGAATGCGCATATTACGCGTCCAGGCTATGCGATTGAGTATGATTATTTTGATCCGCAAAACCTAAAACCAACTTTAGAGACTAAATCAATTGATCGTTTGTACTTTGCCGGTCAAATCAATGGTACGACAGGCTACGAAGAGGCGGGCGTGCAAGGTTTATTAGCCGGTACTAATGCGGCACTGGTCACCTGTGAAAACAGTGAGTTTGACGTTTGGACGCCGCGCCGCGATGAAGCATATCTTGGCGTACTGGTCGATGATTTGATTACGCATGGCACCACTGAGCCATATCGTATGTTTACCAGCCGCGCCGAATATCGCTTGCTGTTGCGTGAAGACAATGCCGATCAACGCTTAACCGAAACCGGTCGTAAGCTTGGTTTGGTAGATGACGTGCGCTGGCAAGCCTATCAAGAAAAAATGGAAGCCATTGCCACTGAAACCTCGCGTCTCAAAGACATCTGGGCGACGCCTGCTAATGCTCTAGGTCAGCAAGTGACCGAGCAGACAGGAGAGGTGCTTTCTAAAGAATCGACTGCTTACGATTTATTAAAACGTCCACAAATTCACTTTAATGATATCGCTGCTATAACTGGCTCAGAGGTCGATAGCCAAGTCGGTGAGCAGATCGAGATTTCTGTTAAATATGCCGGCTATATTGACCGTCAGCAAGAAGATATCGACCAGATGAAGCGTTTGGAAAATACTGCATTGCCAATGGATTTTGATTATAGTGTGGTGTCAGGGTTATCCAATGAGATTGTACAAAAGCTGGCGCAAATTCGCCCTGCCACGCTTGCACAAGCGGGACGCATTAGCGGTGTTACGCCTGCCGCTATTCAACTGTTAGCCATGACCGTTAAGAAGCAGAAAAAAGCACAGGCGGCGTTAAATGCTTCATAGTCATAACTTGAAAGATAAAAGAAGTAAAAAGGTAAGATGTAATAGAAAAGTAACGTAGCAACAACTATTAGTTTAAAGCGTAAAAAAAGCCCATAATGAGAAATCGTTATAGGCTTTTTTTTGTCAAAATATCGCCGTTATGAAAAGAAAGTCGCATACCAGCTTGTCTTGCTTGCTGTTTTGTCTCTATACTCATATGACGAATCATCCTACTTATCATTCATTAATTTATCTCGCTATTGTCCATAGTATGGTGGGCTTGTCACTGAATTGAGCTTATTTATGACCGCTGCTATTATTTTTGCCATCACCATTGTACTGCCTAACCTTTTTTTGATGGGGTTGGGTTTTTTTATGCAGCGGCGCGGTGAGGCGAGTCAAGCTTTTATCGATCAAGCATCCAGCTTTGTCTTTAATTATTGTTTGCCTTGCTTGTTATTTTTTAGTGTCGTCGATAGTGAGGTCGATTATGCTAAGCAAATGATTTTAATCATGGCTGGTATTTTGGTGACCTTTATCCTATTTATTGGTGCCGAGATTTATGCCAGTTATTTTATCCGTAAGCCTGCCGACCAAGGCGTGTTTGTACAAGGTATCTTTCGCAGTAATATGGCGATTATCGGGCTAGCAACCGTCGCCAATGCTTACGGAGAGCAGGGCTTAAGTATTGGCGCCGTCTATATGGGGGTGGTGACGATATTATTTAATATCTTAGCCGTCATTACCCTGAGTCGTGTGTCCAAAAGCGCAGACGATACGTGGCTCAGTCGCAGCATAATGATTGTCAAAAAACTGTTTACCAACCCTTTAATCATTGCGTTGGTTGCGGCATTTGCTTATAAAGCGTTACCGCTGCCACCGATTACCGGTGTGATTCATAAGACGGGCGATTTGCTGGCGGCGGTGGCATTACCGTTAGCACTGATTTGCGCTGGGGCGAGTATTGATTTAAAGTCGATGTTGCACCCGTCGGGGCTGTCGATGCAGGCTAGTATTGGCCGTATCGTTATTGCGCCTTTTGTGGCCATCGCCGTTGGGTTAAGTTTTGGTTTATCAGGCATGCATATGGGTGTGCTGTTTTTAATGGCGGCGTCACCGACGGCGGCTGCCAGTTATGTGATGGCAAAGGCCATGGGCGGGAATGATATATTGGCTGCCAACATTTTAGCATTTACAACGGTAGTAGGAATGTTTGGTATGGCGATTGGCGCGGCGATACTACGCGTGTTAGGGTGGATATAGCAGGATGGATGTAGCAGGGTGGATATAGCGCCAATCGTCGTGTTAAATGATGGATATAAAGTAAATAATAAACTGATAAAAAGGAGCACTCAACGTGCAGTTATTAAATCAAGCGGTCGTGACCGAACATCTTAATATGCAAGCGGCTATTGACGCTATCGAAGCAATGTTACATCAACAAGCGGCGCACCCTGAATGGGTTAAAGCCCCTGAGCGTTTGGTCATTGAGACGTTTAGTGAAGATGATAAACACAGCTCAGGCTCGCATTTATCGATGCCAGCGACGATTTATGATGGGGAAAAAGAATATACTGCCGTGAAATTGGTGACTATTTGCCCTGATAATCCTAGCCGCGATATGCCAACCACCACCGCCCTTATCACCGTATCCGATAATGATACGGGCGCCATATTAGCGATTATGGATGGCATTTATATTACCCAAGTGCGTACGGCGGCGTTGTCAGGTATCGCAACCAAATATATGGCAAAGCCTGATTGTCAAAGCGTGGCAGTGGTTGGCTGCGGCGGCATGGCTTATGAGCAATTGCATGCGGTATTGACAGTACGTCCTGAAATTAAAACAGTCTATTTATGGAATAGAAGCAATGAAGGCGCTGAGCAATTTAAAACGCGTTTTGAGCGTGATTATAGCCAATGGAAGGTTGATATAAGCATTTGCAAAGATATCAATGATGCTATTTGTGATGCCGATATTATCAACGTGGCGACACGGGCGACGGAAGGCTTATTTGATAGTCAACATATCAAATCTGAGGTTCATATCAATGCGGTTGGAGCATATCAGCCGTCGATGAAGGAGATAAGCAATGAGGTTATCGCCAACAGTGATATGGTGGTGGTTGATGACTTGGTAGGTAGTCGCCATGAAGCCGGTGACTTAATCCAAGCGCACGATAGCGAGGATTGTACATGGACGTGGAGTGACCTTAGTGGTGATTTGCAAGCGCTCGTCACCAAAGAGATCGTAAAATCAGAGCCGGGCATTACCTTGTTTAAATCAGTCGGCGCGGCAAGCTTTGATGCGGCCGTGGCTTTATATGTGGCAAAACAAGCCAAGCAAAAAGCTTTTGGCGCGGCAGTTGATTGGTGAGACGACTGATAGCTTATAAGCCTGATAGCTTATAAAGCCAACAACTAAGGTTTATTATCTTAATCATTACCATCATTAAAAAAGCCCCCGTTTCAAATTAGAAAAGGGGGCTTTTAACATTGAAAATAGTTATTTGATATCGTCTTTACGGCGTTTGCTTGCAAGACGCTGCTTGCGCTTGGGGCTTATATGATAGGTTAAATAGCCGCCAACAACCATCACCGCAATAAATGCCACGATATATAAAAATATTGATGAACCGATAAAAGTAGAGGGTTCCATGACCGTAATCTCATTAGGGCTTATCAATAATTATGCGAGCGAGGCGGTCTATTGTAAAGTAAACAAGTTTAGCTCAGGTGTAAGTTCCAGTGAACGTAAACGCGCTGCTTGATCATAAACGTTGGCGGTGACAATCAATTCATCTGGCTGATACTGCGCAAGGAATTTCGCAAGTTTCGGTTTGACCGTTTGTACAGAACCGATAAATGACACGGATAAAGCATTGTCTACCATCATTCTCTCAGCAGGACTCCAGATGCTATCCATATCATAAGTGGGCATTGGCATTTGTCCGCGCTCGCCTCGACGTAGACGCACAAAGCTTTGCTGCGCTGAGGTAAAGTGATATTGTGCAGTTTCATCATCATCGGCAAGTAATAAGTTTGCCGCTAGCATCACATAAGGCTTGTCCAAATACGCTGATGGTTTAAACTGTTCGCGATAAGCAGTGATGGCTTGACCGAGCATCTGCGGAGCAAAATGTGAGGCAAAGACGTATGGTAGCCCCAAATGTGCCGCTAAGGTCGCGCCAAAAAGCGATGAACCCAATATCCAAATAGGAATGTTTGATTTCGCCCCTGGGAATGATTGTACAGGGCTATCGTCTGTGCTATCGCCTAAGAAATATAGCAGTTCTTGTACATCTTGTGGAAAACGATCGGCGTCTTGCATTTGACGACGCAGTGCCTGAAAGGTAGCGCCATCTGTACCCGGTGCGCGCCCTAGACCTAAATCTACGCGGTCACCATATAGCGCCTGTAAGGTACCAAACTGCTCGGCAATGACTAGCGGTGCATGATTGGGCAGCATGACGCCACCTGCACCGATGCGTATGCGCTTGGTTTGACTGCCGATGTGCGATAACAGCACGGAAGTCGCTGCACTAGCGATACCAGGCATGTTGTGATGCTCGGCCATCCAATAACGGTTAAAGCCGGATTTCTCTGCTTGCTGAGCGATAGCAACTGTCTGTGCAATGCCTTCAGCGATGGTTTTTCCTTCAGGAACGGGTGCTAAGTCTAAAAAAGATAATGGAATTGTATTGCTCATGATTCACCTATTGTTATGATGGCGCTTTTCAACGACATTTTTATAGTTGGTTTTTTTAAACATCAGTAATAAAAAGCATTCTGATTATTCAATAGCTCATAAGATGGGGCAGTTATAGAGAATATAAAGGTCAACGCCCAAGGTAATAACAAATCGTAATAATTCGAGGCGCGTATAAGAGTGCTGCGCAGATTTCTTACCGAAATAAATAGTCTTATAAAAGAAAAATACAAACGGCACCGTTATCAATTGATAACGGTGCCGTTTGTATTTTTAGCAAGACGATTATTAAGCCATGCTGCTTGAAGTCGCTGTTAATTGCTTAAGCGCTGCTGCTTAAAAAGCTACTGATTACGTTAACAGCTACTGACTAAATTGCTTTTGGCATAACTCCATAAAGGCGCGTCCGTATTGACGGATTTCTGCATCATCACGTACCGCCATCCAGCTGGTAAAACGTCCAAAATGATCAACAGGAATGGCAGTCAAATTCTGATAATGACTTGGCTCAAATGCCATTTCGGCGATAATGCCAATGCCCAATCCTAATCCCACATAAGTGCTAATCACATCGGCATCAAGCGCTGCGAGTACAATATCAGGCTCAAGTCCTGCGTCACTAAAGGTTTTATCAATAGCGCCGCGCCCTGTAAAACCGCCGTGATAAGTCACAATCGGATAGCTGGCAAGCGTTGGTAAATCAATCGATTCTAGTCCTGCAAGCTCATGGTCGCTTGGTACAATGACCCGATGCGTCCAGTCATAATAGCGGTAGCAACGCAAATAGTTATTGTGTAATAACGATTCAGTGGCAATACCAATATCTGCCTGCCCGCGAATGACCATCTGGGCGATGGTTTCAGGATCTGCCTGTTGCAGGATTAAATTAACCTTGGGGAAGCGCTCTTTAAACTCTTTGACCACTTCTGGCAATACATAACGCGCCTGCGTGTGCGTGGTGGCAATCGTTAACGTGCCAATATTGGGATTATTAAAATCCAGACTGAGGTTTTCAATGGTACGAATTTCAGCAAAGATAGATTCGATGTGCGGCATGAGTGCTGTGCCCATGGTGGTCAGACCCGTCAGGCGTTTGCCTTGGCGCACGAACACTTCGGTTTTAAGCTGGTTTTCAAGTGCTGCAATATGTTTTGATAGACTCGATTGGCTGGTATGCAGCACGGTTGCTGCTTGACTTAAATTATAGCCATTAATTACCGTATGCCACACTGTTTCCAACTGCTTCAGTTGGATTTGTAGATGCCGCTGATTGACCACTACGTCGATTGCCATCACTTAACCCTATTGTATAAATATACAAACCCTGTCTGTATATAAAAATAAAAACGTACAAATACTCAGTAAGTCACCAGTGTAAATCAAAGCTATTATTCTTGTATATAATAAATAGCTATGAATTTATGTTAATTAGGAATATAGAATAGTTTATTTAACTTAAATGGACAAGTTGATTTGAAAACAAGATACGGTTAGAGAAAGTCATTTTTAATACTTGAGTGAGTTTTTGATACACGACGTTACCGTCATGAAATAAATAAGGTGGCCGAATGCTATGGTTATTAAGTTAATGCAAAAACATCTAGTCAAGGTTAGCGTTCTCAAGTACCATAATTCAATTTTGTGCTAATGATGGTTTTATGCAACGCTGAGCAATTTTTATCGATCCTTTTTATCTATAATCAATAAGAAATGATTGATAAAAATTGTGCGCAGTTGTGTTCTTTTGTCTCAAGTTTTGGTGAGTTATTATGTCTGCTGTCCAACCTGTAACGCCTGATCAACCGATTGCCAAAAAATCATGGGGAGAAGCCGCCAAAGCTTATCTAGACCCACGTGTCATTATCATGCTGTTTTTAGGGTTTTCAGCCGGTATTCCCATTTTGCTTATTTTTTCCAGTCTGTCATTATGGCTAAGAGAAGCAGGCATTGACCGTGGTGTGGTCACCATGTTCAGCTGGGCAGCATTAGGGTATTCATTTAAGTTTATTTGGGCGCCATTAATCGACGCGCTACCGGTGCCTTTTTTGACCAAATGGTTGGGTCGTCGCCGTAGTTGGATGGTGGTATCACAGCTGCTTATTGTATTGGCTATCTTTTTGATGGCGACGGTCAATCCTGTTAGCGAAGACGTATTGGTTTATATGGCGGGTGCGGCGGTTTTGCTGGGCTTTTCTTCTGCCACCCAAGATATCGTCATTGATGCTTACCGTATTGAGCTGGCACCGCCATCGATGCAGTCTATTTTGTCCTCTATCTATGTGTCAGGTTATCGCGTTGGTATGATTGTGGCTGGGGCAGGCGCGCTATACTTAGCAGATTATTTCGGTTCGACGGAAAGCTTTTATAGTTATGAAGCGTGGCGCAATACCTATTATATTATGGCTGGGGTTATGACTTTGGGTATACTGACCACCTTTGCCAGTTATGAGCCAACGGCTGAGATTTTGCAAAGTCATAAGCAAAAAAGCAACCTGAAAGTTTTCCTAATTTACTCAGCGTTACTACTGATACCAGCCTTATTGTTCGGCGTTATATACCTTATCAATATCCTTATTAATAAGGTCTTTGATAGTACCATTGCACTGATACCGTTAATGGCAATGCCAAGTATTAAGTTTTACTTTTTAGCGCTGGTGGTGTGTGCGCCTCTGCTGCTACTGTACTTTATGATCAATCAACCCAAAATTATCAATAAAGCGCCATTGGTAGCGGAAACCCGCGAAGACTATGTCAGATTGGTTTTATTGTTTGTGTTTGCCGTCGTCGCATTTATCGCGGCCTATGTATTAATAGGGCAGATACTGCCAGAGTTTGAAGGCGTGTTTGTCAGCTTTATTAGTGAGACATTGCATTTACTGATAAGCTTAGCCGCAGCAATGGCAGCAGGTTATGCATTAGTAAAAGTAGGTTTAGTCAAAAAAGAAATTGCGATGGCGACGTGGATTGAGCCTATCTTAGACTTCTTTAGACGCTATGGTAAAAAGGCATTATTGTTATTAGCGCTGATTGGTTTGTACCGCATATCGGACATCGTGGCAGGGGTGATATCAAACGTCTTTTATCAAGATATGGGCTTTAGTAAAACCGATATTGCCAATGCGGTAAAATTGGTTGGCGTGATTATGGCCATTGCTGGTGGTTTCTTAGGTGGGCTGTTGGCGCAGCGTTTTCGTATCATGCATGCCATGATGATTGGCGCTATTCTCGCTTGTGCGACCAATTTATTATTTGTGGTGCTGACCTATAATCCAGGCAGTTTGCCCATCATGTATATGGCGGTAATTTTTGATAATTTAGCCGCAGGTCTTGCTAGCGCGGTATTTATTGCTTTCTTATCGGCGTTGACTTCAATACGTTTTACCGCGGTACAGTACGCTATTTTTTCTTCGTTAATGACGCTTATTCCTAAGGTCATGGGTGGTTATTCAGGCTCTATTGTAGATAGTATGGGCTATCCGTTCTTCTTTATTTTTACCTTTGCGATTGGTATTCCTATTTTAGCGCTGATTTACTTTGTCGATAAACATATCGTCATTGGTGATAACGATGATATTTATGGCGACAATGACAATAATGGCGATGGTGAAGGCGGCAAAGGTATTGGCGATAAGTTAACCAAAGCCAATCCAAAACTAACGGATACCAAAGAGCCACCACGGGCATCAGAGTAGCTAAGACAATAAAATATAACCAGTTCGACAGGCTTATTCAGTAAACAGTAATTTTACGAGTTATTTATGACAGCAGCTACCATTGGTCAAATAAAACAGCAGATTCAGCAATTGACGAATGCAGCTGCAAGCAGTCATTTGCCCTCGTTTTGGCTCACTGATTGGTTGTTATTTGTCATTGAGCAGCCAAGCTCGTTTTTAATCACTGATGAAAACTATCAACTGAACGATAGCGAGCTTGCGCAATTTCATGCGGGTGTGACTAAGATGCAGCAGGGCACGCCCTTGGCATATTTAACGGGACAGCAAGAATTTTGGTCACTGAACTTTAAGGTGAATGAGCATACGTTAATACCGAGACCGGATACTGAGATATTGATTGAACAAGTATTAACGTGGATAAACTCTCGACCAAAAATCGCAAATGATGATAAAAAACCAAAGCGACTATTAGATTTAGGGACGGGCTCAGGTTGTATTGCTATTAGCTTAGCGCATGAGTTAAAACAAAGCTGTCAAAATAGTTCAACAGAAAGCTGGCAGGTTGTTGCCGTTGATTTATCGCTAGAGGCGTTAAAAGTCGCTCAGCACAATGCAATGGTAAATGAGGTTGCTGATATCGAGTTTATTCAAAGTAGTTGGTATGACGCGCTGTCTACTCAGGATGAGCCATTATTTGATGTGATTGTGTCTAACCCGCCTTATATTGATGAAGAAGATGAGCATTTAGCAAGACTAGTTGCCGAGCCGATTAGCGCCTTAAGTGCTCCCAATCATGGACTTGCCGATATCGAGTATATTGTCCAGCAGGCGCCGAAACATTTGAATGTAGGTGGGCTTTTAGCAATTGAGCATGGCTTTGATCAAGGTTCAGCGGTTCGTCAGCTGTTTTTAGACAATCGCTTTGATTCTGTCCATACGGTTCAGGACTTTGGTGGGAATGACAGGGTGACTTTGGGTCAGCTGTCATAATGGGTTATTGTAGTGAATGGGTTTTAGACCCCCATTATTTTAATAATAGTGTTTTTAATAGCAGGTATTTTTAGTAATACGTTTTTTGATTATAAATCGTGGTGAAAAATTGTGGTAGAAAGTATGACGCAGTCAAAAGAAACAGGGCAGCTAGTGGATGACGAGCTGCTGCGTTATGCACGGCAGATATTGCTTGATGGTTGGGATATCGATGCTCAATTACGCTTAAAAGCATCGCGCGTCGTTATGATTGGCGCAGGCGGTCTTGGTTGCCCAGCTTCTGAAACGCTCGTGCGGGCAGGATTGGGGCAAGTGCATCTAATAGATGATGATGTGATTGAAGCCAGCAATCTGCAACGGCAAACGCTATTTTTACCTGAAGATATCGGCAAACCTAAGGCGCTTACAGCTGCGCAAATGCTCAGCAAAATTAATCCTCTGATTAGTGCCGGTGGGACAGTGGCAAGATTGAGTGAAGACAATGCTTATGAGCTGCTTGATATGGCATCTGGCACGCCTGACCTGCTTTTAGACTGTACTGATAATTTTGCCACCCGAGATATCATCAATCGTATTAGTGTTCGTTATCAGATTCCGTTGTTATCCGCTTCAGCGATAGCGATGCAAGGGCAGTTGGCATTATATGAGCCGCACTTGGATACAGGCTGCTATCATTGCGTCTTTGGTTCTGTGGTACTTGATGCAGAGGCGGATGAACGTACCTGTGCCAATTCAGGGGTGCTTGCCAGCACGACAGCTATCATGGGTAACTTACAAGCCAATGCTGCGCTGCAATATCTAGGATTAACCAAAAATCCACTGACAAATAAGCTGTTAATATGGGATGGTAGCCAGATGCAGCAACGGCTGATGGGCTATCGCAAAGATGCGCATTGTCCGATTTGTACTAAAGATTAGCAAATACTTAACCATTTTCAGTCTCTGTATCCTCATAATCTCCTTTTTATTACCATAGTTGTTTCTTATGAAAATTCATCGCCCGCATTTACTAAAGCATACCTTTAATGTCGTTAATCGTGTTCGCCAAACTGCAAGCGTTGCTGGTTTGTCAGCGCTTAGAATTGCAAAAGGTGAAAAACCTGATGCCATGCTGCTAAAGGAAACCTTTGAACAATTAGGTACGACTTACATTAAAATTGGGCAGTTTATCGCCAGTACGCCGTCATTGTTCCCGCGTGAATATGTTCAAGCATTCCAAAGCTGCTTGGATCAAACGACGCCATTATCCTATGCTTACATTGAACAGGTATTAAAAGAAGAGCTGGCCGTTGATGGTCTGACGCTTGAGGAGATGTTTGCTCATATCGACACAAAACCGTTAGCATCAGCCTCTATTGCCCAAGTACATGCCGCGCGTTTGCATAATGGCGATGAAGTGGTATTAAAGGTACAAAAACCGGGCGTTGAAACCATTATGCAAACGGATTTGGGCGTGTTGCACGGCGTGACCAAATTGGTTGAGCTACTAATGCCTTCGATGCGCTTTGCCAGTATTGCGCCTATTATCGATGAAATTCGTTTGCGTATGCTTGCCGAAACAGATTTTATCGCTGAAGCGCAAAATATTCGTGATTTCCAGCAGTTTTTAGCGATATCAGGAAATACACGCGTCGTCGCGCCGACCGTCTATGAAGAGCTGACCACCAAGCGTGTGCTGACCATGAGCCGCTTATACGGCGTCTCTATGGTAGATGAGTCCGTCATGCGCCAGTATTGTAATGACCCTGCGCAAGTGATGGCAGATACTTTGAATACCTGGTTTGCCAGTTTGATGCTGTGTAATAGCTTCCATGCGGATTTGCACGCGGGTAATTTGATGCTATTAACTGATGGGCGTATTGGTTTCTTGGACTTCGGTATCGTTGGTAAATTAAAAGCTGAGAGCTGGCGCGCCTGTATGGGTATGATGCAAGCAATGCAAGACAGCGATTATCAAGCAATGGCGCGCCATATGATTGATATGGAGATGACCCATGGCGGCAACCAAGTTGACGTCGCGGCATTGGGCAATGATTTGCAGCGTATGATGAAAACCATTATGGCAGAAGACAAAGCCTTTACCAGCGGCGTGCCTTTTAACAGCAAAGAGCAGGCCGATGAATTAAATAAGATGATGCTTGAGATTGTTGAGGTCGGTAAGCGTCATGGTATTCATTTCCCACGTGACTTTGCTTTATTGACCAAGCAAATGCTCTATTTTGACCGCTTTATGCGCACGCTTGCCCCTGATATGGATATGTTTAGCGATCAGCGCGTGCAAATGTTAGGTCAAGCAGAAACAGCCGAGTAGGCGAGTCCTCCAGTCCGAAATATTTCTTAGTAGTAAGCATTATCTTTATAACTCTTTTATTCTATTTTTAATTGGTTATGTATTAGTACTTTTGGCTGCTTTTAACACAAAGGATTGTGTGCTTCTTGCCACAAAATGGCTCTGTCATGATGACTGCTTTTAAAAGCCGTGCTGCTACTATTATTACCAATCAAACGGCGATTGCTTGTATAGGGTTATATTGTCTGGCGGTGGTTATGGGGTTTGGGCGGTTTTTATTTACCGCAACCTTACCTGATATTATGACACAATTATCGTTATCGACGGTCATTGCAGGTTGGCTGGCTTCGGTCAATTATAGTGGTTATTTTATTGGCGCGCTGATTGCGATGTTTGTGCCCCAACGTTTGACATGGCAAATGCTCATAGCATGGACAGCAGTCAGTATCGTTACTACCATGCTATTGGTGGTGCCAAATCTATCGTTGAATAGCTGGTATGTCATCCGCTTGTTATCTGGTATCGCCAGTGGGGTGGCGATGATTTTAAGCTCATCGCTAGTGATTCAAAGCTTTAGTCATGAGCGCCGCTCGGTACTTTCAGCCTTACATTATGCGGGCATTGGCGTCGGTATCAGCGCCTCTGCCGTCTTGACATGGTGGTTATTAACACTCGGCTATCATTTCGATATCATTTGGCTAGTAGCAGGGATTATCAGTCTACCGTTATTATGGCTGCTTTATGCCATTAGACCGCAAAATCTGATTTCAGCTGATTTATCATCATCTAAATTATCGTCCTCTAACTTGCAGTTCCCTAAGCGACAATCCTCTAAGCTATCATCCCTTAAATCACAGCCTGTTAAATTAAACCGCAGCAATCAGCGCCTATCCATACAGCAAACTTATCTTAATTTTAAACGTTCTTTATATGAAGCGGTGGCTGGTCATACCAAGGCGATTGTATTACTGTCGGCAAGTTATGTATTGGCGGGGTTTGGTTATATTACTTCAGCGACTTTTTTGCCCGTAATGGCAACGCAGCGGCTTACGACACAAAGCTATGCAGGGTTACTGATTTGGCTCGTAGTTGGTATCTTTGCCATGCTATCGAACCCTATTTGGGGCGCGCTTGCCAAGCGCATTGGCGAGACCAAAACCTTGATGGGTTTAACGTTATTGCAAGCGTTTGGTATGTGTTTGCCAATATGGTCTGATGGTGCTATTGGCTTATATGGTAATGCAGTGATTTTGGGCTTAACCTTTGTCGGTATGGTGTCAATGACACTTAATTTGATTAAAAATATCAATCCCGCTTACTCAAATTTATTAATTGGGCTGGCAACTTTGGCGTATGCAATAGGGCAGTTCATAGGGCCGCTGGTCACGGTGGCGCTGGCAGGGAAACAGGACAATTTTAACGCCGGTTTATTGGTCGCGGCTAGCGGTTTATTACTAGGGTTGGTTTTAGTTTTCTTTTTTCAGCGGCAAACTCAGTCATCTTCTAATTGATAACTAGAATTAATGAAAGGAAACAGCCACAGCCACATTAACCGTCAAACTAAACCACGCTACGACTAAATACTTCTCGTAGCTCAAAGCTGGTATGCACTTGGGCGACGCCTTCGATGCGATTGAGCCTATGCAATAAAAACTCCTCATAATGCGCCATATCACGTACACGCACTTTAATTAAGTAGTCTTCAGTGCGACCGGTGACGATACTACAGCTAACCACCTCATCGAAACTTTGAATTTTTTCTTCAAAAAGCTCAAAGCGATCTGCAGTATGGCGATCCATACTAATCGCAATAAATACCGCCAGAGGATAGCCAAGTTTTTGCGCATCGGTCTGGGTATGGTAGCCGGTGATGATGCCTGAATCTTCTAAGCGTTTGATACGGCGCGCGCAAGGGGTTGCCGATAAGTTAACCCGTTCGGCAAGCTCGGTAATACTCATACGTGCTTGGGTTTGTAATAAGCGTAATATCTGTTTGTCAGTATCGTCAATATCTATGGCTAAAGAGTTTTCCGTATGGTTATTTAACATCGAATATCGCCTTATTGGTGAATTACAGCAATTATAATCATAATTGTGCATTTTTTCACTAAATTACTATAAATTTTGGTGAAATAAAGCTGATTTCTAACGCAGAAACTTTGTTATTATAATGGCATAAACTTTTATTATCTCGTATGATAAAGAATGATTTGGTCATTAGTTGCCCAGCTAAAATCTACACTTCAACTCAGCTCTTTATGTTATCTAAGGATTGATTATGCCTAATCAAGCAACACGCCATGCAGACAACACCTCTGCAAAAGTTACCCCAAAAAATGCCGCTTTCGATTTCCGTAAATATCGTCCATTTGCGTTTGCACCTGTGCTGACAGATCGCACTTGGCCGAGCAAAACGATTGAGAAATCACCAATTTGGGCAAGCGTGGACCTGCGCGATGGTAATCAGGCGTTAATCGATCCAATGACGATTGAACAAAAAATGCGCTTTTTTAAAACCTTGGTCGATGTGGGTTTTAAAGAGATTGAAATTGGCTTCCCATCAGCGGCACAAGTTGAGTTTGATTTTGCGCGCAAATTAATCGAAGAAAACCATGTGCCTGCTGATGTCACCTTGCAAGTATTGGTGCAGGCGCGCGAGCATTTGATTGCCCGTACTTTTGAATCATTAAAAGGGGCGAAGCGTGCCATCGTCCATGTTTATAACTCAACGTGCCGTATCCAACGCGAAAAAGTATACGGTAAAAATAAAGCTGAAATTAAAGAGATTGCCATTACCGGTGCGAATTTATTGGTCGAATACGCGGCCAAATATCCGGAAACAGAATGGGTATTCCAGTATTCACCTGAAAGCTTTAGCCAAACTGAGACGGAATATGCAGTCGAAGTCTGTGACGCGGTTTGTGATGTCTGGAAGCCTGAAAACGGTCAAGAAGTGATTTTAAACTTGCCCGCGACGGTTGAAGCGTCAACGCCAAACGTCTTTGCTGACCAAGTTGAATATTTCTGTCGTCATCTTGCCAAACGTGAGCATGTCACTATCAGTTTGCATACCCATAATGACCGTGGCTGTGCGGTAGCGGCGGCTGAGCTTGGCGTGCTTGCTGGTGCCGATCGTATTGAAGGCACCTTGCTTGGTAATGGTGAGCGTACCGGTAATATGGATATCATGGTCATGGCAATGAACTTGTTCAGCCAAGGCGTTGATCCAGAGCTTGATTTTAGTAATATGAGTGAGATTGTACAGGTGGTGAGCGAGTGTAATAACTTGCCACTTCATCCTCGTCATCCGTACGTTGGCGAGTTGGTGTTTACCGCCTTTAGTGGCTCGCATCAAGATGCCATCAAAAAATGCCTCGATTATAATGAAAAGCATGCCGAGCAGACCGAAAATGTGTGGGATGTGGCGTACTTGCCAATTGATCCGGCGCATATCGGTCGCAGCTATCAAGATGTGGTTCGTATCAATAGCCAGTCTGGTAAAGGCGGCGTTGCTTATATCTTGCAGCGTAACTATGGCTTTAACTTGCCACGCTGGATGCAGATTGACTTTAGCGGTGTGGTACAAAAACAAGCGGAAAGCGCGGCCCGTGAATTGCAGAACGATGAAATCTTACAAACCTTTGAAGACACTTATTTGCAGCAAGGCAGCTTTGAGCTTCTAGATTATAGCGTCAATAATAAAGGCGGTGAGGTGTACTTTAACGGTCAAGTACAGATGAATGGTGACGCTATTACTATTGATGGTACAGGTAACGGTCCTTTATCATCGTTTATTGACGGACTCGCCCAGCATACGGGTAAATCCATTCATGTCATCAACTACGCTGAGCATGCGATTAATCCGCAGCACAATAGCGGTGATGGTATCGATGATGATACCAATAATGATAACAAAACCAACGCCAACGCTGCCGCTTACATTCAGCTAAATGTCGATGGTGAAGTTTACTCAGGCATTGGCACTTGTAGCAGTACCGTATCGGCGATGCTTAAAGGCGCGTTATCCGCCTTTGCTCAAGCAGTAAATACCGCCGCTGCTTAATAAAATTTATACTATTAATATTAAAACAGTATTAGTATTAAGACGGTTCATTTAATACGGTAACCTATAACGTCATGGCTCTTGCAACCGGCAAATCAGCCATGGCGTTATTTTTTTATGGAAGAAAATATCATAGTAGCGTGCTATTTTAAAGGTACTCTTTTTATATTGAAATCATGATAACTGAGTGCGTGCTTAGCGACGTCTTTACGACTGATAGCATAATGTTACTTGTGTTTTTGGTGTCTAAGACTTACGCTAATGTATATATCATTCATTATTATAATAGTAGAAAAACAAGGTTAATTATGGAACCTATATCATTTGCTTCATTTACATTGGCATCTATTTTAGCTTCACTGCCAGCGAATGGTGAAGTCGTCAGTAAGCCCACGATTACCACGCATATCAGTCCCGCCATTGCCGGACAGTGGGAGATAGATTTAGACAGTAGTATCACAATGACTAAAGAAGCGGAGGCCAGACAAGCGGCATCCAAGCAGCAAAAAGTAAAAAGTGTTGAGCCAAAAGTAAGCGCTGATACGAAAGATGGGCTACTGAGCCAAAATGAAAAACGTATTGTTAATATCAAGCCGAGCAGCAGTCAAAAACTGATGGCTTCAGCAGCGAAATCCAATCAATGCCGTGAGTTATATAACTTTGCTGCGGATAATGAGATGTGGGCAGTCAGTGGTAAAGAATGGACCTATGGTCGCTACCTAGTCACTCACCGCGAAGAGGGTTTGCCGATTATTGCTCTCAAAACAGTCTATGACAACAATGAGGTAGATTGCTCAGGCAATCAGATAGATCAGACTGATGAGGCGCTGATTGCGTTTTTAAACCATGACGGTAATCAGATGCAGTGGCGTGCCGACCCTGATGGTACAGAATGCTTTATGAATTTCACTAGAGTATTACCATAATATTTTATTATCATTTATAAACTGTTATCTATAAAATTTAAAAATGTCATTTATAAAATCCAGACACAATAAAAAACCGCTATCTATTTGGATAGCGGTTTTTTTATTAATTTTCTTGTAAAACAATAGCATTTAGACAGACTATGAATCAGCCTTGTCTTTATTAGCCGTTAATAACTCTCTTTCAAGATAATGAATATTTTGTGCTTCATGGACAAATTTATCATCAGCCAAAATTACATCACGATGCATCGGTATATTGGTCTTAATACCTTCAATCACCAATTCATCAAGTGCGTGCAGGGTTTTAGAGATTGCTTGCTGACGCGTTTGACCATGGCAGATAAGCTTGCCAATGAGTGAGTCGTAGTAACTTGGAATCTCATAGCCGGGATAGAGATGTGAATCAAAGCGAACGCCAGCGCCACTAGGTGAGTACAGCTGAGTGACAGTACCGGGTGATGGCATAAAGGTCACTGGATCTTCAGCATTAATACGACATTCAATCGCATGACCTTGAACTTCAATTTCGCTTTGACGATAAGATAAACCGTAGCCCGCTGCGATTTTAAGCTGCTCAACGACCACATCGATACCTGTAATCATCTCGGTGATGGTATGCTCAACCTGTACACGGGTATTCATCTCGATAAAAAAGAATTCATTATTTTCAAATAAAAACTCAAATGTCCCAGCACCGCGATACTTGACCAGCTTACAGGCTTTGACACAGGCATCGAGGATAGGCTGACGTACATCATCAGGGATATCAGGGGCAGGGGCCTCTTCTAATACTTTCTGATGGCGGCGCTGTAAAGAGCAATCACGGTCATAAAGATGAATCGCATTACCATTGCCGTCGCCAAGTACCTGTACTTCTACGTGGCGCGGATTTTGTAGATAGCGTTCCATATAGACCGTATCGTCGCCAAACCACAATTCAGCTTCTTGCTTTGCCGCTTGCACTTGACCAATAATTTCCTCAAAGCGCTCAACAACGCGCATACCACGACCACCACCGCCTGCAGCTGCTTTAATAATAAGAGGAAAGCCAATGTTGCGTGCTTGCTCTTCCGCATTGTGCATGGTCACCGCACCCACTGAACCGGGTACCGTTGGCACACCTGCTTTTTTCATGGCATTGATGGCAGAAACTTTATTACCCATTAAGCGGATATGATCGGCGTTAGGACCAACGAAGGTCAATCCAGCTTCTTCGATACGCTCAGCAAACTCAGCATTTTCAGCCAAAAAACCATAACCGGGATGAATGGCGTCAGCACCAGTAATTTCAGCGGCGGTCAAAATCGTATTGATATCAAGATAGCTTTGGTTGGCATTGGGTTTGCCAATACAGATTGCTTCATCAACAAAGCGTAAGTGCATCAAATTTGCATCAGCGGTAGAATAGACGCCGACAGTCTCTATGCCAAGCGCCTTACAAGCTCGAACGATACGTAGGGCAATCTCACCTCTATTGGCGATGAGCAGTTTTTTTATCATGGGGTCATCCTTGTTGAAGCGGCAGTCATTGATAAAGTCGCTATTTTAGACATCATAAAAATAAATGACGATACAACTCATTTAGGTAAATTGAGCGCTGATGCCGTATCAATAATAACGAGGTCTCAATCATTACAAAGTAAAGGTTGGAAATAGCGTTACGCTTTGTAGCGTATGACCGGCTGACCAAACTGCACAACTTCAGAGTTATTTACTAAGATTTCATCCACAATACCGCTTTGAGTCGCTTCAAGAGGATTCATGATTTTCATGGCTTCGATAATACCAAGCGTGTCACCCGCTTGTACTTTTTGTCCAACCTTTACAAACGGTGGATCGTTAGGGCTTGGGGCTGAATAGAAAACACCAACCATCGGCGATGTCTCAACGCTACCAGCTTTGATAGCAGCTGTGGCTTCAGCAGCGATTGGCGCAGCGCCAACAGTTGGAGCGGCCATCATCGTTGGTGCAGGCGCATCATAGTGACGAGTTAAGCTAATATGTTCGTCGTCTGAGCTGATTTCTAAATTAACCAGTTCACTTTCTTCCATGAGTGCGATCAGGGTGCGTATTTTTTCAATATCCATAATTTTAATTTTGCCTTGTACTAAATTCGAGAAAATAGTGTAACTAAATATTGTGTTGGTAATTGCTAATGATACCTATATTCACGCCAATGAGCAATCGATGTACAGTTGTTAACTGAGTTTTTTTACATATTATGACGTAAGCTATCTTATAGAGTAAGAAATACTTAATGATTTATCATAGTCTATGTGACAAGGTAGCGCTAGTAATGGTTACTAGACGCTACGATTGGATAAAGGTAATGACAGCATTAAGCCCACATCATGGTTAAGCGTTTTTGCTGATAGCGCAAACGTACGGTAAGCAAGATGGAAGATAGGAATAAGCCGGTGATAAGTGCCATCCAAAAACCTTGCGCGCCAACGTCGGTAAAGCGCACGAGATAAATACCAAGTGGTAGGGCCACGAGCCAATAACAAAATAGCGTGACCCACATCGGTATGGTGGTGTCTTGCATACCGCGTAATATACCGGCGACATTGACCTGCCAACCATCAAATAACTGATAGGCTAAGGCAAAGATAAGTAGGTGCATGGCTTGGGCTGTGACATCGGGATTGTCGGTAAAGGCCGCGGCCAATTGCGGTCTAAATAACCAAATGCCAAGCATACAAGTAAGGGCAATTATTACCGTCCATATCAAACCTGTGGCTTGTACCTGACGTAATGCCATCAGGTTTTTCTCACCAAAGCGGTTGGACACCATAATCGTCAGCGCCATCGCGACTGAGATGGGAATCATAAACAGCTGCGAGGTCACCGATAGCGCCACCTGATGCGAGGCGGTTGCAAGCTCGCCTAAGGGGCTGATTACCAAGGCTCCTAAGCTAAATAAACTGGCTTCAAAAAAGATAGAAATGCCAATCGGGATACCAAGCTTTAATAGTTTTTTGATTTGCGTGCGATTGGGACGGGCAAAAGCATAAAAGAAGCGCGTACTAGCAAACTGTTGACGCTTAGTAAAACTGGTATAAGTCGCTAATAGTATGACATTAATCCAAAGGACTATTGCGGTTGCAACCCCGCAACCTGCGCCGCCCATCTCAGGCATGCCAAATAAACCATGGATAAAGATATAGTTAAGCGGAATATCGGCAAGCAGCCCGATGATACTGATAACTGTCACAGGCTCCGGTCGACCAAGCGCCTCACAATAACTGCGCAGTACCGCATAGACCGCAATCGCAGGGAAACCGAACGATACCCCTCGTAGATATTGGGAAGCGATAGGTTGGATGTTTTCAGGCACACCCATCACCCCAAGTATATTGGGTGCCAGATTGACAATAATAAAACCGAGAATACCGATGACACCTGCCGTCCATAAAGACTGTTGGGTGATGTGTGGTACTTGGCTGTGTTTGTTTTGACCGATTGCTTCGCCAATGAGCGGCGTGGTGGCGATTAAAATACCGGTCGCCAATAAGAATAATGGCAGCCAAATACCGGAACCAACAGCGACGGCGGCTAGGTCAAGGGCAGAGACTTGACCGGCCATAATGGCATCGACAACCCCCAGCGCGGCTTGGCAAAACTGGGTAATTAAAATAGGCAGTGCAAGTACGCCTAAGCGTAAGCTGTAACTTTTAAAATCTCTGAAAGATAATGGGAAAACCATAATAAGCAACTTTTTATTCTTTGCGGTAATGATTGTAGATGAGCAAATGCTGCCATCAACAAGTTAATAGCAAGACAGTAAAATAGGATTGGTGCGACGATAATACTCCGATAAATAATATGAGCAAGTCCAATCTGAGTAACAATAGGCCGGTTAGGTATAAAAATAAAAATGGTAGCCCTAAAATAAAAATAACCCGTCAATTCGCAAGTAGAATCGACAGGTTATTATTAAAAATAATGGTAAACAAGCTTAAGTCTGATGTCAACGTTCTAGACGCGTTTGTTAATACTAAAGCATCGCTTTTTCTTGAATTTTAAGGCGTTGTAAGCCATGCAGTAAGCGTCAAATAGAATTAGTCTCATACGGTATGAGATTAAGCTCTTCTGCCATATCCATAATCGTGTTCCAATGCTTGGGTTCAAGCGGCAGAATGGTCAGCTGCTCACAGCCTTTTCTCAGCAACAAGGAATCTTCAAGCGCCGGCAAGAATTTAAGTTGGGCTAAGGGCAATATATCCGTAAAAGCCTGCTCAAAAGTCACATCTACCATATACCAGCGTGGCTTATCTTCAGTTGCTTTAGGGTCATAATGTCGATGCTCAGGATGGAACTGGGTGATGTCAGGGTAGCCGGCCTTGCTAATGGTCACGATGCCAGCGACGCCAGAAGGTTTAGCGCTCGAATGGTAAAAAAATACTTTGTCACCGACTTTCATATCGTCACGCATAAAGTTACGGGCGCGGTAGTTACGCACGCCATCCCACATCTCCGTGCCCGCACGTTGTAAGTCTTCTATATTAAAACAGCGGGGATTGGATTTGATAAGCCAATAGGCCATGGTCTTTATCCTTGTAAAATTATTAGTGTAATAATAACGGTTTAATAGTCATGAGTTTAAAAGCTGCTCATCATAGATTCTCATCTTATATGGTCATTGAGCTTTTTTTGTATTCTAGCTATGAGCTATCAGCTTAAACACCATTTTGTGTCACTGCTTTTATGTCTAATTTATGCTGATTAGGCTTTTCTTTAGCTCGCCCAGCCGTTATCCTAGCGCTACTTTCTGCTGATGATAGCAGCTACCCCTTTATAGATAAGTCCGATTATGTCAAATATCAAATCGTCTCATTTTTCTAACAACCTTGGCTCTGTTAATCGTGATAATTCAAATCATGACAATACAAGTCCTGACAGTATAAGTGCGCTCGATGTCAGAGATATTCCATTAGCGCTTTATATTCATATCCCGTGGTGTGTGAAAAAATGCCCTTATTGTGATTTTAACTCGCACGAGCTGCCGATGGACAGTCAGCTGTCTATGTATGACGAATATGTTGATACGCTATTACTTGATGCGGCGTCGCAGCAATCGTTAACACAAGGGCGAGAAATCAGCTCAATATTTATCGGTGGCGGTACTCCCTCGCTGCTGCCCATTGCCCAGTATCAACGCTTATTTAACGGTTTGCGCGAGATTTTTAGGTTTGCCGGTGACATTGAAATAACGATGGAGGCCAATCCAGGCACCCTTGAGTATGCGCCATTTGTGGAGTATTTAAAGGTAGGCATCAATCGTTTGTCGATTGGCGTACAAAGCTTTGCTGCTGAGCAGCTCACCACACTGGGGCGTATTCACAATCCAGCCCAAGCGCTCTCTGCCATTAAAGCGGCTCGTCGCGCTGGATTTGAGCGCGTCAATGTGGATTTGATGCATGGGTTACCGCAGCAAATGATGAGTGAAGCATTGAACGATATCCAAATGGCACATGACGCAGGTGCTACGCATATTTCATGGTATCAGCTGACCATTGAGCCAAATACCGTGTTTTATCGCAGTCAGCCGATTTTACCCGATGAAGATAGCTTGGCGGATATCGAACAAGCGGGTCAGGCATTGCTTGAAAGTTTGAGCTATAACAATTACGAAGTGTCGGCACATGGGCAGGTGCGTCCGATAAGCCTTGCCGTCACAACGTCAACTATTGGCAGTTTGGCGACTATCTGGCGATTGGTGCTGGTGCTCACGGTAAAGTCACCATGGATAAAGATGTCAGTCAAGAATTGATCGCTGAAAAAATGTCTGATGAGATATTAAAAAACGGGGCGGGTATATATCGCTTTAGCAAATCACGTCTGCCCAAAGACTATATGGGCTACCAAGATGAGACTAAGCAAAATAAAATAAACCAAAACAACCAAATGGTAACCATACCAAAGACGCTAATACCGCCAAAAATGGTAGGTTGGCAAGCAATTGCAAGTGATGAGCTGGTCAGTGAATTTATGCTCAATGCGTTACGTTTACATGATGGCGTGGCGTGGTCGTTGTTTGAAGCTCGTACGGGACTGAGCTATGACAGTATTGCTCTAGAGGTGAATAAGCTCATTAAACAAGGGCTATTGATAGATGATAATGAGCATTTACAGCCGACTGCATTGGGTAAAAGGTATCTGAATCAAATCTTAAGAGAGTTTTTGTAAAATCAAAAGATAAAAAAAGAGGCTTACCAAATGATAAGCCTCTTTAAAATAAGTCTAACAATATTCAGACTTAGATTTTGTTTTGTACTTCTTGTGCAGTACCGGTTACAGCGCCACCAGCACTTGAAACGTCTTGACCTAGACCTTTAAAAGTGTTGCAACCAGTTAGTACAAACATAGCAGTCAAAGATGCGATAACCAATTTTTTCATAATTTTTTCCTCAAAAAAGACAGGGTTGTTTTATAAGTAATAACAGTAAAACTTAGCGTTTTGCTTAAGTTTTACTGAGGGGTTGCAGGATACGATAACATTGCATGATAGGATAGCAATGTTTTTAAGCCATCTCGTTGTCCGTTACAGCCATCATAATCAAAGTTAAAATCAGAGCACAGTATCAAAATGTAATTATTGGCAGTAAACTGTAACTTTTGATTACGCCTGCTATATAAGCCAAATATAAAGTCCAAACCATTGACGGAGTTCGTATGACCATTCATATCGTGTTGGTAGCGCCAAAGATGCCTAGCAATACTGGTAATATTATTCGCTTATGTGCCAACAGTGGGGCGCAGCTACACTTGGTTAGACCGTTAGGGTTTGAGCTCGACGATAAGAAGCTACGCCGCGCAGGTTTGGATTATCATGAATATGCCCATCTGCAAGTACATGACGATTGGGCAATGACCAAACAAGCGCTGCAAGCTGCTGGTTGCGATATTATTACCGCCCTTACAACCAAGCTTAGCAAACCGTTTTATGACTATGATTTTAGCGGACAAACGACTGACCAATCAGACAATCAGTCGACTACTAGCCCATCATCAAATCATGTTGCGCTGGTTTTCGGTTCTGAAACGGCAGGGCTACCAGATGATATCCGCGCAGATATTGGTGCTAATAATTGGCTACGCTTACCAATGCTGGCGGATTCGCGCAGTTTAAATCTGTCTAATAGCGTGGCGATATGCTTGTATGAAGTCTGGCGACAGCAAGGGTTTGACGGTGATGAAGGTCGCAGTATCGGTTATGAGACCTTGACGGTTTATGATGCGAAATAAAGAAGATAGTTACGTTAAAAAGAGGTTAAAGAAAATTAAACTAATGATTTTCTTTAATCTCTTTTTTACTGCTTTTTTTATAAACCACGTTTTTTATAAACAATTAGGCGGTTTTGGTAAACCTGCAAGACGATTGACGTGACGGGCGACCAAACCAGTATTAAATAGCTGCTGGAGCTTTTGATTACTGATGTGATGCTCAGGTAAAGTTTGCTGTAGCCATTTAATCAGCGGGCGGGTAGCAGGGGCGTGATTAAATTTGACAAAAAATGCGCGCACCTGTTGCAAGATTGCTAAATGTTCAGCATTGATAATCACCTCTAGGCTATTGGCTAGCTGCTGGGCGATAGCAGGCGTCCAAATCGTATGGTCGCATAAATGTCCGTCTTGATCTAATTCAACGTTGAGCGCTGCTGTGATAGGAATGATTGCATTGTCATTATTCATAGAGCAATCGTCACCACTTTATCAAACTTAGCACCATTAGCATGAGTATTTTGAGTCATGGCAACCCAGTCACTATCGCTTAAAATAGCGGTTAATTTCGTAGTAAGGTTTAGCTTAGCGGTTGTATCAACATTAAGCTGCGCCACATCTTCGGCGAGGGCATAAATAGCAGCGATATCTTCTATCTCGATGCTCTCAAGGTCACCTAAGTAGGCATTAAACCAGTCAATAAAAGCGACCGTTGAGCCTAATAATATGATGCTGTCACCCGCACGCCACGTCGATGCCATCTGTTCTGTAGCGCGCCTGAGCGTATCCATGCTGCAATGTAATTGGTATAAAGTTGCCATAATCGTGTCCGCTTGCTTACTGTATTTATTGTTATATCAAACTAAATATTAAGAGTGAAGAGTTGTACTAGTACTAAAAGCTGCTACTAAAAAACCAGAATCTGGTCAAAATCTTGCGAATTTACTACCTCTGGAATCAAGGTTAATTGCGTCGCCAAATCAGCCGGTAGCATGCCCGCAATCCAACCGCTAAACACATCGTCAGGTAACCAAGCGGCTGGCATATCATATAACTCAAGCGACTGAATCATGCCATGCAAACGTGAGTTAGGCTGCATTAAAAAGCCAAATACAGGCGCATCCAAATACAGCTGCACCTCATGACCAAAAGTCGCTAAAGTTAAAGCCAGCGCGCAGCCTTCATAGCTTGCCATCTCGGTAGCTGTGTGCAAGCGAATGAGTAATTTCATGATGTATCCCTAATCTGAGGTATCGCTAGTCGTTATTGCTAAGCTGGTTTTTTATGGGCTAACTATTTATAGGCTGGTCATTTTCAGAGCGAACTATAATTCCAATGCTAATTAAAACTGTATTAAACGACAGTCACCTTGCATCATCATGGCAAGCTCACTCAGTCCAACCAGCTTAAAACCAGCGGCCAGATTTTCGCTATCTAATTGATGGCGAGTGCTATTTTCGCCATCTGAAATACCACGGCTGAGCGCCGTACTGACGCAAACAGGCAGCGCCAATTGATATTGCTTAGCAAGCTTTTGCCACGCTTGGGTGATACTCATCTGGTCTGCTGACTGCCAGCGTAATCGATTGGCGGTATTGGCGGCATCGGCATAGAAAAAAACATTCAATGGCGCGTACGGGTTTTTAAGGTCGTCGCTGTTATTGCTCTTATCATTATTATTTATGTTAGTGCTTGCTAGATAAGTACGAGCATAGCGTAGCGCAAGATGTGCCAGCGGATGGCTGGGATCAGCGGTAATTAATAATAGCGGGGTTGTGGTCGTCATAATCGCGGTGTCACTTATGATGAATGAGTATGAAGAAAAAAGCGCAACGCCTTAATTTTTTTAAGACTCAAGTTTTTTAAGCCTTTCAAACATTGGCTATTGTAGCATTATTCACGAAATTTTCTTGTGTTCGTCAGTTGTTAGTTAGTATAGGGCTGTCAGTAGCATGGTTGAGGATTTATGCTACTATAAAACGCACAAATTAGAAGATGTACAATCGCTTTAATATTCTAAAAATAATTTTTCCAATTCATGTGGTTTTTATAGCTTTATGCTGCAAGGAGTTGTCGTCGTTATGCTATCTACCGTACCTAGTGGTACAGGCTTTCAGCCCACACCAGAGCAGCTACAAGTGCTACAGACTGCCAGCGAGTTTGCCTATCAGGTTTGGCAAAGTCGAACGGGCGCTTGCCAGACGTTTTTGCGCAGTTATCCATTACAGAGCACTTTAACGCGCCAGCAAATTGATGATTTGATTCAAGATTATACGTTGGATGAGAATTATCAGCTCGCCAATGAAGACAAAGTAATGATCGGCTTGCGGCATTTGCGTATGCTACTGATGATGCGCTGGATTTGGCAAGATGCCTTGGCCGTCATTGAGCTTGAGCAATTGACCGATGAGCTGTCTGAGTTTGCGGATGGCTGCATTTTATTTGCCAAAGACTATACCTACCAGCAGCTGATGGCGCAATATGGGCAACCGACCTTTATTAACGCTAAAGGTAATGTGCAAGTGGATGATATGGCGATTATGGCGATGGGTAAGCTTGGCGCACATGAGCTGAATTTATCCAGTGATATCGACCTTATTTTTGTCCATCAGGCGCGCGGTGAGACGGATGGTGACAAAGCAAAAGGCACGCGCAGTATTGATAATAAGCGTTTTATGACGCGGCTTGGTCAAGGCATTATTAGGTTGCTCGATAATAATACCGCTGATGGTTTTGTGTTTCGGGTCGATATGCGTTTGCGTCCGTGGGGCGATGGCAGCGATTTGGCGATTCATTTATCAGCATTACAGAAGTACTTTGCTCAGCATGGGCGGGCATGGGAGCGTTTTGCTTGGCTCAAAGCCCGCGTGGTTGGGCATATAGAGCAGCCGTTTTATGATGACATACAAGCGCTGATTAAGCCTTTTGTGTTTCGTTATTATGTTGATTATAGTGCCTTTTCAGCCCTCAGAGAGATGAAGTCTCTTATTCAGAATCAAGTGGCTCAGCGTGAAGACTTGGATAATATCAAGCTTGGCGCGGGTGGTATTCGAGATATTGAGTTTATCGTCCAAGCCTTTCAACTGATTTATGGCGGTCGGCATCCGCAGCTACAAGTTAAGTCTTGTTTGGCGGCGATGCAGGCGCTGTGTCAGCTTGAGTATTTAGAGCAGAGCACTTATCAAGAGCTACAAGCGGCTTATCGTTTTTTACGTCGCCTTGAGCACGGTATTCAAGCGATTAATGATCAGCAAACGCAGCGTTTACCGCATGATACTCAGTGGCAGCATAATCTAGCAGTCACCCTTGGCTTTGATGATTGGGCAGGGCTATTAGCGACACTTAATCAACACCGTTATCATGTCAATGTACCGTTTGAGCGTATGGTCACCGAACGGCAGATACCCGATCAAGAGGATGACGAGCTTGAGCCTGAACAGTTAAATGAGCAGATAGCGCGTTTAAATGAGGTATTAACCGAAGAAAACCGTGCGTTATTACAAGGTTTTTGGCAGTCAAAAATGGTTGCCAATTTGAGCGATGAAGCGCGTGAGCGTTTGGATGATGCTTACCCTGTGATTGTACACGCGCTACTTATCCATGAAGAACAGCAGCAACTTGCTAATACTGCCTTGCCACGTTTAATTACTTTGCTAGAAGCCATTTGCCGCCGCTCTATCTATTTAGTGATGATTGCAGAAAATCCTAATGCCACCGTTGAGCTGATTCCGATGTTATCAGCCAGCCCTTGGATTGCAAAAGAATTGGCGCAGTATCCAGTGTTATTGGATACCTTCTTACAGCAGCGCTATAGGCATTTGCCAGACAAGCGTGAGCTGCGGGACATTTTGCGTCAACAGTTATTGCGCGTAGAGCCGAACGATGAAGAGGAGCTACTTAGCGTACTGCGTTTATTTAAAAAGAATCAAGTGTTGGCAGTGGCTGCCAGTGATGTGTTGGCAGAACGCCCAATTATGAAAGTATCAGACTCACTGACTTATATTGCCGCTGTGGTACTCGAGGCCGCGCTTGAGCGTGCCTTTGCCGAAATCGTCAAACGCTATGGCTATCCAATTGGTCAAGATGGCGATCCGGTCACGGAAGCGGATTGCGGCTTTGCCATCATTGGCTATGGCAAGCTTGGTGGATTGGAGTTGTCATATTCATCAGATTTAGATTTGGTGTTTTTGCATAAAATAAAAGAGCAAGGCATGACCACGGGCGAAAAATCAGTCAGCGGTATGAAGTTTGCGGCTCGCTTAGCACAAAAGCTCATGACTTATCTTAATACGCAAACCCGTGATGGCCGCGCTTATGAAGTCGATATGCGGCTGCGACCGTCGGGTAACGCTGGCATGATGGTGGTTTCTTGTCATGCGTTTGAGACTTATCAGCTTGAGAAAGCGTGGTCTTGGGAGCATCAAGCGTTGGTACGGGCGCGGGCAATCTGCGGTGACAAACGCGTGACCGCCCGTTTTTGTGATATTCGTCGTACTGTTTTGGCATTACCGCGTACAATTGAGCAAGTCCGTATCGAAGTCACCAGTATGCGTATTAAAATGCAAAAGCATTTGGGTACCAGTCAGCACCAGCAGCAAGCGGGTAAGTTCCATCTCAAACAAGATGCTGGCGGTATTGTAGATATTGAGTTTCTGGCGCAGTTTGCGGTATTAGCCTATTCGCATGAACATCCAAGCTTGACTAAATGGAGTGACAACGTGCGTATTTTTGAAGAGATGGCGACTTTGGGTATTTGGGAGGCACAGGTTTGTCAGGATTTGACCGATGCTTACTTACGCATCCGCGCCGCGACGCACCAACTGGCATTATCCGAACAGTCGTTATTGGTTGATGAGTTATTATGGACAGAAACGCGAGCACTGGTACAAGCGCAGTGGCAGCATCTGATGGGTGTGGAATCCGTAGAGTAAGGTTGCTACATATAATGATGCGGCCAAATGATATGACGATAAGCATAGCGCTTTGATAGCCATTGTGCTCAAGGGTATATGAATAAAAGCCATGCAGTGATAAACTAAAATATTGTATTTGCCTCTCGTGCCGGTGCTATAATCACTGGCACCTTAAATTTGTACCTAGAAAAATTGCATCTAAAAATAGGCACTCAGTGTCAGCAGGCAATTTTAATTAAAACATTTATTTAACCATTAACACTCAACAAAAAAAGTTAGACGTCAGCGCTAGCATAAGGACTATTAAATGAATATGGCAACACAAGAAGGTAAGCTTTGGATGAATGGCACGATGATTGAACAGCCAGACGCCAAGGTTCATGTGCTTACGCATAGCCTGCATTATGGCATGGCGGTGTTTGAAGGCGTACGTGCTTACCAAACTGCTGACAATCGTACGGCGATTTTTCGCTTAAAAGACCATACCGATCGCCTATTGGGTTCTGCAAAAATCTTTCAAATGAATGTACCATTTGATGCAGCGGCACTTGAGCAAGCGCAAAAAGATGTGGTCAAGCAAAACAACTTGGCAGAAGCCTATATTCGTCCACTTATTTGGGTTGGCGCAGAAAAACTCGGTTTGTCATCGCGTGACAACAGTATTAACGCAATGGTTGCTGCTTGGCACTGGGGTGCATATCTTGGCGAAGACGGTATCAAAAACGGCATCCGTGTGAAGACATCGTCATTTACGCATCACATGACCAATGTGACCATGTGTAAAGCCAAAGCATCTAGCAACTATCCAGTATCTATCATGGCCAACCAAGAAGTCACGCGTAATGGTTATGACGAAGCCATCTTGATGGATCCACAAGGCTATGTCTGCCAAGGCGCCGGCGAGAACTTATTTTTAGTAAAAGACGGTGTGCTGCATACACCAGATTTGGGAGGCGGTGCGCTTGATGGTATCACGCGTCGTACTATCATTCAGTTTGCTGAAGATTTGGGCATCAAAGTCGTTGAGCGCCGTATCACTCGTGATGAGTTTTACTTAGCGGATGAAATCTTTATGACAGGTACCGCAGCTGAAGTCACGCCTATTCGTGAATATGATGATCGTGTTATCGGTAATGGTGGCCGTGGTGAGCTAACTGAGAAATTGCAAACCTTATACTTTGATGTGGTACATGGCCGCAATGAGCAGTATATGGATTGGTTAAGCTTTATTGATTAATTTTAAAAACTGCATTGTATGAAGTAAAAAGCTAAGACTGTTTTAAGTCTTAGCTTTTTTTTTGAGTGGTATTAATCGGTATTCTAAAGTGAAGTTTATACACTATAACTACTAACGATAAGCTCGCACATAATTTATGGATGCGGTATCATAACGTCGCTTAGTTTCAAGCTACATCTTGCTATGGTGTCCATCTATAAATACGGCTGCTTAGCATGTCGATTCTTAAAGCAGGTGAGTTCAAATTGAGAGCGGCATAGAATCTTATTTTTTAGCTAAGTCTGGTTTTACTTTGAATAGATTAATGGAGAAGCTGTTGAGAGTCTTACATTTTGTCACTGGTGGCTTTTCAGGAGCCACGAAAGTTGCTATTGATTTGGTTGAGGCTCACAATCAAATAGAATCGACTGAAAACCTATTAGTACTGCGTCGTAAAAAAACGACCGTACCAGAAAAGCTTGCTGAACTTGAAGATAAAGGTATCGATTACAAGGTTGTCACAGGTACTACCCATCTTGCGACCGTTCACGAATTAAAAAAACTATGTGAGCAATGGCTACCTGATATATTGGTTGCGCATGGGTTTCCTGAGCATTTACTGGGAAGACGGGCAGGGCTATTGGCACAAGTACCTTGCTTGGTACAAGTGGAGCACAACTCTAAAGAGCGCTATACACCTTGGAAGCTATACCAAACGCGTAAACTAAGTAAATCAACTGCTAGAATTGTGGCTGTCTCTGAAGGCGTAGCCCAAGTCTTATCTGAGCAGGGTCTTAAAGCGCCTATTCAAGCCATCCCAAATGGTATTGATACCACTCGATTTGGCGGTGTGAACCTTGCACCTGTTAATGAAAGGTCGCATGATCTGATTATGGTGGGAAGATATGCTAAAAGTAAGGATCACGTTACTTTAATTGAAGCACTGAAGCAGTTAAAGCAAAAAGGCATAAACCCCACTCTTACCTTAGTTGGCAGTGGGCGTAAGCGTTACCAAAAAGAAGTACATGATTTGGTTGCTCGCTATGAGCTGCATGAACAAGTGACCTTTATAGAGTACAGTAGCGAAGTTGAAAAGCTATTGCTGCAACATAAAGTATTTGTCATGTCGAGCCGTTTTGAAGGGCTGAACCTAGCGGTGCTAGAAGCGATGGCAAGTGGCTGTATCGTTGTGGGAAGTACTGCAATGGGAGTAAAGGAGTTGATTGATGACAGAAAAGATGGCTTCTTGTTCCCAGTCGGAGCAGCAGCAGAGCTGGCAGATATCATCGCGACTGTTCTATCTAACCCATCAAACTACCAAGCACTAGCAACGGCAGCTAGAGAGAAAGTTTTAGTTCATTATGATAAAAAACAGGTTACTCAAGCGTATTATCAATTATTTCAGAATTTATTAACAAGCTGTTAATTATTATAAAGTTTTTAATGTGAGTGTTGTATGAATAAAGAAGATCTAACAATTGGTATTTTAATACCTGTTTATAATGTAGCGGATTATGTAGAAGAGTGTATAGAATCCATACTCACTCAAATCGATACTAGAGCATCTATTTTAATAATGAACGATGCTTCGACAGACAATAGTGCAGCTATTATCAAGCGTTTTGAAAACCATCCTCAAGTGCAAATCTTCGATGCGCCTCATAATAGAGGTTTGTCAGCCACACGTAATGCGCTTTTTGATATGGCCCAAACAGAGTATATCTGGTTTATTGACTCTGATGATGTTATGTACGAAGGTGCTTATAAATCTGTCATGTCTCAAATAGAAAAATTGAACTCGGATGTGCTATGTGCTGATTATGTATCATTACGAGGGAAAAAAGAGGTAAAGAAAAAAGCTTTTATAGGCAAGGCTAATAAAAATTATATCAATAAGAGAAATAGCTTCTTAGATAATGTTATTGAAAATAATAGTAATCATGTTTGGAATAAGGTCTTCAGAAGACAGGTAATACAAGACATAAGGTTTAAAGAAGGATTGAATTTCGAAGATATTTTGTATATGACTCATATCTCATTAAAGAGTTTCCAATATAGCTATTTGAAACAGCCTGTAATAAAGTATCGTGAGCGTGAAGGTTCTATTCTAAAAAATCTCGACAAAAAATACGTAGATGATTATTTATATGCTTTCACTTATCGTGTTGAGAAATATCAGAGAATAGGAAGAGATGATGGTTATCATTATTTACTTTATAAGGTATATAAGCATTATATAGGGCTGTTAAATAAAATAGCTAAAAACCATCAGGAAGATTTGTTAAAAGACACCTATGATCAATACAACAAATACTTCTCAGAGCTCTATCTGGTTGCTAATAAAGAGCTGCCAATACATCAAAAAATAATTTTGAATATTAAACGTTCCAAATTAGACAAAATTTTGAAAGGTATATAGACTATGGAAGATATCTTTAACGTTATCAGTAATAAGCCCTTTAAAATATTTTACAATGGTCTTGTACCTAGAAGTGTAAGGAAGCGCTGGAGTTATCAATATGATGATAAAATTAAGCAAGAAAAATTAGCCTCTTACTGGAGGATAGTTATTGATCAATACGCTGATAAAAAAATTCAAAAGTATGATATTCCACCAATCAAAAAAGAGTTAGTAGGCAAAAAAATTATTTGGCAATATTGGGGACAGGGATTAGAAAATTTACCGGAAATGGTGGAAATATGTTTTTCTTCAGTAGATAGTCATGCCCATGATTATCAGATTATCAGAATTACTGATGAAAACATAAATGAATATATAAAGCTTCCAGAGTTTGTTGATGACAAACGTAAAAATGGTGTTTTTAGACCAGTATTCTTTTCTGATTTGCTGCGTGTTGCATTGTTATCAGTTTATGGGGGAGTTTGGCTAGACGCTTCAGTTTTACTAACAGATAGCATACCTAAGGAATATACTAAATATAATTTCTTTATGTACAGCCGTGATCCTAATTCTCCTAATAGAAGTTGGGGTGAAAATGATACGCATTTTTACTTTAATTGGCGTGATGAATTCAAAGTAAAGCATCTTAGTAGTATTGTGTTTTCTAAGCCGAACTCATTGATTGCAAAAACCTTAACGGATTTACTGCTTTTTTATTGGGAAAATGAAAATAAAATTGAATATTACTTTTTCTTTCAGGTAATGATTAATGAGTTAAATGAATCACAAATTATAGATTTCGACTTTCCTATTATTGATGATACTCATCCACATTTATTACAACTTAAGATGAAAAATTTTTTTAGTGAAGATGAATACAAAAGAATAATTTCACAAAATGGGATGCACAAACTGACTATTCATGAAGCCTTTCGCGAATATCGTTTTACAAAGCAAACCTATTATGGCTATCTAAAGGATAAATACTTAAAAATATGAATTACACATGAAATTTTTGCATAGTTCCAAACCAGTCTTTCTTGCCGTTGTTATCTTTTCCAAGATAATGTAATTTAATCAAATCTGGTCTTAGATAGTTACACATAAGATACACCCCCTGATCATCATCAACCATATTCTCTTGATATATTGCTCTTTGAGCATCTTTTACCACTGTCAAGAACTCATTCCATAGTTGCTTATGGCCTACAATTACACCGCCAATAATAGTTGCTTTATTGTTTAAAATACAATTAGTTATTTGGTGCTTTTTGTAAGGAAAATTTGGGTTATTAAAAACCGATAAAAGCTTAGATCTTTTCAAAGTAAATAGATGTATGTATTGGGCATCAAAATTATAATACCAATTATTTATATTGGCTAGAGTATCTGTATCTCTACAATAACCAAAATCTACCCATGCTACGAGATCATTTACAAGGTCGAATTCCTTTATAGCTGTATGGACGAAATAAGTTTTCAAGTTATTGATGAGTACATATTTCTCAGACCAATATTCAGGGTTCTTTCGCTGAGCTTCCGGTATTTTTTCCATAAAATCTGCATTTTTCAATATATCCCTTATAGATGTCAATAAACCTTTGAATTTTGAATCTAAATCGACGATTACAACTTCTGTTTTCTTTCCTTTTCTTAGTTTTATGACGAAAGGAGCTATTTCCTCAGTTGTAAACACGACCATTTCATTATCGAGTTTTGCTAAGTTCTCAAAATATGATAGGTATGTTTGATTGTTTCTAAGCAAGTGAGAAGAGTGTCCTTTTTCAGTAGACCAATCGCCTCTGCCAATATCAAAAAAAGCAGTCACTATAGTGATCGAATTAACAGAATTATTAATACTCATACCCAATGCTCCTCTAACCAAGGACTTGGCTTCACATGACGATACCATTTACCGCCGCCGCCTTTAATGGCATCTGGTGGATTAATCTCGCCATGGAAAATGACAATTTTTGCGCCCTCAGGCAACGTCGGTGCGCGCACTAAGTTAAATGGAATAGGGGCAATACACTGATATTTAAAACTGACACACCAGTCCTTATCCCAGTATTCTAAGTGATGATGCTCACGCAGATAGTTAGATAAGTAAGCTTGCTCATGGCGAACTTGCTGACGAATGCTGTCGAAGTTGCGCTCAAAATTTGCCAGCAAATCAGGATACGTACCCATACCAACGTTAAAACGATAAACTGAGCTATTACCAATCATGCGCCATGGCTTTTTCCAGTCACGAATAATGACGACGCTGTCTTCATACTCAGCTTTATAAGTGAAAAAAGCATCGATATTATCGACGATCACGATATCGATGTCTAAGAATAAGGCGACGCCTTTTAGGTCATATAATTCTGGCTTAAAAGTGGTGAGTTTTTTCCAACCACGTTCAGGGCCTGCTGGTAAATCCATTTCTGGAATCGGGTAACATTGAACGGCAGGATCGATGCCGGTGCTATCATCGGTGAGACAGACCATCTGGAAATCTAAGGTCAGGTGCCGACTGACCATGTTATAAAGACGGTTGACATATTCTGCACCGTATTTATCGCCCCATTTCATACAAATAATATAACGTTGCGCATAGTCTTTGCCGTCTGCTTGGGCTGAGTCTATTGATAAGTTTTGCTTTACGTCAGTTGCCATCATGCACTCATATTGATATAAATGAAGAACGAATGTTAAAAAAATTAGGGCTTAAAAAGGATGTAAATAATACGAACGTTGACTGATATTAACACACCTATTATTCACATTATTTCTTAAGTGTTAGGTATTAGATGTTAGATCTTGGTATTGTTTTACTTATTATGAGCTATTGATTATTCTTAGTTTAAGATTTTGTATGCTTAGAGTTTTGATTACGAATAAACGCTGCTAATGCTTCTTTATCAGCGCTATAAGGATTGTCTAAAACGGGTATATGCTTAAAACGGCGATAACCCCACATATAATGGCTGCATTTATCTTCAATCATCTGTTGCATGGCCAGATTAAGCGCATAAGCAGCGGTTTCAGTATTGCGATCATATAGGGCGGGATCGTCTAATTTATAACAATAAATATCAAAGCCACGCCCGTCATCACGGCGAATGCAGGATAAGCCAACCAACGCACATTTGGTCTTGCTCGCAAGTTTGGAGGCAAGCGTACTGGTTAAGGTTTCAATCCCAAAAAAGGGCACGACCACACCGCCTGATGGATCGGGAACATGATCGGGCAGTACAATACTAAAGCCACCTTGTTTAAGGGTCTTAAATACGGCTTTGACGCCGCTACCATCGGTCGGAACCAGTGTCGCATTCAGACGCGAGCGACCTTGCAGGACAAAGTCATTGGTAATATCGCCTTTAACAGGCTTATACATAATCGTTGGCGAACCAAACTGATTGAGCCAAGCGTTCATCATCTCCCACGTGCCAAGATGTGGGACAATCGCCAGCATGCCGTTAGGATTGGCAAGCCCCTCTAATAAAATATCTTTATTATAAACGTCGCGAATTTGAGCAATGCTCCATTCAGGTGGCATTGCCCAACTCTTGATAGACTCAATACTGGTTAAACATTGATGATAAATAATGTCTTTGGTTAAGGCTTGCTTTTGACGCTCAGATAACGACGGCGCAATCAGTGCCATATTGATACTGACAGTACGCATAATGCTAGCATTTGGTAGGCGTAATATTACCCAAGCAACAAAACGTGCCAGCATCTGTAAGACAGACAGTGGCACGAATTTGAAGATATGATACGGATTCATGACCGTTCACACGGTGATGAATCACGTAACCAGTCAGATAATAAGTAACTAAGCATTATCTGACTATTTATTGCGCAGGTTTGTTGGTGTCAGCCTGTGCTTTTTCGCGCACACGGATACCGAGGTCACGTAGCTGCTTGCTATCAACTTCAGCAGGTGCTTGGGTTAGTGGGCACTCAGCCGTTTTGGTTTTTGGGAAGGCGATGACATCACGAATAGAGTCTGCGCCTACCATGAGCATAATTAAGCGATCTAAACCAAAGGCCAAGCCACCATGCGGAGGCGCACCGAATTTTAAGGCGTCAAGTAAGAAGCCAAACTTATCTTGAGCCTCTTGCTCTCCGATACCAAGCGCTTCGAGTACGGCTTGCTGCATATCATAGGTATTGATACGTAAGCTACCACCGCCAACTTCTGTGCCATTTAGTACCATATCATAAGCGATAGAAAGTGCCGCTTCAGGATTGGTTTTTAATTCTTCAACAGAACCTTTTGGCTTCGTGAATGGATGGTGCATTGACGTCCATTTGCCATCGTCAGTTTCTTCAAACATTGGGAAGTCAGTGACCCAAAGTGGCGCCCATTCACACGTGGTCATTTCTAAATCTAGACCAATCTTTTGGCGTAGTGCGCCGATTGCGTCATTGACGATACTGGCTTTATCCGCACCAAAGAAGATAATGTCGTTGCTTTGGGCACCAGTACGTTCAATCAAGCTGACCAATACGTCATCAGTCATGTTCTTGATGATAGGAGACTGTAGACCAGACTCTTGGTCGACACCGTTATTGATGTTGCTGGCGTCATTGACTTTGATATAAGCCAAACCACGTGCACCATAAATGCTCACAAACTTGGTATAAGCATCGATTTGTTTACGGCTTAATGAAGCGCCACCAGGGATGCGTAGGGCAGCAACGCGACCTTTAGGGTCGTTCGCAGGGCCCGCAAACACTTTAAAATCAACGTCTTTCATTAAATCGGCTACGTCGACCAATTTTAATGGGATACGTAAGTCAGGCTTGTCTGAGGCATAGTCACGCATTGCTTCAGCATAAGTCATGCGCGGAAATTGCTCAAATTCAACATCCATCATAGTTTTAAATAGATGCTTGATAAGACCTTCGTTGATATTCATGATTTCTTCTTCATTTAAGAAAGAAGTCTCAATATCGACTTGGGTAAATTCAGGCTGACGGTCAGCACGTAAGTCTTCGTCACGGAAGCATTTAGCGATTTGATAATAACGATCAAATCCTGACACCATTAATAACTGCTTAAACAGCTGCGGTGACTGCGGTAAAGCAAAGAAGTTACCCGGACGTGTACGTGAAGGCACAAGATAGTCACGCGCGCCTTCTGGCGTTGCACGAGTCAAGATAGGGGTTTCAACGTCTAAGAAACCATGGTCATCTAAATAGCGACGAATCGTTGAAGTGGCTTTAGCACGGAAAACCATACGCTCTTGCATCTGCGGACGACGCATATCAAGGTAGCGATATTTTAAACGCAAGTCTTCTGATACCGTGGTTTTCTCATCATTCAATGGGAAAGGCGGTGTTTCAGATTTCGCCAATACTTCAATCTCTTTGCCCAATAGCTCAATTTGACCACTGGTCATATTGGCGTTTTCAGTGCCTTCATAACGGCGGCGTACGCGACCGGTAATTTTTAGCACGTATTCAGGACGTACCGCATCAGCAAGAGCGAACGCTTCTGGCGTATCAGGGTCAACGACGACCTGCAAGATACCTGCGCGGTCACGCATGTCTAAGAAAATCACGCCACCGTGATCGCGACGACGATGTACCCAGCCTACGATACTAATGGTTTGCTCAAGTAAGCTTTCGGTTACAGCGCCGCAATATTCGTCTCGGTATTCGCTATGCGTCATAGTGCTTTGCGTCATAATATAATTATCCAGTTGTCAGCCCAATTCGAAATACAATAATACAGCCGCTAGCGTGTGATACAAGCGCCGTGCAATTCAAGCCTTTAGCTAAAAAAGCACAAATAACGCGATATAAGACAAATGGTCATCACGTTGGCTGCAGAAAATTTGGTGTAAACACATATTATGCCTAATCTGCCTTTGTTATACAACCAGCGGTTGCGATACAAAGCGCTGAGAGTAAGCAATGCTCAGCAAATATGGCATCTTACTGATTCGTGGTATGTGCATGTGGTGTTTATAAGATGTTCATCGTTGTTTATGGTATTCATGCCATAACATTGAGCGTCAGTTAAATATTGTCATTTTGCTTGAAAATACTAGCCACTGTGCACATATCAGGCTAACTTATAAAACCTTATTAAAACAATCTCGATTATCTATTTTAACTAACAAGGAATTCCGCTCATGCTTTTTCATCCTTCTAAAAACCCTGTTGAGCTAAGAGTTATCCATCTGAATAAAAGCCAAGAGCAACGTCGTGAAGACCTGATGGAGGCGACGCAAGGTAAAGCGGCGCTTAAACAACTGAAAAAAACCATGGCTAAAAAGGCCAAACAAGCATTAAAAGTAAAAAGTAAAAGCAAAAATAAAAAAAATAATAGCGATGATAAGCAGCAAGTCTTTGTGCTTGATTTTGATGGCGATATCAAAGCCACGGCGGTGAAGCATTTACGCGAAGAAATCAGCACATTAATCAGTACTGCTAATAAAGGCGATGAAGTGGTGGTGCGCCTAGAATCGGGCGGCGGCTTGGTGCATGGCTATGGTTTGGCCGCGGCACAATTGGCCCGTTTAAAAGACGCGGGTCTAAAACTCACCGTCTGTGTTGACAAAGTCGCGGCAAGCGGCGGTTATATGATGGCTTGCGTCGCCGATAATATCGTCGCTGCACCCTTTGCTGTGATTGGCTCTATCGGTGTGGTATCGCAATTACCAAACTTCCATAAATGGCTCAAAAACCATGATGTCGATTATGAGATGTTTACCGCTGGCGACTATAAGCGTACCGTGACCGTATTTGGTGAAAATGACGCTGAAGACCGCGCCAAATACCAAGAAGAACTTGAGCAAACACACGAGTTATTTAAGCACTTCGTTAATACTTATCGCCCAACATTGGATGTTGCAAAAGTCGCAACTGGCGAGCATTGGTATGGTGAAGATGCGCTGAAACTTAATTTAATTGATAGCCTGCAAACCTCAGACAGCTATATTTTAGAGCGCATGGAAAATAATGAAGTGTATGCGCTGCATTCGCGTCAAAAACCAACCCTTGCAGAAAAGTTAGGGCTGTCACAAGCAGCAGAGGCGACACTCAGCATAGCGATTGATAAATTGCCAGATGCCTTGGCACGTTTCGATTTAAACAGTCGCTTGAATATTCTAAAATAATCTTGAATATCATCATGATATCTAGTCGATGATGTTTTAGCGTTGCATTTTTTAATCGTGCATTGTTTGTATTTTGTAAAAGGCGTGTCCTAGCGGGTCGCGCCTTTTTACTGTTTATTGATAAACGCTGTGTTATAAATGTGGCATACAGAACAGAGTATACGCACGTACACTATAAGAATTTCATTGCGTTTTTTATAAAAGCTTTGTATGAGCGTGATGAAAATAATTAACCAGAAGCAAGGAAAAGGATGTCAGCTATGTCTACCGATACATTAATGTTTACCGCCACCGAACATGGTCAAGCCATGCATGCCAAAGTTAAAGCCTTTATCGAAACCTATATCGAGCCAATCGAAGCGCAGTTTTGGGCGGATTGTCATGGGCAAAATCCCGATGGCGATTGGACCAAATGGCACTGGCCAGAAAAATACGAGAGCTTGCGTAAGCAGGCACGTGAAGCGGGTCTTTGGAATTTATTTTTGCCAGATGACACGCTAGGCGCTGGGTTATCGGTTACCGATTATGCACCGATTGCTGAGCTGACTGGCCGCAGCTTACTTGCCCCTTACGTATTCAACTGTAATGCGCCTGATAGCGGCAACATGGAATTGCTATGGCGTTATGGCACACAGGAGCAGCAAGACAAGTGGCTCACGCCGATATTAGAAGGTAAAACGCGTTCAGTATTTTGTATGACTGAGCCTGATGTTGCCTCAAGTGATGCGACCAATATGCAAGCGACTGCTGTCGTCGATGGTGACGAGATTATCATTAATGGTAGCAAGTGGTGGTCATCAGGTCTGGGTGACCCTGCGGTTGATGTCTTGATTGTCATGGCCTATACCCCTGATGACACTAAAGACCGTCATCATCAGCACTCGATGGTTTTAGTGCCAGCTAAAACGGCAGGCGTCAATATCGAGCGTATGCTAAAAGTATTTGGTGACTATGATGCACCGCACGGGCATGGTGAAGTTAGCTTTAATGATGTACGTGTGCCCGTCAGTCACTTTATCGGTGGACCGGGCATGGGCTTTGAGATTGCGCAAGGTCGCTTAGGGCCAGGTCGTATTCATCATTGCATGCGTTGTATTGGCGCTGCTGAGAAGTCGCTAGAGCTGGCCGTCAAACGCGGCATGGAGCGTACAGCTTTTGGTAAGCCACTGCTACAATTGGGCGGTAACTTTGAGCGTATCGCTGAGGCGCGTATTAAGATTGATCAAGCACGCTTATTGACACTATACGCGGCGCAGAAAATGGACGCCCAAGGTACCAAGGCAGCACTCACAGAAATCTCTGCGATTAAAGTCGTTGCACCAACGGTATTACAAGAAGTGGTCGACATGGCGATTCAAATCCACGGTGGTATGGGCGTTTGCCAAGATACCATGTTGCCGTCCTTTTATGCTCAAGCTCGAGCGCTACGTCTAGCCGATGGTCCTGATGAAGTACATAAAACCATGATTGCGAAACTAGAGCTTAAGCGTCAAGGTTTTAGTCGTTCGTCGAAACCTGCTAAATCGTAATATAACGTTAAAATACCATCTCTAAAAATTCACTATTAATCAGTTAATAGTGAATTTTTCATCACTGTAATTATTGATAAAAATAACTGACCACACGATAAGGAACATCTTATGGCAACTGACAATCATGCCAACAATACTGACAATGACGATCAAACACTTAATAAAGTCTTAGATAAAGGCGGCGAAGTGCGAGAGGGCGAAGAGCTTGATGCACAAGCAGTCAGCAATTGGCTACGCGAGCAAGGGGTTGATATAGAATGCGAGCCAACGGTTACTCAATTCTCTGGCGGTGCTTCAAACTGGACTTACCGGCTGCAATATGAAGGCGAAGGTAAGAGCCAAGACCTTATTTTACGCCGTCCGCCAAAAGGCACCAAGGCTAAGTCAGCGCACGATATGGTACGTGAATATACCGTGCAAAAAGCCTTAAAAGATGCTTATCCTTATGTGCCAAAAATGGTCGCGCTATGTACTGATGAAAATGTCATCGGTGCGGACTTTTATGTCATGGAGCGCATGGAAGGTATCATTCCTCGTGCCAATTTGCCAAAAGGCATCGATTTAGATGTAGAGCAGACGCGCGCTTTATGTACCAATGTCATTGATGCGTTGGTTGACTTACATCAAGTCGATTATAAAAAGCATCCTGACTTGGTCAACCTTGGACGCGGTGAAGGTTACTGCGAGCGCCAAGTAACTGGTTGGGATAAGCGTTATGTCAAGGCCAAAACGCCAAATGTACCAAGCTTTGGCTTAGTTCGTCAATGGCTAGGCAAGCACACACCCGCTGATAGTAAAACCTGCTTGATTCACAATGACTGGCGCTTTGATAATGTGATTTTGGATGCTGCTGATCCGACTAAAGTCATTGGTGTACTCGATTGGGAAATGGCGACTTTGGGCGATCCTTTGATGGATTTGGGTAGTGCATTGGCTTATTGGGTCGAAGAAGATGACAATATAATCATGCAGCAGTCACGCCGTCAGCCAACACATTTAGAAGGTATGATGACCCGTGATGAAGTGGTTGACTACTACCTGGAGCAATCGGGTCTTAAGATAGACAATTGGACGTTTTATGAAGTGTTTGGTCTGTTCCGTTTAGCAGGTATCGTGCAGCAAATTTACTATCGTTATTATAATAAACAAACCACCAATCCAGCGTTTAAGAACTTTTGGCTCATCGTCCATGTACTACACGCCAAATGTCTCAAGCTGATTGCGCAGTACGAAGGTGAGGCGTTATTCAATACTTATGTACAGCCACAATTAAAAGAGATTGGTATCGACGCTGCTACGATTGAGCAATTGCCAGCTCCAGTACAAAAAGTGGTCAAAGGTATTTTACCAAAAGGCTATTTTGCTAAAGCGCCGCAATCATCAGATGAGTAACTGTTTATTTTTTATAAATAAACTGTAGAGAATCTGTAGAAAACGGCAGGTTAAAACGGCATGTAAAAATTATGATAAAAGGCAGTGTTTTATGACAACCATCCTTCTGGCCCGTCATGGTCAGGCGTCCTTTGGACAAGAAAATTACGATCAGCTCTCAAAGCTTGGCGGTATGCAAGCGCAAATGCTCGGTCAACACTATGCAAGCACGCAGCGCCGCATCGATGCGATTTTCACTGGTAGCTTGGTCAGGCAACAAGACTCTGCACGGCATTTTTGGGAGCGTTATCAGTCGTCTGTGGCTGATACTGAAAAGCCTTACACGCCTGCAATCGATATGAATCAGCCTGATAGCTATGTACTGCCACAATTTGATGAATTTAATCATAAAGATGTGTTAATAAAATCCAATCCGGCTTTTGGCAATCGCGCGGCAATCGCGGCTGAGATTGCGCAAGCAGAAGTGCCTGCTACGCGGCTAGCTGAGCTGTTTGATACCGCGATGCAGCGCTGGCATGCAGGTGATAACGATAGTGACTATATCGAGAGCTGGGTGCAGTTTAGTGAGCGAGCAAAGCAAGCGCTTGAGCAAGTGCGTCTGCAAGTTGCTAACTTACAGTTGGGTCGTGATGATACAGTGCTGGTCTTTACCTCGGGCGGTATCATCGCTGCTATCACCGCGCAGTTATTGCAACAAGGCAGTTCAACCGCTTATCAAATCAATAAAAGCTTGGTCAATACTGGTGTGACGTCTCTTACGCTTAAAAATGAGCGTACGCGCTTATTGTCTGTCAATGAATATAGTCATCTGTTTTCTGAAGGCAAGCGCTTTGTGACGTGGCGATAAAAAAGAAATGGGTAAAATATTAAAGCCATCAGTAAAAAGCCAATTAAAAACATCATAAAGCGGTTACTTTAAATAGGTAGTCGCTTTTTATGACTTGGATTTAAAATCATTAAGTAGCATCGTTAAAATGCTTTAGTTTTATGGCGCTGTAAATTGATTGCGTGTTTGGTTTACGGTATAAGTGCTAAACTTATTATATAAATTTACGCTATGATAGACAATTGACGTCATTTTGTATTGATACCAACAGGATAGGATAGTCCATGAAAAATACCTTGATAAATTTGGTCACCAACAGCGCCAAACAAAGTAAAAATCAGCTATTTAGTGCGATTCAACCAGCTCGTTACTTAAAAGGCTTGAACGAGCAGCAAGTTGGACGTGGTAAAACGATTTTAATCACCGGTGCCAGCTCAGGATTGGGCGAGGGCATGGCAAGATTGTTTGCTAAACTCGGTTATAACCTTGCGATTTGTGCCCGCCGTACCGAGCGTTTAGAAAATTTAAAAGCAGAATTATTGGCTCAATATCCTGATATTCGTGTCGAATATCGAGTCTTAGATGTCAGCGATTACGATGCAATTTTTACAGTGTTTGATGCCTTTGCAGCGGATTTTGGTCATATCGATCGCGTGGTGGTGAATGCCGGTATCGGCGACAGTCGCCGTATTGGTAAAGGGCGCTTTGATACCAACCGCCGTACCGTTGAGATTAACTTTGTCTCTGCGCTCGCGCAATGTGAAGCGGCGATGAATATCTTCCGTGCACAAAATAGCGGTCATTTAGTGGCGATATCAAGTATGTCAGCGATGCGCGGCTTGCCTAAGCATTTGACCGCTTATGGCGCAAGTAAGGCGGGCTTGGCGCATTTAGCAGAGGGTATCCGGGCTGATATGCTCTTAACCAAGCTGCCGATTCAAGTGTCCACCATTTATCCAGGCTATGTGCGCACCGAAATCAATGAGAATGCCAAACCTTTACCGTTTGAAGTCGATGCAGAGACAGGCACGACAGCAATCGTTGCCGCGATTGAGGCAAGAGTAAACGAAGCTTGTGTACCAAGCTTACCGTGGTCGATTGTCGGTCAAGCCATGAAGCATTTGCCCTTACAAGTGGTTAATAAGGTCAGCTGATATCAGTTATAGTGAGTGAAAAGTAATATAGATACGTCAGGCACTGCTGATATCAATTTTTCTTGCTTGCTGTGCCTGCGCAGACAGAGGCTACAAAAAATTGATATCAGCAATACCGTAGCGTTTTTAGAATATTTTGACTATATTTTGCTAGTTATGCTAGAAACAGTACAGACAGAATTAAAACAACAAAAAGCCCGCTATATTTTATATACCGGGCTTTTATTACTGTTGAAAATTTTAAGTCTTCAGTGCTACAAGGTTTGTGGATTGTCTAGCATATGTTTTTCACGCAGTTTTTGGCGTAGTATTTTGCCAACATTGCTCTTTGGTAGCTCGCTGACAAATTCGATATGGCGTGGGCATTTGTAGCCCGTTAAATTGTCAATAGCGAACTCTTTGATGTCACTTTTGGTGACATTTTTATCAGCAGGCACGATATAGATTTTAACCGCCTCACCTTGGTGATCATCAGGAATGCCGATGACTGCACATTCAACAATCCCTTTACAATCAAGCATAACTGACTCGATTTCATTAGGGAAAACGTTAAAGCCTGAGACCAAAACCATGTCTTTTTTGCGATCAAGTAGGGTGATATAACCCTTTTCATCCATACTCACAATATCGCCCGTACGGAAGTAACCATCTTTGGTAAAGTCATTGGTATTGTCTTTATTAAAATAGCCTGACATGACGTTCGGACCTTTGATACACATATCACCCGCCTGATTGTAGCCGACCGGTTCATCATTTTCATTGACCACGATAATGTCGACGCTAGGACCCGGGATACCAATAGTGCCATTAAACTTGCGGTCAGTAATGACGTTGTTGGTGCCAACTGCCACACACTCCGTCATACCCCAACCTTCAACCATTGGACAGCCAGTCACCTCTAACCAGCGCGCTGCTGTTTGTTCGGTCGCTGCCATGCCGCCTGCCTGCGAGATACGTAGCGAGCTAAAATCTAAGTCTTTAAAGTTCGGCTGATCAAGCAATCCTTTAAACAAGGTATTAACCGCAGGAAAAATATGGAACGGTTGTTTTGATAAAGTTTTGATAAACCCAGGCATGTCACGTGGATTGGGTACCAATATAAAGGTATAACCTGAACGCATACCGAGTAGGCTCAGCATAAAGGCAAAAATATGATATAGCGGTAACGCCATCACCATATTGATATAAGCCTCGTTAATATCTGAGGTAATCGGGCGATACCAAGCTTCCGACTGCATCGCAGCGGCAACGACGTTGCGCTGAGTTAATATAGCACCTTTAGACAAGCCTGTCGTACCGCCGGTATATTGCAAAATAGCTTTGTGTTGCAAAGCCGTTTTTGGTGCTTGGAAAGGTAAGTTTTTGCCTTTTTTTAGCACATCAGGGAATTTGGTGACGTTGTATTTAGGATCGTTAAGATTGTACTTCGGCACCAAGCGTTTGACCTGACGGATAACGGTATTCACCAAAATACCTTTTAAACCCATCATATCGCCCATTTTTGATAGGACAATACGCTTGATATCTGTCTCTTCAATGACTTGCTCAAGCGCTTGCGCAAAGTTATCAACCACAAAGATAACCTGAGCGCCAGAATCATTTAATTGATGGCGCAGCTCACGACCGGTATAGAGAGGGTTGATAGGCGTACAAACGTAGCCTGCACGCAAAATACCAATCATCGTTGGCAGATATTGCGGCACGTTTGGCATCATAAGTGCCACGACACTGCCTTTAGGAATACCTTGCCCTTGTAGCCATGCGGCAACGGCAAGCGAGGCTTGATCAACATCACCATACGTGTGGGTCACACCCATACAGATCGTCATAGGGTGCATACGAAAGCGATTAAAGCACTCTTCATAGAGCTCTATAAGACTTTCGTATTGATCAGGATTGATGGTATTTGGTACGTTTTCTGGATATTGAGCAAGCCAAGGCTTATCAGTGGTCATACTTAGCGTCCTTAAATGTGCGATAAGTTAAGGTTCTATAAAAAAGTAGTCACGTCCCTGTCAACAATACCATCATCGCCCTATCATCGATGGATTGCCGAGTGTTATCCTATTTATTCACAGACTGCTAAAATACGGTGGCCTTTATACAAATATCATGAATTACAAGATTATTTAATTAAAAAATATTTAACTACCAAGCATTAGCTCCTAAGTAGATTAAATGGCTAGTGAGTGCTGTTGATGCTAAAGGTAGTACTGCAAAAGGTAGTACTGAAAAAATATCACATCCAGACAAGGTTAGTCGATTAACCTCAGTTGAAGAGACTATCAATATCATTTAACAAGACCATTTAATAAATAATAGCGTAACATATTTTCGCAATACATTAACATAACTGCAATTGAGTCTGTTATTCCTATACAAGAACTTGTTAGTTTATAATTCAGTTTGATAAAATAAAAAAACTGTGTTGCAAGCTAAAATAGACAAGTGGTTGTTAATATAAGATGAAAGGGCAGTCAAATAATATAATACATAGTACTACAAATATAAGTCATTAATTTTACTAAAAACGTCCTAAAAACATTCTTAATGTCATCTTATTTTAGCTAACTGAACAGTTACAAAGCGTAAGGTCTTAGTAGTAAAGAAGAATAATTAAAGCATAAAAAAAGCGCCCTATAGTGAAGATAGGGCGCTTTTTTTATGACTTTTTTATGACTAAGATATTGAACTTTTACCTTAATTAGCGCTGTGGATTATCAGCGATATGTTTCTCACGCAGCTTTTGACGCAGTACTTTACCCACATTACTTTTTGGTAATTCAGTCACAAATTCGATATGACGCGGGCATTTATAACCCGTCAAATTATCTAAAGCAAACTCTTTAATCGAGTTTTTAGTGACATTGTTATCAGCAGGAATAACATAGATTTTGACGGCCTCGCCTTGACGCTCATCAGGAATGCCAATCACAGCGCAATCAATAATCCCTTCACAATCCAGCATGACGGATTCAATCTCGTTCGGGAAGACATTAAATCCTGAGACCAAAATCATGTCTTTTTTACGGTCTAATAGTCTAAAGTAGCCTTTGTCATCCATGCTGACGATATCGCCAGTACGGAAATAGCCATCTTTCGTAAAGTCATCACTACTATCTCTATTCAGATAGCCTGAGGTGACATTGGGCCCTTTGACGCACATCTCGCCAGCTTGGTTGACGCCAACACGATTGCCTTCATCATCGATGATGATGACATCAACGCTCGGGACAGGAATGCCAATCGTGCCATTAAACTTACGGTCAGTAATGACGTTTGCAGTACCAACGGCCACGCCTTCAGTCATACCCCAACCTTCAATCATGGGGCAGCCGGTCGTTTCGAGCCAGCGTGATGCTGTTTGTTCGGTCGCCGCCATACCACCTGCTTGCGAGATACGCAGTGAGCTAAAATCAAGGTCTTTAAAATTTGGATGATCGAGTAACCCTTTAAACAAGGTATTAACCGCAGGGAAGATATGGAACGGCTGTTTTGATAAGGTTTTGATAAATCCGGGGATATCACGTGGATTGGGTACTAGGATAAAGGTATAGCCTGCACGCATACCAAGCGAGCTCAGCATAAAGGCAAAAATATGATATAGCGGTAGTGCCATCACCATATTAATATAAACCTCATTAATCTCTGAGGTAATAGGACGCGTCCAAGCTTCTGACTGCATGGCTCCTGCGACGATATTACGCTGAGATAAAATGGCACCCTTAGATAAGCCCGTCGTACCACCGGTATATTGCAAAAAGGCTTTTTGATCCAATGACATCTTTGGCTTTTGGAAGGGCAGGTTTCGGCCTTTCTTTAGCACATCAGGAAACTTGGTCACTGCATGCTTAGGGTCATTGAGCTTGTATTTGGGCACCAAGCGTTTGACCTGACGGATAATGGTATTTACTAAAATACCTTTTAGACCCATCATATCGCCCATTTTTGATAAGACAATATGTTTGATATTGGTCTCATCAATGACTTGCTCGAGTGCTTGCGCAAAATTATCGACGACAAAGATAGCTTTCGCACCGGAATCATTTAGCTGATGGCGGAGCTCGCGCCCAGTATAGAGAGGGTTGACTGGCGTACAGACATAACCTGCGCGCAAAATACCAATCATCGTTGGCAGATATTGCGGCACGTTTGGCATCATCAGTGCAACCACGCTCCCTTGAGGAAGTCCTTGCGCCTGTAGCCAAGCGGCAACCGCAAGCGATGCTTTATCAATGTCATCATAAGTATGGGTCACACCCATACAGATACTCATTGGATGCAGACGAAAGCGGTCAAAGCACTCTTCATAGAGCTCCATGATGCTGCCATATCTATCTGGATCGATAGTTTTAGGCACACTCTTAGGATATTGGGCAAGCCAAGGTTTATTCAACGTCATAGTCAGCGTCCTGGAAGTTCAATTAGGTTTCTATCGTTAAGCAGTCATATCCGTGTCAATAAAAAAATCAGCGCTGACTTAAAACAATTGCCGCTGAGTTCGATAATATCCTTATCTATTGACGGACTACCAATTTCTGTTACTGTTGTTCAGTTTTGATGAATGATAAAAGCATTGGTCTTAAATAAATATGGTCATCTTAAAAAGTGACACTCAATTTTAAAGCGTTTTTACCAATTATTCGCAACTAAAAAATAATGTATCGTCCATATAATGATACATTTAAGCAATACATTAGCATGAATCTAAGTAAAGGTAATATTAGCATGAGCGTACTGGCCAGTACATATAAAATGCGGATAAATAAATTTATTCATTATGCAATAAAAGGATGACCAACGGTCGTTATGGTAGGATGAACTGCTGTTTTTTATTAAAAAATCGCCGATAAATGAGTAAAGCGCTTATCGTACAGCCAAGGGTGCTACTGACGCAGATTAAAAACATCGTTACAATCTGATAACGCACAGCTTGGGTGGGGTCGGCACCGGCAAGTATTTGCCCAGTCATCATACCCGGTAAGCTGACAATACCGACAACCAGCATCGAGTTTAGGGTGGGCGTCATGCCATTGATGATAGCCGCTCGTATTTGTTCGTGCACCGCTTCAAATGGTTTGGCAGAAAGGCTTAGCATCATCTCGATGCGCCCTTGTTGCCCATGGAGGTTTTCGATAAGCTGATTGCTGGTCAGGGAGATGGCGGTTAAAGAGTTACCGAGTATTAAGCCCAGTATAGGAATGATAAATTGCGGTGTATACCAAGGTCGCACTTGCAAAATCAGACTAATAGCGGTGACCGTAACCAATACTGCTGATGTACTGACAGCGATTAACGTATCAACTAACAAGCCTTTATACGTGCGTTTGACTCGATTTTTGGCAGCGCTACCGGCAATCAAAGTCATGATGGCCAAAATAATAAGGACTTCGTACCATTGTTCCCGAGCGAAAATCCATGCCAATATCAGGCCGATAAAGCTAAGCTGTATCACCGTACGGACAGCAGCAATGACAAGTGTTTTGGTCAATCTTAGACGTAAAAACCATGACACGACCAGCACGATAATAATCAAGCTGCTGGCAAGCGCAATATCAGCATAAGTCAGTACGATTTGCATGTTATCTATACTCATCACGGGAGCTCGTTATAAAGGCAAGGTTAATCTACTTTGGTTAAAACGCCGGCATCCATATGCCAATGTTTATCTGCTAATGGCATAATATCCTGCGTGTCATGAGTTACCCACAATAATGTGCGCGTCGGCTCACGACGTAACCAGTTGATAAGCAAATGCACGAGTTTCGCTGACGTATCGACGTCTAAGGCTGCAGTAGGTTCATCCAATAACAATACTTGCGGGTTTAATTGCAATAAACGCAGAGTATTGACCAGTTGCCGCTCGCCACCTGATAAAGTGTTGGCGTCTTGTTGTAAGAAGTCAGAGGTACGCTCTAAATTCTCAAGCTGCTCGATGTGCCAGTCAATATTAAAATGCTTGTGCTGATGGCTTGCCAAGCGGTAGGGCAATTGCAAGTTATCAATAACGCTGCCTTCTAGCAATTGTGGCTGCTGCGCGAGAAGGGCGACCTGCGAGCGCCAATGCATGGGTGCTAATTCATGAATGCTATTACGAGTATCCCTATTTTGCGCATCGCTTTGTAGCCAAACGTCGCCTGTCGTCATAGGCAGCAGCCCTGCTAGTACGCGCAATAAGACAGACTTGCCACTGCCAGAAGCGCCCGTCAAAACCGTCACTTGCCCAGCCAGTAATATACCACTGGCACCGCTTATCAATGCACGGTTATTAATGGATAAAGCATCGTCGGAAGCTGAACTCTTCTGTCTTTTTGTGAACCATCGGCGGTAAGTAGGGAGCGGAGTCACGCGCTTGCTATGGACCCAGATATCTTCAAATGCTAGCATAAAAGCCTTATTATCCGTCTTATTGGCGCTCATAGCCTAGTCGTTCAATCATTTTACTTGCCAGCGTGTTGTATGAGCGCTTGCTCAATGGTCTCGCGTAATTTTTGCGGTACGCGAATAGGACGCATAGGTGCACTATGGTTGGCAGTCGCATCAGCACCAGAATCAGATATAGAAGCTGGCGTGATTTGATTTTGTACGCAAGCGATAACGATTTTAGTGCTGCTTAACAAGGTATTGTTAGAATAATTGCTGTTTGAAACAGCAGTGTTTGCCTGAGTGTCATCATTTGCATCTACAGTTGGCATTGAGCGATGAATGCTTTGATAAAATACAATGCTGGCAGGTTTTAATTCGACCTTATCGATACGTACATTAATGACTTCATCTAATAGAATGGCTTTTTTGTATTGCAGGTCTGCTTGGCTGACGACAAAATGCTGAATTTCACCATCATCGGTCTGCAAAAAATAGCCATTTAAACCAAGCTTGGTAAACCAGTCACGGCGACAGTTTTCAAAGAATACTAAATGATTGGCATGGTAAACTATGCCGCCTGCATCAGTATGGTTAATATATACATTATAATCAGTGGCAAATAACGGTGTGCTTGCGCTAATAGGTGGTGTATGGGTATTTTTATTCATAATTGTCATAATGTTGCTCAGTAAATTTACTTAATAATTTATTTTTAGGGTTTAAACATTTATAGATATGGTTATAAAAATAAGAAAAAGTCGATAACGCATCTGTGGCTGCTTTTAACAGCTACTCTATCGTAAGAGATAAGGGCGCGCAACAGATAGCCTTGCCGATGTCTGTTATCATAAACCTTTATATATTGCCGCTCTGCTTTATTTTATAGCCGCACTATTTAATGGTCGCACTTTTAAAGTGTCGGTCGTTTAAATAGCAATACTCGTTTATAGCAGTATTTTGTTTTAATTCATTAGTATAGGACAGTTTATGACCCGTTTTGTCAGTTTTAATATCAATGGTATCCGCGCTCGTCAACATCAGCTAGAGGCGGTGCGAGAGGTAATCGACCCTGATGTGATGGGTCTACAAGAGACCAAGGTGCATGATGAGCAGTTTCCGCTCGAAAATGTCGAGAGCTTGGGTTATCACGTCGAGTACTTCGGTCAAAAAGCGCATTATGGCGTGGCGTTATTATCGAAAGTTGCGCCTATTTTTGTGCAAAAAGGCTTTCCTGGTGAAGATGCCGAGGCGCAAAAACGCTTTATCCATGCGCGCTATGTGTTCGATGGACGTGAAGTGGATGTGCTTAACGGTTATTTCCCGCAAGGTGAGAGCCAAGACCATCCGACCAAATTCCCTATGAAGCGTGCTTATTATGCAGATTTGATGACCTATATCGATACGCTAAAAGCAGAAGGGCGCTCGCTGATTATCATGGGTGATATGAATATTGCCCCAGAAGATGTCGATATTGGTATCGGCGAGGTCAATGCCAAGCGTTGGCTGAAAAATAGAAAAACCTCGTTTTTACCTGAAGAGCGTGAATGGTATAGTGACTTGATGTCACGCGAGCTGACCGATACTTATCGTCTGCATTATCCAGAGAGTACCGAATTATATAGCTGGTTTGATTATCGCAGTCGCGGTTTTAATGATGAGCCGAAACGTGGTCTGCGTATCGACCACATTTTATGTACGGCGGATTTAATAGAGCACTGCGTTGATGCGGGTATTAGCTATGAGTTACGCGGCATGGAAAAACCCTCTGATCATGCGCCAATTTGGGCAGCGTTTGACTTAAATAAAGTATAATAATTTGATTATTAACAGCAGGTTTTAATCACCAAGTTTTATATCTAAGACTGTAAAACTAAGAGCGTATAACTAAGATTTTATAAAGATAACTTATAACCAATAAATAATGCATCAGCATTGATGAATAAGGATTGAATGATGGCTGTCGGCAACGTTGCAATACCCAATACGATTTATCCTATTGATGGGATTAAACTAAGCGCCACCGCTGCAGGCGTACGCTACAAAGACCGCGATGATTTGGTGGTGATAGAGATTGCTGATAGCGCCACCACTGCGGTTGTGACCACAAAAAATACCTTTTGTGCCGCACCGGTACGTGTTTTACGTGAACACTTTGCTAAAGCCAGCCCGCGTTATTTAATCACAAATACCGGCAACGCCAATGCTGGTACGGGCGCTGATGGTAAACGCCGCGCGGTTGATATCTGTAGCGCTCTAGCTGCTAAAGCTGGCGTGGATGTTAGTACTGTTTTACCATTTTCGACAGGCGTGATAGGCGAGCCACTAAATAGTGATGCTGTCATCGCTGGCTTAGACAATGCCTTAGCCAATCTGGCTGCTGATAATTGGCTGGCCGCGGCCAATGGTATTCGTACGACGGATACGATTCCAAAGCTTGCCAGTGAAAAGGTTGACGTCGATGCTATCAGCTATCATATTACGGGTATGTCAAAAGGCTCGGGAATGATACGCCCCAATATGGCGACTATGCTTGGCTATGTGGCCACTGATGCCAATATCGCCGCTGACTTATTGCAAGAAATGCTGAGCAAAATTAATGAGCAATCCTTTAACCGCATTACTGTCGATGGTGATACCTCAACCAACGATTGCTGCGTTTTGATTGCAACAGGGGCAGCGAGCTCGGAAGTCATTGATAGCCCAGAGCATCCGCATTATCAGCCGATATTTGAAGCCTTAACGGCAGTGTTTGTACGGTTGGCACAATTGATTGTACGAGATGGGGAAGGTGCCACCAAGTTTATGACGGTAAAAGTCACGGGTGGCAATACCACGCAAGAATGTTGCGATGTGGCGTATGCGGTCGCCCATTCACCACTGGTCAAAACGGCGTTTTTTGCCAGTGATGCCAACTGGGGTCGTATCTTAGCAGCGGTTGGTTATGCCGGTATCGACGACCTTAATACCGAGCAAGTCGATGTTTATCTAGATGAAGTGATGATTTGTGAAAATGGTGGTGTGGCTCCGACTTATACGGAAGCGGCTGGCAAAGAGGTTATGAGTCGTCCTGAGATTACCATTCATATTGATTTGGCACGTGGTGATGCTCACGATACCGTTTATACCTGCGATTTATCTTACGATTACGTCAAAATAAACGCCGATTATCGTAGCTAAAAATCATTTATATTTTTATACAAACGCTCAAAGCTGAAATGGTTTTGAGCGTTTTTTTATGTTCAATACTAAATAATTCAATACCAAATTATTCAATACTGCGATATCTCCTATTGATAAATCACTGTTAATAAAAGACCGGTAATAAAAGACCGTTAATAAAAAACCATGAATAAAAACCGTTGATTAACATCAGTTGCAAAAGCTGACGTTACGTTACAAAGCAGTTATAGAGGCTAAGGGGTTCGACGACCTATACTAGCTGCAGTAAACAATAGACGGTACTGATGGAGGTTGGGTCATTTGACCTAAATTGAGTTTATCTCGATTTTATAGTTTTGACTTTATAGTTATAGTAGATTCAAAACCGAACCTTTTATTCACAGTATCTTCATAAATGCCTACTACCTTTTGAATAATGACAATTGATTAAAATGAGTTCAAAAGGTAATGATTAATACTAATAAACTGAGGATTTAATAATGAAAAAATTAGCAATTGCTGCATTGATGACGACTTTTGTTTTATCAGGTTGTTCTACCATGGGTATGAATGATGAGCGTACTATGGTGGTTGAAGGCGAAGCGATGAATGTCAAAGTGGTTAACATTCCAAGCTTTAAAATAGAAATAGCACCACTAAAAGCAGTTTGTGAGCTGCCAGATGCTAATGGCAATAAAATTGAGTCAGAGTGCTTGCAGTATCGTCAGACTTATCAGAAAAACTACACCCCTTTAAACGGTAATATTCAAGGCTTCACTTATGAGCCAAATTATCGCTATATTTTAGATGTGCGCCAAGAAGCGGTTATGAATGAAGCAACTCAGGTGGTTAAGCCAGTTTGGATTCTAAACGAAGTTGTTTCAAAAACAGCTGAATAATTTTAGTTGTAGATTATTATAGAAAAAGCCTCTAATCGTTAGAGGCTTTTTTTGGTTTTGCTTTAAACGATTAAAAATATTGTGTAGATTAACATTGACTGTAATTAACACTAACGCCGCGGGTAGCCGTGGGGATGCGATTGTCAGCATAAATGGCAAGACCGCCGCGTGCGGTTTCTTTATATTTATCAGACATATCCGCGCCTGTCTGCTTCATGGTTTCAATGGCTTTATCTAAAGAGACAAAGTGCTGACCATTGCCGCGGCAGGCAAGACGAGCGGCATTAATGGCTTTTACCGCGCCCATCGCATTACGCTCGATACAAGGGACTTGTACCAAGCCGCCAATCGGGTCGCAAGTCAGACCTAAATTATGCTCGATACCAATTTCGGCGGCATTCAAACACTGGGCTGGCGAGCCGCCCATAATCTCTGCCAATGCCGAACCTGCCATGGCACAGGCTGAACCGACTTCGCCTTGACAGCCCACTTCAGCCCCAGAGATAGAAGCGTTTTGTTTAATTAAGCTGCCAATGGCGGTGGCATTTAATAAAAACTTACGGACGCCATCTTGGTTATAATTGGGTAAAAAATCACGATAATAGTGCAAGACCGCAGGAATAATACCCGCCGCACCATTGGTCGGTGCTGTGACAACTTTACCGCCATTGGCATTTTCTTCATTGACGGCAAGTGCATACAAATCAACCCAATCCATCGCTGCGAGCTTATCGGTTTTGGCGATAGGCAAGTCTTTTTCAGCGCATAGTTGATTATGTAAATCGTGAGCGCGGCGTTTAACATCAAGTCCGCCCGGTAAAATACCACTGTTTTTACAACCTTGAGTCACACAGTCCTGCATCACCTCCCAAATCGTATCTAAATAGCTAAAGATATCTGCTTGATTGCGATAGTGACACTCGTTAGCGAGTACCAGCTCACTGATACTTAACCCATGCTCACGGCATTGTTCAAGCAACTCTGCGGCAGTATTAAACGGGTAGGGAACGATATCAATCGTTGGGCTGGCATGATCCTCATCGGGATTGTTTGCGTCATCTTCGTTGATAACGAAACCGCCACCAACCGAATAATAGGTTTGCTGGTACTTGCTACCATCGGCCAATAACGCGCGGATGGTCAAGGCATTAGGATGATAAGGCAATACCGTATCATCGTACCAATACATATCGCGCTCGCTATCGAAGTCGATAATATGTTTGCCTGATAAATTAAGCTGTTTATTAGCAAAAATAGGCGCTAGATATTCGCCAGTCAAGCGGGTATCAATGGTACTCGGCGTATGTCCAAGTAAACCCAAATATATCGCCGTATCGGTTGCATGTCCTTTACCGGTAGCGGCTAAAGAGCCATAAAGCTCGATTTCAATATTTTTAATCGTCGTTAATGGGCTTTGCTTAAGCAATGACGTCAAAAATAAATTGGCCGCCACCATGGGCCCGACCGTATGAGAGCTCGACGGTTCAATACCAATTTTAAATAAGTCGAAAACACTAATCATATAAATACCAATAAATTGTCAGTGCATCAGCGTATGTGATAAATAGGCTTAAGTACTGGTGTGAAAAAAGATAATAGATAACGGCCCCAAAAGCCTTGATAAATACAGCACAATGACAAGGGCAGGCATTTATTTAAATGCACACTTTAATAAATGTGAGTATTTAAAAAACATGGGATATTATCTATAAATGTCTCCCAGTATAGGCGTACAGAGACCTGCTGAATAATAACTTTTATTTATCATAGAACTCCGTTATCATGCTCGCAGCCATTACCTGTGTAACATCCTGTAATCTTGCTAACACTATATAGTGAACAACGTCGCAGAAATCCTTAAACTACTTTTAATAGAACCTATTTGACGGTCTGCATTTGGTCAAAGTAAATGACTTTCCTGCTGTTATCGTTTTTTAATTCCTCTATAGTTGTTGATGATTGGCATGACTTAGTTGTTATCGTTTTGACTGAATTCATATCTGTATTCTCATAGTTGTATTTCTCATAGTTTTTTAGCTGACTAATATTCTCTCAGCTCAAATAGGACAGCGCATGACAACTCCCGAACCTCATTCTCCAAACCCCGAAAATAGCACCCAAGAATCTGCTTCGCACAATGCATTAGAAGCGGCTGGTATTGATGCAGCTGCGATGAGTTATCCGCACAATCCAGACTTTGATAATGGTCGTTGGTTTCCAACGTGGCGTCCGTATGGCGGTGATTTGGATCGTGATCCAGTCGGTATCAATGAGTATTTGCCGCCCGCAAAGAGCGTTTTGTTAGGTGTGCAGCATACTTTTGCGATGTTTGGGGCGCCGGTGCTGGCGCCATTATTAATGGGCTTTGACCCCAATTTGGCCATTTTGATGTCCGGTATTTGTACGGTGATGTTTTTTATGATTACCGGTGGGCGCATGCCTAGTTATTTGGGCTCAAGCTTTGCCTTTATTGGGCCGGTTATTGCGGTGACGGCTTATGCAGGCGTGGGATTTAATGACAATTTGAATGTCGCCTTGGGCGGTATAATGGCATGTGGCATCATTTATGCGCTGATAGGTCTATTGGTCATGAAGACGGGTACAGGCTGGATTGAGCGTTTGATGCCGCCCATTGTTACCGGTGCAATTGTGATGATTATTGGTTTGAATTTAGCACCAGTGACCATTCAAGGGGTATCTGCCAACCAGTTTGATGCATGGATGGCTACGCTGACGGTATTGTTTATCAGTGGGGTGGCGGTATTTACCCGCGGTATGCTGCGCCGTTTGCTGCTATTGGTTGGCTTGATATTGTCGTATATCGCCTATTTTTTCATGACCAATGTGCTCGGGTATGGCGTTCCGATTGACTTTACTAGTGTGTCAGCAGCATCATGGTTTGGTCTGCCAAGTATTCATTCACCGCGTTTTGAGATGAGTGCGATTATATTAATTGCGCCTGTTGCCTTTATTTTAGTTGCCGAAAACTTAGGGCACTTTAAAGCAGTCGAAGGTATGACTAAAGCGCGAGTAACGCCTTATATGGGTCGGGCATTTTTTGCTGATGGCTTGGCGACAACGTTTTCGGCAGGTTTTGGTGGTACAGGTGTGACCACTTATGCAGAAAACATCGGTGTCATGGCCGTAACCAAAGTATATAGCACGACGATTTTTGTGGTAGCAGGTCTGGTGGCTATCTTGCTTGGGTTATCACCAAAGTTTGGCGCAATTATTCAAACGATACCGGCGGCTTTATTGGGCGGCGCATCTATTGTGGTATTTGGTTTGATTGCGATTGCAGGGGCAAAAATTTGGATAGACAATCATATCGACTTTAGCAAAAACAGCAATTTAATCATTGCCGCGGTCACCGTAATCATGGGGACGGGTAATTTTAGCTTGCATCTAGGTGGCTTTGATTTGGGTGGTATCGGAACGGCTACTTTAACGGCTATTGTGCTAAATGCTTTATTTAATCTTCAAAAAAGTTAACTTATAACTTGGTTGTTAATAAAGCTATAATGTCGTTAACTAAGTTATAGGTTATTAATAAATTAGGGTAGGTGTTATATGAAAGAAAATATAAAGGTTGCTTTATTTACAGGTCTATTTGTAGTAATAGCAACATTATTATCTGAGTTTGTAATACCTAAATCAAGCTCACTCACAACACCTATTATAGCTGCTCTATCAGTCTTAATTGTTTGGCCTTTAGCAAAGAAGCTGTTTTCAAATAAATAGTAAGTCTGGATTTACTATAGTCTCATTATTAGCTTTTACTTGTATTTACGCTTATAAAACCGTGCAAAGAATCGGTAGCGTCTTAATGCGCGTGGTTTGGGTTTCAGTGAGCCTAGATAAATGGCAAACATGGTCAGCAGTGCGCCGCTCCATTGTAGAGTATTAATCGGTTTATCGAGCCAGCTATAATCAATCACCAAAGCGGCAATGGGCTCGGTCAATAACAGCAGCCCTGTCAATGCCAAGGACAGCTTAGGAATAGAGTAGGCGATAAGCCCCCACGCTAAGCATTGCATCACCGTGCCATAAATCAATACCCAACCAATCTCAGACCACGTATTGGGCAAAATATTGCCCATATCGAACACGAACATCGGGACAATCATTGCCACTACGCCGCCGATGCTAATCAGTTGCATAAGCATAAATATCGGCGTTGGCTCAGTATCGTGGGTTGTGCGGATAAAGATCATCGACGCGGCAAGCATGGCGACTGAGACGATGCCCGTGACGAAACCCCAAGTCGCGGCAGTATTTCGCGCAAACTCAGGTCTGCCTATCATTGCTACGCCTAGCATGGCTAAAAATAAACTGATAAGCTGCAAGATAGATTGGCGCTCATTAAAATATAAAAATCCAATGGCCGCTAAAAAGAAAATCTGCAAGCTATTAAGTAAGGTTGAGATACCAGGACCGACCGCATAAATACTCTCATGCCAGAGTGCCAAATCGAGTCCTAAAAATGCGCCCGATAATAAACCGTAAAAAATAGCACGCTTTGAGCGCGGTAATCGCTGCCCCGTTACTTTAGCCAATACAGCAAATACCACGCCTGAAATAGCCAGCCGCCAAAATGACATCGCCCAGCCACCGATATCGACATGAGCAACAATCAAGCTACCCAAACCAAAAATAACACAACCAATGACTAAGCCAGTAGCGGCAGAGCGTGAAGAGGCAGTAGCCATGCAATATCCTTATCTCATTACTATGATGCTTTTTTTAAGATGCTTTTTAATTGTTGTTTGCTAAAGCGGTGATTTAAATAAGCTATATTGTCAGTGTTTTGCACTCGAAATGGAATGGTTTAGGGCGATTTATTTTATAATGACTTATCACACACCATAAATAAATCAGTCATCTTCTTACAGGAATAACATTGGCGCAAACGTCGCTATTTGTTACTCTACTAGCTATCTGCATTTTAAAACCCTTAATGTTTTAGAATAACGACACGCTTTAAATTTTCAAATAGCCTCTATTACTTTTAGCCTAGGTTTGCTTATGCTGCTACGTTCTATATCAAGACGACAAAAACTCTCCCTCTCTAGATTACCGCTACAATTGTCACGCGGCAGTTTTGTGATGAGCCTGTTTGTGATGAGCGTTGTAACCGCTACGCCTTTTTTGATGTCAAATGCCCAAGCAGCCAGCTGTAAAATTCCCAAAAGTTATTATAAAAATGTCTCTTGTACAGCGAGTAGCGGCTATTTTTTAGCGATAAAAGATTTTGGCGCACCAGTTGCCTTGATTAATAAACAAGGTAAAAGCGTGGTTGATTTATCCCGCTATCAAAAAGTAGATGCCGATAAAATATCGGGCGGACTGCTACCGGTACTGCGTAACGGGCGGGTGGGTTACGTCAATATGCAAGGTCGCGAGACTATCCCTGCGATGTACGATATGCTCAAGGAGAGTCAAGGTTGGGCGCGTCCCGTGTCTGAAGGTCGCATCGTGGTCAAACAAAACGGTCATTATGGGGTCATCGATACCGCTAATAAAACAATCGTGCCATTTTCTGCCGCGATTAGTGATATCGATGATTATCGTGGCGGCATGACGCGCGTGCGTAAAAACCAAGCCATCAGCTGGTTGGATAAAAATGGCAAACCCACGCGTGACCCGAATTCGAACAGTAAGGCTGATAGCCAAACATCGACAACTAACGAAAACGCCAAGGAGATGCAACAATCAGCGCCGTCTAGTCCTTTTACCACGCTACAGCCACGTCAACAAGATGGTAGGTGGGGCTTTGTTGATGACAATAATGTCACGATGATTACGTATTCGTTTGATGAGGTGCGTCCATTTTCTGAAGGACTGGCGGGCGTACGCATCGATAACGAATGGGGTTTTGTTAATTTAGGCGGCGAGTTGGTAATTCCTTTCCGTTTTGATAAGAGCGGTGTGAGCGTAGGCGATAGTTATAAAGACCAGGCAGCATTTGTATTCACAAATGGCAAAGCATGGATTGGTAATTTAAAAAATGGGGCTAAGATGTGTATTGATAAAGAGGGTAGCAGTGTTGGTTGTGATTGATACTTAGCACTTATCATTTAATATCGCGCTTAATTTTGCAGGTAAAAAAAGAGTGTCAGAGCGATGGATAATCCATCGCTCTGACACTCTTTTTTATGGCTCATTAATCAAATTTGTAAGCTTAAAACATTACTTTTCTAACAGATGATTGCTAATCAAGTCGACCATATAAGGCTGATAGTATTCTGGAATATCGTGCGCCATACCTTCGATTAAATGGAATTTTGCATTGGGAATGGTCTTTGCAACCACTCGTCCTTGCGAGGCGGGTAACAGCCCATCTGCGCTACCATGCAGCACAATCGTCGGTGCTTTAACTTGCTTACTGTATTTGCTAATCGAGCCTGAAGCTAAAATAGCATTGAGCTGTTGTACGGTACCGAGTGGATGAAAATTACGCTGATAACGTATCTTAGCGATGTCACGCACCATGCGCACATTGACGTGTCCAGGCGTGCCGACAGTCTTCATAAACCAGACGCTATGACGCACAATATCACGCTCAGAATGGCTCTCAGGGCGATTGATGAGGGTATATAACTGCTTCGGCTTAGGCGGGTTTAAAAAGGCGCGGTTGGTGGTGGTAAACATCAAGGCCATGCGCTGTACTAGACTTGGATAACGCGCGGCGACGATTTGAGCAATCATACCGCCCATAGAAGCGCCAAGTAGGTGCGTTTTACTCAGGTGCAAGGCTTTGATTAAACGCGCCGTATCTTCCGCCATATCGGTTAAGTTATAAGCAACCTGCGCGCCTTTATTCGACAGACCTGTCTGCAGGCGCATCATCATTTTTAATTGACTGATACGTGGCAAACCATCAATCTGTACTTTAGATGACAAGCCGATATCACGGTTGTCAAAACGAATCACAAAAAAACCGGCATCGATAAGGCGCTTCATAAAGTTATTTGGCCAAAATATCATTTGTGAGCCAAGTCCCATAATCATGAGTAGTGGCGGATTGTTTGGATTACCACCCGCCTCAACGCACAGCTCGATACCGTCACCAATATCTATCATTGCTTGATGAAGATGCTCGCTTAAGTCGGATGCACGCCAATTATGGTTGCCAAATTGCTGCCATTCAGGGGTTGGGTAATTGCCATTTTCCTCTGAAATCTCAGGCGCTTCTAGAATCTTAGGCGCACTATTGATGGGGTTTGATTGTGTCATGAAGTATCCTATTTAAACGGTCATTGGCTTAAAGTTCGAGCATCTCAAAATCAAGCTTGCCAACGCCGCATTCTGGGCAAATCCAATCATCAGGGATATCTTCCCATTTAGTGCCAGGCGCGATGCCTTCTTCAGGACAGCCGAGCTCTTCGTCATATATCCAGCCGCAGACAATACATTCATAACGTTTCATAAATAGTCCTATCGATTATTGTCACTGTTATTAAAACCAGTGTTACTAGGTGTTTTTTTAAGGCTTATATTCACTACTATAGTCAATATTTAGACCGTAAAAACGCACGTAGTTTATCATATAACCGTAATTTTCATAGTTAAGTTTACACTTGTATATTGAGATTAACCAGCTTTTATCAAGTCGTAGAGTACCCACTTAATGGTTTTAGTAGTGCTAACTTCGCCAGTTTTATCTCCGCCATAAAGTCGATTATGCTATAATTCTTGCTACCAATTTTACCAATTGAGATATCGACCATCACTGTCATATCCTCTTCAAGTACTATACGCAAAGGGTTATCATGAGCGCTACTGCCGACGTTTCATCAGCTAATACCACAACCAAATCCTCGCCGACACTCAATACTGATCATCCATTTTGGCAAATCATTCGCACAGTACCAGACTTCCCAAAAGTTGGCATTGATTTTTATGATATTACGCCGTTACTGCGCAGTCATATTAATGCTGTGATTGATGAGATGCTAGCTGTACTGCCTGCGGGTCTGCTTGATGACGTCGATTGCTTGGGTGCAGTTGAGGCGCGCGGATTTGTATTTGCCAGTTTGCTAGCAGGTCGCTTGGGTAAGGGTATGATTTTGCTGCGTAAACCTGGCAAATTACCACCACCGGTTGCCAATAAAGCTTATGCTTTAGAATATGGTAAAGACACGCTTGAGATGCAAAATAATTTGCCACCTGAGCGCGTGTTATTGGTCGATGATATTTTGGCTACTGGCGGTACGCTGATGACTGCTTATGAGCTGTGCAAGTCTGCTAAGCACACCGTGGTCGGCGCATTGGTATTGTTAGACCTTGTTGATTTGCACGGCGAATTCCCCGTGCCGGTTTATACGGTTTTAAAAGCTTAGAGAAGAGTTTTTTAGCATAATAAAAAGCGCGCTGAATAGTTCAGCGCGCTTTTTAATGGCATGTATTTTGTTTGTCTTGACCTGCGTTACTTATCTTGCTGGTAACTTTTACAGGCCTGCTCTACGAGCATGCGACTAATTGTTTTCGGCTTGGTCACCTTAAAGTCTTTAGTCGTCAATATTGGCTTTTCTGATTGCCAAGATTTTAACACTTTATCGTCAGCAGCGTAGTTGACGTAAGCGCGCCGATAGTAGCTAGAATCCTTACAAGAGATGAGTAATTGCTGGTCGCTATGATGGATGTCGGTTTCTTTAGTCTGTTTGTCCTTACCTTCCTTGCTGTCTTTTTCTTTACTATCCTTTGTCACCACGGTTTTTGGTGCAGGATAGGTTCTACGAATCGAGACGGTAATATTTTCGACTGCTTTTTCGTCAATAATATGAATGTCTGAGCGTTCGATAGAATCCAAATCTAAGCTAAAAATAGAGCCAGTCTGACTTTTTGATACCTCTAACCAGTTTGCCGCATAGCCACTCATTGCAAGCGTACTACCTGCTAATATCACTGCTAGCCGTTTCATAATCGAGCCTTGCTTTTTGTTATATAAAGTCGCTCATCATAGCCAACTTAATAGGGGCAGGCAAATTTCTTTTATGACAAGCGGTTCACGCTGTGGCAATCTCAGCACTCGTGATTAGCAGGCAGAGACCTCGGACATATAGTCAGTTTGGTTGTTAATCACGCATGTCTGCTAGCATTTTCGCAAGCTCATCACGCGCACCGATGAAGCCATCGATACCCTTAGGTAATAAGTCTTGTGTGACCGTATCTTGTTGATAAGCGGCACTGAATTCGTCATGCGTTAAGCTGACTTTGGTCATGTCGGCCAAATCCATTGACATGCTTGGTGATAGCTGGCGCGTTACTTCAACATCCATCGCTGCCAGCTCATCGATGAGATTGGGCGCGATGGTTAACAGGTCACAACCCGCCAATGCCAATATTTGCTCAGTCGAGCGGAAACTGGCTCCCATCACTTGCGTTTTATAGCCATGCTGCTTGTAATATTGATAAATAAGCTTGACCGATTGCACGCCCATATCGTCTGAAGCGGGAACGTTTTGGCGGTTTTGCTGGCGTTTTTGCCAATCTAAAATACGCCCAACAAAAGGGGAGATCAGCGTCACGCCAGCATCGGCACAGGCAATCGCTTGATGCTGACCGAATAATAACGTCAGATTACAGTGAATACCCTGGGTTTCAAGATAACGTGCGGCCTCAATCCCTTGCCACGTTGCTGCCATCTTAATCAAGACGCGCTCTGAGTCGATACCTGCTTTTTGATAGGCTTCCATAAAGCTTAAGGCTTTATCAATGGTCGCTTGGGTATCATAAGATAAGCGTGCATCGACTTCGGTTGAAACGCGACCTTCAATCAATGCCAGAATATTACAGCCAATTTGAATGGTCAGCTCATCAATCACCGCATCGATATCACCGCGATGGCGACTCATGGTTTCTGACAGCATGGCTTCATTATCCGGATGAATGAGCGCTTTGGTAATGAGACTGGGATTGGTAGTGGCATCGATGGGTTTTAGGCGCGCAATGGCGGCAAGATCGCCCGTATCAGCGACAATAGTGGTCATGGTGCGAAGCTGTTGTAATGCGCTCATCAGATATCCTTGGTATGGTCAATTAACGTTGTTATGTTCTTATTTAGCGGTGTTATTTAAGTTTGTTGTCCATGATGTTTTTTTATTCATACAGCGGTTTATCATGGTGGTGTTGCTTGGGATTTTGCTTAGCAATAGCGTCTTAGCGGTTTTTTAAACTTAAACTTATTAAGCTTATACGCTATTAAAAATTAAGCATTATTAAAGCTTATACGCTGTTAAAACTATGCGCCTTTAATAAGAGTATTTAATTAAAACTATGCGCCTTTAGTAAGAGCCTTTAAACTGTATCATAGATTTAAGCGTCTGTAGCCTGATAGTTTCACAGAGCTTAGTCGTTATAGGGTATAACTGTGCTAAGATTTATAGCAAATTGACCGTTTACACGCATTTACGAATGGGCACTGTCGATAGTTTTTGCTATAGTAGAGCCGATCCGCTGTTTAGCGCGCGCGAAACATCAAAAGTAAGTAAGCATTTATTATTAAAACAAGCGTATTGCACAGACAGCCATAGCTAACAGATAACAGTTATAAACTTTAGTAACAACATTTGAAAAAGGATGGGCGGTAATGAGTGAGCAGTCACCAGAGCAAAATGTAGACAAGATAAACCAAACCCCTGCAAGCGTCAGCGAGGCTGCAACTGATAAAGCGTTTTTAAACACATTGCGCCAAAGTATTGATGCGGTAGACTGCGAAATTCAGACGCTGATTAACAATCGTGCCAAACTGGCTCAGCAAGTGGCGACCGTGAAGAAAAACCACGTTGCCAATAGTCCTGATGCTGAAAAGACCAATCCTATTTTTTATCGTCCTGAGCGTGAAGCGCAAGTCTTAAAAGCGGTAATGGAACGTAATACCGGACCTATTGCCGATGAAAAAATGGCACGCTTATTCCGTGAAATCATGTCGGTCTGCCTCGACTTAGAAGCGCCGCAACGTATTGCTTTCTTAGGCCCTGTTGGTACTTTTACCCATGCTGCAGCATTAAAGCACTTTGGTAAAGCTGCTGATACTGTGCCACTAAATACCATTACTGACGTCTTTCGCGAAGTCGAAGCGGGCACGGCGATGTATGGTGTGGTACCAGTTGAAAACTCATCAGAGGGCGTGGTTAACCATACCTTAGATGGTTTCTTATCTTCTACGTTAAAGATAATCGGTGAAGTTGAGTTGCCTATTCACCAGAATTTCTTGGTCGCTGAACATACCAAGATAGATGGCTTAAGCCGTATCTACTCGCATCAGCAGTCATTGGCGCAGTGCCGTCATTGGCTTGATGTTAATTATCCAAATGTCGAGCGCGTGGCAGTATCAAGTAATGGCGAAGCGGCCCGTCGTCTCAAAAACGAATGGCATTCAGCGGCGATTGCCGGTGATGTAGCTGCTGCAGAGTACGATTTACATAAGCTTTACTCAAACATCGAAGACAATCCAAGCAATACCACGCGTTTCCTAATTATCGGTCACGAGGCGATAGCGCCATCAGGACACGATAAAACCTCAATTATGGTTTCAGCGCATGATAAAGCGGGCGCCCTGATCGAAATCTTAAAGCCTTTGTCTTATCATGGCGTGTCGATGACCAGTATCGAGACCCGCCCTGAACGTCCGAATAAATGGGCTTACGTGTTCTTTATCGATATGGATGGACACATTGAAGACGCAAATGTGAGTGCAGCGATTGCTGATATCCGACCATTGGTCAAAGATTTGCGTATTCTAGGTTCTTATCCAAAAGCCGTGCTATAAAGCTGGCTTAGTTAAAGTATTTATCAAACCGCTAGCAATGCTTAATAAGCAGATATTAACAAGTAGATATTACTAAACAGGTATTAACCAGCAACAAATGCGTTATCACCTTTAAGGATAAATCATGCAGTCATCTCATTCGACAGAGTCAAATTTATCACCGCTAATGCCTGCTTATGACAGTATTTTAGAGCTGGCGCCTTATCAAACGGGAAAGCCGGTTGAGGAGTTGACGCGTGAATATGGCGTCTCAGACGTGGTAAAGCTTGCCAGTAATGAGAATCCACTGGGCTGCTCACCGCACGTTACGCTCGCGATTACCGAGCAATTGGGTGAGTTGGCACGTTATCCTGATGGCAATGGTTATTATCTCAAGCAAGCGCTTGCTGATGTCAATGATGTCAGTGTCGAGCAAATTACCTTGGGTAATGGTTCTAGCGATTTATTATATATTCTAGCGAGTAGTTTTGCCGGTAGTGATGATGCCATCATTTATAGCCAATACGCCTTTATCATTTATCCGATGCTGGCCAAAATGCAAGGAGCGACAGGCATAGAAGTACCTGCCAGTCGCTTTGGTCATGATTTAAAGGCGATGAGTCAGGCGGTAGCGGACAATCCTAATACCAAGATGGTGTTTATCGCCAATCCTAATAACCCAACCGGCACCCAGCTTGCGCATGAAGAGCTACGTGCGTTTGTCGCTAGTGTGCCAAGCTCGGTATTGGTCGTGTTAGATGAAGCTTATATCGAATATAGCCCTGAGAGTAACAATAGGTCGCTGCTCGATGAATTTGATAACGTGATTATTGTACGTACTTTTTCCAAAGCCTACGGATTGGCGGGTTTACGTGTTGGTTATGCGCTTAGCTCAGTGCCGGTCGCAGATTTACTCAATCGCATTCGTCAGCCATTTAATGTCAGTAGGGTGGCACTCGCCGCTGCCGCCGCCGCGCTTGCTGACCAAGACTTTATTGAAAAATCGAGGCTCAATAACCAAGAGCAAATGCGCTGGTTAGAAAAGCAGTTTGACGCATTAGGGTTAGGGTTTATCAAGTCGCATGCCAACTTTATTATGGTTGAAATAGAAGTTGAGATGGAGGATATAACCGCTGCTTCTATTCATCAAGCATTGCTAGAGCAGGGCGTGATAGTCCGTCCACTAGAGAGTTATGGCTTGCCTAACTGGCTACGTATCACGGTAGGGGTTGCAGAAGATAATATGCGCCTGATTGATACCCTACGTTCAATCTTGACTGATGACTGATAAAAACTCAGCTATCTGTCGTTTAATAAGCAACTGATTCAATTAATTATTCAATTTTATGACGCTAATATCAGCTTGCTTTACGCTTACTGATGTTGGTTTGTTGAAAGAGAAACGCCGTGAGTCGCCAGAAAAATAATATTAGCAATATCCATAGTCAGCCGCCGTTATTTAAGCAAGTTTGTGTCATTGGTCTCGGGCTTATTGGTGCAAGTCTTGCCCAAGCCATCAAAGACAATGGTTTAAGTGAGCGCTTGGTGGCGGTTGATAGACATGCACCGAGCATCGACGAAGCCATTCAGCAAGGTTTGCTAGATGCGGGTAGTGCCGTCTTAAGTGAAGTGGTATCAGGCAGTGACTTAATTGTCATCGCCGTGCCAGTGCAAGCAGTAGAGGCCGTGTTTGTTGATATCAAAACCGCGATGGATAACGGACAGCTTGCTAATGATTGCATGATAACCGACGTCTGTAGTACCAAGGTTAATATCATTGAGGCGGCAAAAGCGGTCTTTACCTCATTACCAACGGGCTTTGTACCCGCGCATCCGATTGCTGGTGCTGAAAATTCAGGGTATCATGCCAGGCGCGCCACTCTATTCGTCAATCGTAGCGTCATTATCTGCGAGCTACCAACGACCAATGATAGCGCCATTGCTAAGCTACGGCAGTTATGGGAAGCGGTAGGTGCGACTGTCATGCCGATGGCAGCTGATCATCATGATGCGATATTGGCGCATACCAGTCATTTACCGCATTTGCTGGCGTTTAATTTGGTTGAGCAGCTGGCGAGTCATGATGATAATTTAGATATGTTTCGTTATGCAGCGGGTGGTTTTCGAGATTTCAGCCGCATTGCTGCCAGCGACCCTAAAATGTGGCATGATATATTTTTTGCCAATCAAAGCGCCATTGTGAGCGCCCTTGATGAGTATGGCGTTTATCTACAGACCATGCGCCAGCTTATTATTGATAAAGATTCAACCGCCCTGATGGGACTTTTGGGCCGCGCGCAAGCCGCACGGCGACATTTTGGCCATATGTTAGCCAGCACCCCTTATACGGATACTTCTGCCATGTCAGCTTCTTATAATATTACCCCTAGCAACACCGTCTCTGGCACCATTACCATTCCTGGTGATAAGTCGATCTCGCATCGCAGTATTATGCTTGGTAGCCTTGCGACAGGTGTCACCAATGTTACTGGATTTTTGGAAGGTGAAGATGCGCTTGCCACTTTGCAGGCGTTTCGTGATATGGGTGTGAGCATTGAAGGCCCTGATAAAGGCAAGTTGACCATCCATGGCGTTGGTATGAATGGTTTAAAGCCAAGCAAAACACCATTATACATGGGCAACTCAGGCACCAGTATGCGTCTGCTAGCGGGTATCTTAGCGGCGCAGTCATTTGATAGTGTATTAACAGGCGATACCAGTCTAAACAAGCGCCCGATGGAACGTGTGGCCGCGCCGTTACGTGAGATGGGTGCGGTCATTCAAAGTACCGGTCATAATGGTACTGCGCCGCTGAGTATTACGGGTCGTGCGAATGTTGGTGAGCCTCTCCAAGGTATGGAATATGATATGCCGGTCGCGTCTGCACAGGTCAAGTCTTGCTTATTGCTGGCTGGACTTTGGGCAAAAGGTACTACGACTGTCATTCAACCTGAAGTTAGCCGCGATCATACCGAGCGTATGCTATCAGCCTTTGGTTATCCTGTGACTGTTGATGGCAATCGCGTCAGCGTCGAAGGTGGTGGCACGCTCACAGGTGGTGATATTGCTGTGCCTGCTGATATCTCATCGGCGGCATTCTTTATGGTCGCTGCGGCTATCAGTCAGGGTAGCGAGTTGACGCTAACGCAAGTCGGTATCAATCCCACTCGTACCGGTATCATCGATATCTTAAAACTGATGAATGCTGATATCAGCTTAAGTAATGAGACCCATGTCGGCGGCGAACCAGTCGCTGATATTACTATTCGTAGTTCAAACTTAGTCGGTATTGATATCCCAGAATATTTAGTACCTTTAGCGATTGATGAATTCCCAGTATTGTTCATTGCTGCTAGCTGTGCCCAAGGTCGCACAGTGTTAACCGGTGCAAAAGAATTGCGCGTGAAAGAGTCGGATCGTATTGCTGTCATGGCAGATGGTCTACAAACCCTAGGCATTGATTGTACGGTGACTGAAGACGGGCTGATTATTGAAGGTAAGGGCATCGAAGGTAAGGGCAGTAATGCTGATGTTAATGAAGTGAATAACAGCCAGCCAGTCTTTGGCGGCGGACATATCATCTCGCATCATGATCATCGTATTGCCATGAGCTTTGCGGTTGCCAGCTTACGTGCTTCTAAGCAAATTACCATCGAAGGTGTTGAAACCGTCAATACCAGTTTCCCAGGATTTGCTGAGCTTGCCAATCAAATTGGTATGTCTATTAAAGTGGATAATGGTGCAGCTTAATGCCATATTAAAATAGTAAGCCTTATTATTTGCTTTTAAAGTATTGGTTTTTGAATTTTGGTTTTTAAAGTACTGGTCTTTAAATTATAGAATCTTAAAGTGCTGTCTTTCGGGATTCAATAAAATCTAAAAGGTTACTTGTAAACCTTAATGTAAAAGTCGTTTTAAAGTCATTTTTTAACGTTGTTGTCGTGAGCAATGTGTTGATACTTAAATGGTATTAACGCATTGCTTTTTACTTTCTACCCTATATGTAGTAACCCTGCGCTCTTACCGCTAAGTTTTCATTATTGATAAACATTAGGTGAGGTCGCGCTTTGCTCTAATTTAAGTTGTCTTGCCTTATGACTACTCAAAATGTTGTCAAAAAACCAGTCGTTCCCATTAAAACCACACGAAGTGGTATCGTCACTGCGCTGATTGCTTTTTGTATATGGGGCGCATTTCCTTTATATTTTAAACAATTAGCCGCTTATAACGCGACAGAAATCATCGGTCATCGTATTGTTTGGACGTTTGCCTGTTTGCTCATCGTCGTGGTCGTGACCAAGCGCTGGCAGTGGATAGATACTTTAAAGCAAAATCCAAAGTGGATAGGATTGACGTTTTTGTCAGGTATTATTATTGCCACCAACTGGCTCACGTATGTATGGGCGGTCAATCACGATCAAATCCTTGAGGCGAGCTTAGGATATTTTATCGGGCCATTAGTTGGGGTGGCGCTATCGATGATTTTATTCAAAGAGCGTCTGCGTACCCTGCAATGGGTCGCGATTGGGTTTGCGCTATTGTCTGTGGTCATTCAGGTAGTCATGCTCGGTAGTCTGCCATGGTTATCACTCATTCTTGCTTTTAGTTTTAGTACTTATGGCACGATTCAGCGCCAAACGCCATTGACTGCGGTCGATGCGATGTTTGTTGAAACAACGATGCTGGTACCTATCTTTATTTGGTGGTTTTGGCAAGCGGATGTGGTCAGTAGCCAGCTGAGCTTTTGGTTTACGCCAAACATCTGGTTATTGATGCTGGCAGGTCCGATTACGCTGATACCGTTACTGTTATTTAATAGATCGACTAAACTGGTTGCTTATAGTATTTTAAGCTTTATGAATTATCTGACGCCGACCTTTATTTTCTTCTTGGCGGTATTTTATTATAAAGAGCCTTTTGACTTAAACCGTTTAGCCGTCTTTGGTTTGATTTGGCTCGGTCTGTTATTATTCAGCATAGACTTGTGGCGTCATCGTCCTAGTAAAGCATTAAAAGCCGAGCGCTTGCGCGAAGAAGCGTTGCAGCAAAGTAAGTAAAAAAAACAAAGTAAATAAAATTTTGGGCTAAAGACTTAAATTAAAAAGCTCAGTTAAAAAATTAATAAATAAGGATGAGCGCATGTTTCATACCGAATCTGATGTGGTATTTGTCAAAGGCTTAACAGTAGAAGCAGTCATCGGTGTTTACGCCTGGGAGCGCGCTATTACGCAGCCGCTCCTAATTGATATAGCGCTTGAAACAGATATTAGTAAAGCTGCTGTTTCAGACGATGTCCATGATGCGCTCAATTACAAAGCAGTCTGTGATGATGTCAGCGAATGGTGTCAAGCAATTAAGGCACAGTTGCTGGAGCATTTGGCTGGGCAAATTGCTGATAAGCTACTGGCAAAATACAACTGTCATAAAATTACATTAAGCGTTGCCAAGCCGACTGCTATTCAGCAGGCTGATGCGGTTGGGGTGCAAATCACACGCTATGCCAAAGCCGGTGCTGACAAGCCAATTGCAAGCAAAGGCGATGATGCGTAAGATGCATAAAAATCTGGCTAATTTGAATCTTGATGACTTAAAAAAGTGCGTGCCTGAACAGCTGCAAACGCATTCTGTGACGGCGGTGCTATTGGCTTTGGGTAGTAACTATCAAGCAGAAAAATACTTATCGCTCATTCGAGAGAAATTAGCCGATTTAGGCGAGATACAGCTATCAACGGAGTTTCAAAACCCTGATTTTACGGCGACATCTGAGTTGCCAAAACCTGATTATACCAATCAGTGTGTTTATCTAACCCTTACATCTGCCATGACCTTGCAACAGTTGCAGCAGACCTTTAAGCAGTTTGAAAGTGATTGCGGTAGACAGCGTTCCTCTGAGTCAATAAAAAATCCTATAAAAATAGTCACCATGGATATCGATATTTTACTAATAAAATTAGATGATAAGCAAAATAGCCTAAGCAAAAAATGGATAATAATGTCAGATCGATATCCATTTAAGGCCCATGAAAGAGCAGGGGTTGAAGAGTTAGTTTTAAATAGTTATTCAAAAGATTAAGAAGGGTTTATTAAAGGATAATGTTTTTCTTCAAGTGTCTCAAAATAAAAGCTAGGCAAAATGCCCAGCTTTTATCAAATTTACATGGTTCAGCCCAAAAATTATTATTGCGCCGTTAAACCACCATCAACGATAAACTCTGAACCTGTTGAGTAGCTTGAATCATCTGACGCTAAGAATAGCACCATGCCGCTGACTTCTTCTGGCTGCGCCACACGTCTCATCGGAATGGTTTTGGCAAAAGCCTCAACCGCGTCTTTGGTATCGCCTTGCATAATCATTGGTGTGGCGATGACGCCTGGATGAATGGAGTTCACGCGAATGCCGTGAGGGGCGCACTCTAATGCTGCCGCTTTGGTCATACCGCGTACCGCAAATTTAGAATCGGTATAACCGATAGCGCCGCCAACTAAGCCATTAATCGATGAGATATTGATGATAGAGCCTTGTTTGGCTGCTTTCATCGTTGGAATAACCGCTTTCATGCCTAAAAAGACCGACACTTGGTTAATCTCTAGAATCTTGCGGTAGTCTTCTACCGAGGTATCTAAGATAGATTTGTGCGTCGTGATACCTGCATTATTGACTAAGACATCGATTTGACCAAATTTTTCTTGGGTTGCTTTAACGACTTGTGCCCAATCATCTTCATTGGTGACATCATGCTTGATAAAGAGGGCGTTATCACCAAGCTCTTTTGCCAATGCATCGCCTTTATCAGAATTAATATCGGTCAAGACGACTTTAGCACCTTCTTCCATACATAAACGCGCATGAGTTTCGCCCATCCCTTGAGCCGCGCCTGTGATAATGATAACTTTGTCTTGTAAACGAGCCATGATACTTCCTATTTTTATTTATGGATAATGAAAAGTATAAGCCATGATGGCTGAATATTCATTAGTGGATATGAAACCATAAGCGAATATTCAATATTTTTAGACAATAATTTTAAATTTAGCCTGTAAATCATACCTTTAGATAATGAGTTTGAGAAAATGATGTATAAAGTGATATTAGATTTTTGTTTTAAAGAGGTCGGTAGCCAACAGTTTTTTGAGAAAGACGTAGATTTTGATAAGTTATTAATCGAGCGATACAGTGAATTGCTCGAGCAAGCAGCGGCGTCAGAGTTATATGAATGGCGATGTAGTGTTGAGGGTAGGTTGGCTGAGATAATCATTTTAGACCAGTTTTCGCGCAACATTTACCGTGATACGCCAGCGGCCTTTGCTCAAGATAGTATGGCATTGGCGCTCGCTCAAGAAGCGGTTACTGCTGGCGCATTAGAAATACTTGAAACCGTAGAGGCGCGTAAGTTTATACTTATGCCGTATATGCACAGTGAGTCAAAACTGATTCATCAACGAGCAGTCACCCTGTTTGAGCAATATACTAATGCCGATACCGTAGAGGCTGAGATGAAACATAAAGTCATTATCGATCGATTTGGTCGTTATCCTCATCGTAATGACATTTTAGGACGGGTTTCAAGTGGCGAAGAAATAGAGTTTTTGACGCAGCCTGACTCGTCATTCTTATAAATATTATCTGTTTAATAGCTAATAGATAAAACGCTATTTATCAATTAGTTAACATAAAAAAGAGGCTGTTTGGCCTCTTTTTATTTAGTATCTAAGATAGCTAGCAGCTTACTTCTGCTCAGCGCCTGCTGCATCTATATCAGACCGGCCAATTACATCTAAATCCTCTAAGCACAGCTTGTCGTATTCCTTTCGGCAAAAATTAGGATCGATTTTGCACATCGCGCTTTGCAATTGATCTAGGCGGTTTTCTGATTGCTGGATATGTTCAAGCATTTTAGCAAAGGCTTCTGCGACAGGGTCTTGAGAGAAAGGGTCAATACCGTAAGCCTGAAAGGTTGTGGTTCGTTTGGTATTCGATACTGTGTCTTTTACTTTGTCAGTACTGCCAGCTTGCGCGACTTTTTCTTGCTGTTTGGCATCTTGGACTTTGGTCGCAATGGGGTTGCCTTTTTCATCGTGATTGTCTGAGATCATACGTGCCGCGCTACCGACCATTGTCGCACCTGCTGGCACAGGTTTGACAACAACCGCATTTGAGCCGATTTTAGCGTTTTTACCGACGGTAAATGGTCCTAATACTTTGGCACCCGCACCAACTGTCACGCCATCTTCTAGCGTTGGATGGCGTTTGCCATTATTCCACGAAACGCCGCCAAGGGTAACGCCATGATACAGAGTGACATCATTACCAATCTCTGCAGTCTCGCCAATCACAACCCCGACGCCGTGGTCAATAAAGAAGCGCCTACCGATTTTGGCAGCAGGATGAATCTCGATACCAGTGACGATGCGCGAGCCATAAGAGATAACGCGCGCCGCCAGTTTCTGTTCATGATTCCAAAGATAATGCGCGCCACGATGTAAGACAAGCGCATGGATACCAGGATAGGTCAGGATGACTTCCAGACTATTCCGTGCCGCTGGGTCACGGTTGAATACCGCATCGATGTCTTCTTTTAGGTCTTTTTTGATGCTGGCAAGCGATTTGAATAATTTGGCTGGCAATGACATAAGGCGTCCTATCGTATTTTTGATAACAATCTTTTTAGTTATAGCAGTTTAACAGTACAAAATATAGCGATGAGTGATAAATTAAAACAGAGTATGCATAGATAAAACGCCAATCAGTGGTGATTTTTCTACAAACAATCCTATGTGACTATATATGCTAATTAATTATCACTCGTCACATATTTTAACAGCTCGACAACCTGTTCAGGCGTTTGCGCCCATGCCATTGCTGCCGCATCAACTTCTTTTAGCGGATGAATAATATCTTCAGCATGCAAGGTAATATAAGGCTTGCCCAAAGCGGCGCAGTAGCCGGCATCAAATGCGGCGTTCCATTGTTTGTATTTATCGCCAAAGCGAATGATAGCGATATCACATTTTTGAATCATATTTTTAGTACGAATCGCATTCACCTTTGATGACTGATGGTCACGCCAGAATCCATTGTCATTTTCACCCAACACATCACCAGCCGCGTCGCTGGCTTCATGGTCAGTCACAGCTGAGGTAAAGGTAATAGCAAGACCATGCTCTTTCGCGCCTTGCATAATTTTTTGTCGCCAGTCGCTGTGTATTTCTCCAGATAAATAAACCGTCCAATTCATTGTTCACTCCTTTTTATTATTAAATTCACTATTAAATCATAGCACTTACAAAATAGTAGCACTTACAAAACAGTAGAACTTACAAAACAGTAAAGCTACTACTGCTAATGCTAAAAGATCAACGCCCTAAAAACTGTGCATTAGAAGCTTTAATCTTTTGCAAGCTTAGCAATTAAAGCGCTTAATAGCTGATATTCTTTTTGATCAAGCTGTAAGCGTGAGCCCAGTCGTGATAGGCGCGACGGTAAAGACTTTAGGTTTTCACTATCGGCCAGTCCACGCTGAACCATCAATTCAGTCGTGCGCTGAGTCAGCTGCTGTAATTGCTGTTGGCTAATGGCTGGTTCATCCCATTGTTGCCGTAGATGAACGTCTAATGTTGGCTGAACCGTTGCATCTTTATCATTATCTAGACGGTTGGTAGTCGCTTGATTATGGGTCTGTGCATAAGCAAAGATAAAGCTGGCAATCACTTGCACGGCAGAGGCAACGTTGAGCACAGGATAAGCAGGATTGGCATCAATTTGAATATGATAATCAGCGTAAGCCAATTCTTCATTGGTCAATCCGCGGTCTTCACGCCCAAATAAGATAGCAATATTTGGCTTGCCTGCAAATTTAGCATTTTCACTCAATTTAGTGTTTTGATTATTATCAGCTACATAGAGAGCGGTTTGCTTATCGATAAAGTCAAACATGATTTTGGCAGCTTGCGTTGGCGTCACCACAGGGCGCGGTAAATGACGGCTACGACTGCTGGCCGCAAATACCAACTGGCAATCCGCTATTGCTGATTCTAACGTCGGCGCTATAGTCGCTGATGATAACAAGTCACTGCCACCGGCGGCATGAGAAACACTGGTTTCATCAATGGGCAGCTTAGGGTCAATGACAGTCAAACGCGATAAACCCATAGTGTGCATAGCGCGTGCTGCTGAGCCTATATTGGCAGGCAACGTGGTATTGACCATGACGATTTGCACACAAGACAAATAGTCGCTTACCGTATGGTTGGCGGTTTCGGTTTCGGTTGCGGCTGCTAAGGTTGAGAAAGAATCGTGATTCATTACAACCCCAGTCTTTGGTTTATTTCTTGCTCAACACGTTGCAACGCTACTGAAACCGCTTCAATAAGTTCCGCTTTGTCGCTGATAAGGCGCTCGCGGCAAGCCTCTTGCAACTGCCCACTAAGATGCATCAATTGGGTTGCGCCCAAATTGGCACTGGCGCCTTTTAGCGCATGAGCAATTTCATAGCCATTGGCGTTGTCATCTTTTTGCTGCGCGCTTCTTAAGTCGGCAATGCGCTGCTGACTGTCGGTAAAATACACTTGTATCAAGTCAACAAAGTCTTCTTCCAACAAGTCACGCATATCATCAAACTGCTCGTCATTGATAATTTCATTAAGTTGAGCATTCATATTATTATTTGGGTTTTCAGTCATGATCATGTGTCCAATAAAGTAAAAGTTACAGCAATTAAGTTAACTAATAATCAGGTTAACTATAATGAAAATGCAAATTGTCTTCGCTAACCATGCTCTTTAATTGCTGTAAGTTATCATCGTTAGGGTAGACGCGCCAATGCTCAGATAGTCCTACATTGGCAATGCCGTATTCTTCATAAATGCTCAACCCAAGCGGTAGGCAGTTATCATTAATAGAGGCATCGGTATTGCTAAGGGCATTATTGGCATAGCCATTGCTATTTTGATGTAGCGCATCTTGATGCATGTCATTTTCTAGCGCCAATAAATCATTGCCATCTTCATCATATAGGCTGCCACCCATCGATGGGTCATATGCGCCGTTACCGCCGCCATTATTGCCTTGCTCGTCCTGCTCATCGTTATAAGATAAGCGCGGCGCTGGTATGATGTCTGCTTGGGCGGATTTGAGCAGCGGCTGCATACGTGTCAGCAGATTAATATCACTGCCATGGACTTTGATGCTGATTTTTTTCAGCCAACGCAAGCGTGCATCAACCATGCTCATGGCATTATCAAGACGGGCAAACAGGCGTCCGTCACGCTCACGAATACTGCCTTTAATGATGACCACTTCATCTATTTTTAACTGCTCTTTGACACGGTTAAAGCGCTCGGCATAACAGCTGACCTCTAAGCGTGAGGTGCCATCGTCTAAGGTAATGACGTTACGCGTACCAAAATTGGCAATATCAATAATCAAACCGGCAAAGTAGCAGCTGCCGTTATAGCCGGTATCTGTCAGCTTATCGAGACGGGCGCCTGAGGTATAACGTTTCAGCTCCTCACGATATTCATCGATAGGATGTCCGGTTAAATAGAGACCTAACGTGTTTTTCTCCGCTTTTAGGCGGTGCTTATCACCCCAAATCAACTCCGGCGTCATAACGAGTGGCGGCGCAGCAACGACACCATCCATTTCACCAAATAAGTCCATCATACCGATTTCACGGTTTTGACGATCTTGCTCCGCCGCTTGTACGGCGCTTGGCAACTGACTCATCAGCGCACCGCGAATCTCGTACGCTTCATCGGCTGGCAAGTCTGGACGTAAGGTCGCGGCAAAGTCATCAAAGCAGCCAGCACTAACTAAGGCTTCAAGCGTGCGTTTATTGACCTTTTTGATATCGACACGGCGGCAAAAGTCGTATAAGTCTTTAAACGGGCCATCCGTGCGGCGTGCATCAACGATAGACTCGACGGCACCTTCACCAACGCCTTTAATCGCTCCTAAGCCATAAATAATATTGGTCGGCGTATCAGCAACGAAATGCCATTCACTACGATTTACCGAGGGATTAACGACGGTTAACTCAAAGTTTTCACGGCAGTCATTGATAAAGAAAACGACGTTATCGGTGTTGTTCATATCGGACGTTAGGACGGCTGCCATAAATTCGGCAGGGTAGTACTGTTTTAGATACGCGGTCTGATAAGCTAGCACGCCGTAAGCAGCAGAATGCGAGCGGTTAAAACCATAACCGGCGAACTTCTCCATTAAGTCAAAGACGCCGCCCGAGGTAACTTCATCAATACCTTGCGCCGTAGCACCAGTGACAAAAATATCGCGCTGTTTGGCCATTTCTTCAGGTTTCTTTTTACCCATGGCGCGGCGTAGCATATCAGCGCCGCCCAAGCTATAGCCGGCCATAACCTGCGAGATTTGCATCACTTGTTCTTGATAGACAATAACGCCGTTGGTATTTTCTAAAATCGGCTCAAGGTTTGGGTGGTCATAAATGACTTCCTCGCGACCATGTTTACGGTCGATATACATCTCTACCATGCCTGCATCGAGCGGACCCGGACGATATAGCGCGCACATGGCGATCACATCTTCGATATTGGTCGGTTGTAATTTCGCCAGATACTTTTTCATACCCATACTTTCTAGCTGAAATACGGCAGTGGTCTTAGCATCTTGCAGGAGCTTATAGGCTTTTTTATCATCTAACGGCAAATCTTCTAATACCAGCGGGTCTTTGCCTTCTTTGGCGCGGCGCAAGTTTATGTTCTCAACCGCAGCATTGATGACGGTTAAGTTGCGCAGACCCAAAAAGTCAAACTTCACTAGCCCAACGGCTTCAACGTCATCTTTATCAAACTGGCTGACACGGTGGCCATCGTCATCACAATAGATGGCGCTAAAGTCGGTAATTTTATGCGGGGCAATTAGGACGCCACCGGCATGTTTACCGACGTTTCGACACACACCTTCAAGCTTAATCGCCATCTCCCAAATCTCAATGGCATCTTCATAATCCATATTATCGGGATTGGAAATTAAGTCTTTAAGCTGCGGCTCTTGCTCAAGCGCCTGACTGAGCGTGATACCAGGTGTTTTTGGAATCAATTTAGACAATTTACTGGCAAGGAAGTACGATTTACTTTGTACCCGCGCCACATCTCGTACCACTGCTTTTGCTGCCATGGTACCAAAGGTAATAATCTGCGACACCGCTTCACGGCCATAAGTTTGCGCCACATAATCAATGACGCGGTCACGACCTTCAATACAAAAGTCAATATCGAAATCGGGCATTGAGACACGCTCGGGGTTTAAGAAGCGCTCAAAGAGTAAGTCGTAATGAATGGGGTCGAGGTCGGTAATATTTAGCGCATAAGCGACGAGCGATCCAGCACCAGAACCACGACCCGGGCCTACCGGCACGCCATTGGCTTTTGCCCAGCGGATAAAGTCCATCACGATTAAGAAGTAACCGGGGAAGCCCATGGATAAGATAACTTCAAGCTCGTATTCTAAGCGCTCATCGTATTTTTGGCGAAAGTCGCTCCAGTTGTCAGTACGTGCTTCAATCGGAAATAGCTTGTCCAGTCGATGATTAAGACCGCGTATTGATTCGGCGCGGAAAAACGATTCAATCGTTTCGCCTTCAGGTACGGGGAATTCAGGTAGGACGTTAATGCCGAGCGTCAAAGTCACGTTACAGCGGGTCGCTAAGCACAAAGTATTGTCAATTACCTGTGGAATATCGGCAAATAGTTGTGCCATCTGTGCTTGGGTTTTAAGATATTGCTCATCTGAATACAGTCGTGGACGATTGGGGTCAGCAAGTACATACGAGCCTGCGATACAAACGCGCGCCTCATGAGCATCAAAATCGTCTTGCTCTAAAAAGCGCACATCATTATGGGCAATAATAGGAATGCGATGCTTGGCACCTGAGTGAATAGCCGCTTTAATAAAAGCATCTTCGCCTGAGCGGTTGGTGCGCTTGATAGCAAAATACAAGCGATCATCGAACTGCGCTTGCCATTCGGTCAGCAGCTCGTCAGCTTTTTCTGGCATGGAGCTGACCAGTGCTTGCCCGACATCAGATTTTTCAGTAAATAAAACAATGACACCAGCCGCGTGCTCTAAAACATGGCGACGCTCAACGACGGGCACCCCATGATTGGCAGCATCGGCGCGCCCTTCGGTAAAGCCAAGCGATACGATGCGGGTGATGTTTTGATAGCCCTCATTGTCCATCGCCAGCAAAACCAAGCGCGTGTCTTCATTATCCATAATGATTTCACTGCCGATGATGGGCTTAATACCTGCACCTAAGCAGGCACGATAAAACTTCACCGTGGCATAAAGGTTGGATAAATCAGTCAATGCCAGCGCACGTTGGTCGTCTGCCGCCGCTGCTTTGATAAGCGGCTTGATGCGCACGATAGAATCGGTGATTGAATATTCGCTGTGGATGCCAAGGTGTACAAATGCCATAGAGGACTCTTACGGATGCGATCAAAAAGGGTGTGGTGCTAAGAGAAAAGGTTAGAAGACATGGCACATTGCAAGCTCATTTACAAAGCTTTAGCAGTATTGATGCGGCGACAAGCGATTAATCGCTTGGTTTGGGTCTTCTAATCTTAACGGATAATAATAGCATTCTTTACCCATAACAGCCACTGATTCAACGCCTAACAGCGAGGTGACCGACATTGAAAATAGGTCTGCTTAGCAATAAACTATTGTGCTCAAAACTATTATGCTTAAAGATAGGTCGGTAGGTTTTTCTTAATCGATAAGCCTTTCATAAGCTGTCTATGTAAAGCGGGCAAGTTGATAGGGTTTTGGGTCGATAGCGTGCGCTTCATCAAAATAGTATGCTGCGATTATTTGTGCGCTAACGACCGCTTGCGTCAAGCCTAAGTGCTGATGACCAAAGTTTAAAAACACCCGCTCAATATTATCGATAACTGGTAAGGAATCTGATGTCGATGGTCGAAAGCCCATCCATGGCACACTATCAGCCGAATTTAATGGCGTTTTTAACATGGGCTGTGCGTGTTGTAAGAGTATGTGTGCCCGCTGCATATTAGCAGGGGCATCAAGTCCCGCATATTCCACTGTACCCGCCAAGCGCAGCCCTTCTTGCATCGGTGTCATCACAAAGCGCCGATCTAGACTGGTTACGGGCATCTGTAAGCGTGCGCTTTCATGAGGTAACATTAAGTGATAACCGCGCTCAGTATCTAGCGGAACCGTGACGCCTGTTAGCTGTTTGGCCAAGGTTTTAGAATGCGCGCCTGCTGCTAACATCACTTTGGAAGCTACGATATCACCTTGATTGGTCGTTAAATGAATATCGTCGATATTGGTCTTCGCTTCAAGGACGCGGCAATGCTCGATAATGTGACCGCCTAATTGTCTAAAGGTGCTACTAAGCTGGTCGATGACCGCTGTTAAGTTGGTGATATGGCCTGTATTGGGGAAAAATAACGCCGCTAATTGGTTGTCTTGTAAGGCGGGTTCATATTCTAAAAGGCGCTCTTTTGTCAATAACTCATTAGCTACGCCGACATCATTAAGGCGTTTACCATGGGTCTTTAGAGAGTCTAAGCTACTGACTTTTTCGACTGTTAATAACGCACCTTTCACTTGTATCCAATCATCTAACTGCCACTGATGGGCAAAGTCTAACCATGCTGGTAGGCAATTATTATTTAAGCTTAATAGCGCTTGATGAATACGGGCAAATGGCTCAGGGCGCATATTCATCAGTAGCTGAATGGCCCAAGGCGTCAAGCGTGGCAGATAGCGCCAATCTATGTGCAGTGGACCTGTTGGATTCAATAACATGGCTGGAATATGACGCAGCATACTGGCATCGGCAATCGGAAACACATGCTCTGGGGCGATATGTCCTGCGTTACCAAATGACGCGCCTTTTCCGACTTCATTTGTCTCTAGTAGGGCGACCTTTGCCCCTCGTGCTTGCAAGGTTACAGCCGTTACCAGTCCAATAATACCGCCGCCAATAATATGTAAGTCGAAATTTGGGGTGCTCATAAAGGTTCTCGATGAATTTCTCGACTGAGATGACTGTTATTGAAACATCGCCGAACGGCGGCTATGGCTGGCATAGTGCCGTCAGCTAATGGTTCAAGTCATTTATAAAGGTGGTACTCATTTTATAAAGATGGTACTTATTCAGTTTCGCCAAACGCATTTAGCTTTTTTGCCAAATAGCATTTAGTATGGCAAATAGTATTGCAAAGCTAAATCAATAACCCACCACCGCAGCATCGACGATACGCGGGTCAGAAGCACCATAGACGCCATTTGGGGTAATCATAATCGACTGGGTTGAGCCCATGGCTGCTTGTGGATTGATCTTATGTCCCATTGACTCGAGCTTTTTAATCGTATCGATATTTAGCGCTTTTTCGATACGAATCTCATCGGGTAGCCATTGGTCATGAATACGCGGCGCATGTGTGGCTTCAGCGATATTCATATCGTGGTCAATGACGTTTGAGATGACTTGCGTGACGGTAGTGATAATGCGGCTACCACCCGGGCTGCCGGTAACGATATAAGGTTTGCTGTCTTTAAATACCAGCGTTGGGCTCATCGAAGACAACGGACGTTTATTGGCCTCGACCGCATTGGCATCGCCGCCGATTAAGCCATAACCATTGGGCACGCCGGGTTTCGCAGAAAAATCATCCATCTCATTGTTTAATAAAATTCCTGTACCTTCAGCGACAAGCCCAGTGCCATAAGAGAAATTCAGCGTATAAGTATTGGCTACGGCATTGCCGTCTTTATCGACGATAGAGAAGTGCGTGGTTTGGTCGCTCTCGTATGGTAGTGGGTTATTGGCTTTAATGGTTGCCGCTGGCGTGGCTTTATTGGGATTGATTAACGTACGTAGTTTATCGGCATAAGGCTGCGAGGTTAAACCGCTGGCAGGCACATCAATAAAGTCAGCATCTCCTAAATATTCTGCGCGATCGGCATACGCTAATTGCATGGCCTCGCTCATCAAATGAATGGTTTGCGCGCTGTTTTGACCGTAGTCTTTTAGCGGATAACCTTCCAAGATATTTAAAATCTGTACGATATGAATGCCACCAGAGGACGGCGGCGGCATGGAGACAATCTCATAACCACGATAATCACCTTTGACCGGCACGCGAGCAATGGCTTGATAATTGGCTAAGTCTTGCAAGCTCATATTACCGCCTGCTTCATTGACGGCTTCGACCAGTTTACGCGCGGTTTCGCCTTTATAAAATCCATCAGCACCTTTTGCCGCAATCAGTTTAAGGGACATTGCCAGCTCTGGCTGTTTTAAACGCTCACCCGGCTGATAGGCACTGCCGTCTGGTTTAAAAAATATCTTTTTTGTACTTGGCCATTTTTGTAAACGGTCACTTAACGCTTCTAGCGATTCGGACAACCCAGCGGTGACAGTTATGCCATCTTCAGCCAGTGCAATCGCTGGAGCCATGACTTGCCCGCGACTCATGGTGCCATGATCTTCCAATGCTTTGAGTAAGCCTGCTACGGTGCCCGGCACGCCAACCGCCAAGCCATGATAACGAGATAAATCACTAACGGCATTGCCATCGCTATCAAGATACATATCACGCGAGGCGCTACTGGGCGCTTTTTCGCGATAATCGAGCGCCACCGTTTTGCCTTGCTTGGCATCATAGACCATCATAAAACCGCCACCGCCGATATTGCCCGCACGCGGCAACGTCACGGCTAACGCAAAGCCAACGGCGACAGCAGCATCAACGGCATTACCGCCATCTTTTAAAATCTTTAAGCCGATATCAGAAGCCAGCGCTTCTTGGGTGGCGACCATGCCGTTTTTTGCCCAAACAGGGTGATGAATGGCGTCTTCAGAATAGATAGCTTGGTCGGTTTTGGCTGTCTTGCCACTAACGACGGCTGTGCCTGTGGCGGTAGTGGGCGCTAGGGCAGAGGGTTTCGATTTTGTAACGCGCTGAGTTTCGGACAATACAGTCGGATTATCAGCCATAATCGCTAAATTAATCGCACTGGTGTTAATCGAGGTTGGGTTAATAGTGGTTTTTGCGGTTGTAGGTTTTGTTTCTGCGGCGTGAGCAGAGACCGTTAGCAATAGCGTGCTAGTGATAATCAGCGCAGCAGATTTTAGTTTTTTATGGGTGAGCGTTTGGGTGCTATGAGAATGAGAAAACAAATTTGACATCGCAAAGTCCTTTTTACGAGGGTGAAAAAAATTGAGCTAAAAAGAGAGGTGAATCAATAAGGTTAAATAGTAACGAATATTGCCAGTAGTAGAAAGGGCTTTACTATTTTTGTTTTCAGATAAAGAAGCCCGTTATAAGGTAGTTAAGCTTTGGAAGTTTGAGAGATAAAAAAAGAGCCAAAAAAAAGCGCACCGGCTAACCGATGCGCTTTTTTAAATGTTCTTACTTTATCTAACTAATGCTTTTTAATTCCATGGCTTATATCTTACTGCGCTTGGTTATGCATCTGACGGTTTTTTGAACCATGATGACCTTTTGCTTTTCTTTCTGATTTTAATTGTGCCATTTTTTGACGTTGTTCAGGGGTTAGTACTTGTGAGATGGCATGCTCGGTTTGTACGCGCTCAATAAAGCGCTGCTTGGTCTTTGCCGCTTGTTGATCGGCTAGGCGGTTAACTGCTGCCGTGTCTAAGGTTTTGGCATTGGTCAACGCTTGCATTTGTTGTTGCATTTGCGCGCGTTCTGCTTGATATTTGCTACGGTCGTTTTTGTTACCACTGTATTTTTCTTGCATAATAGCTTTGATTTGCGCCTGCTGCGTCGCTGTCAAATCTAGCTGCGACATAGGGCCTCTCATGCCACCTTTATGCATGCCGTCTTTCATGCCGTCTTTCATGCCAGCTTTATGCTGCTTTTGCATGTTGGTCGTTGTTGCTGGCGTCGTATCTGTGGTGGCGTTGACACTGGTACAGCCCGTAACCGTTAAGACGCTAGATATCGCGAGTACTGAGCCTATCAATAATTTTTTCATCATTATTACCTTAATAGTTACCTTAAATTATGGAGCAAACGTTACTTGTGTTACAAAATTTATGTTACAAACTGCACTTATTACGAAAAGCGGTTTTTTTATCTGATAAGTAATGATTATCAAGTGTCCCGGATAGCCACTATGAACCATTATTTGCCATCAGTGTTTGTTGCTGATAGCGACTATCATACGACAGCTAGAAGTTGCGAACATTTATGAAATATTAAGAAAGGTAACGTTTGTGGCGCATTGATAGGTGCTTGCCTGATAATATCAGCCATACTATGGCATGCTTAGAATCATTTGACTGAGCGGCGAGAAGGTAGAAAGGAGTGGAGGATAACGATGCCAAACATTTTATTGGGTGACGATGATGAAGAGTTGACCCAACTGCTGCAAGAGTATTTGCATAATCATGGCATCCAAAGTGACTGTGTTCATGATGGCGAGGCGGTCATCGAACGCTTAAAATCAGCCATGCATGATAGTGCGCCTTATGATTTATTGGTGCTCGATATTATGATGCCAAAGATAGATGGGCTCAGTGTCCTGCGTCAGCTACCAGCGATTAGCGATATTCCCGTCATTATGTTGACGGCAAAAGGTGAGGAGATTGATCGTATTATTGGGCTGGAGCTTGGCGCAGATGACTATATTACTAAGCCTTGTAACCCACGTGAGCTGCTGGCACGTATTAACGCGGTGATTAAACGTAGCCGTCTTACCGCATCGGGTGCAACCACCTCAGAACATACCCCTTTGCCAGAGAGTCGCCTGCATTTGGACCAAAATCAGCGTATCTGTCAAATAGACGGTATTGAGCTACAAGTCACTGGTACAGAGTTTGATTTATTATTGGCGCTACTTAAACAAAAAGGCGAGGTGGTCAGTAAAGCATGGTTGTCACAAAATGTCTTACAGCGTGAACTGCAGCCGTTTGATCGCAGCCTTGATGTGCATGTGTCGCGCCTACGTAAAAAACTTCAGCCTTTTCACGATGAGTCTATCAAGGCGATTCGTGGTAAAGGCTATCAGTTAGTACTGTAATGACGGACGCATCGATGCCTACCTCTACATTTAAGCCGCGAATTACGCTATTTTGGCGGCTATTTCTCAGCCTGTTATTGACAGTGCTTATCACCTCTATCATCTCTGTCATGGTAGAACGCTGGCTCAATGGTAAAGAGCTCAGCGCTCGGATGGATGTGCAAATTGACAGTCTTTTACTCAAGCGGCAAGAAGTGGTTGCGGCGCTACAAGCTGGTGATTTATTGGCAGTCAGGCAGCTGTACCGGCAAGACCGTCGATTGATGAGTCAAATCAGAATCTATGATGAGCAGGGCGCTATTATTTTTCCGCGTTATCGTTATAGAGAAGAGCGTCAAACAAACGCTCAGGAAGTGGAGCGTGACTTGCCATCGCATGCTATGGCTGACAATCGTAGAGCGCATAATGATAAAAATGACAGCGCCTATGAAAAGCCTTCTTTCATTAATGAAATACTGCATCCAGCGATGCCGAATAGAGAAGTGATTTTTGACCCTAATAATCGCCCCGAACTGGCAGATTTAACCGTAGATTTGCCGGACGGGCAAACGGCCATTATACAATTGCGCCCGCATTTGCGTTTTGCTGATGTCTTGGCGCTGCAACGCGGTAATTTTACCGTGCGTTTACTGCTGATTATCCTCTTTAGTACTTTGGTCTGCTTTTGGCTCAGTCGTACGCTGACTCGGCGCATCGGTCAGGTGCAACATACCGTGCACCGTATGATTGATGGCGATTATCAATCCAATACCCATTTATCAGAATTAGGCTCTGATGAGCTAGGACTATTGGCAAAAGATGTGGCCCAATTATCAACCCGATTGGCGGAGAGTGAGCTTGCGCGCAAGCAGATGTTAAGTGATATCTCGCATGAGCTGCGTTCGCCACTGGCGCGCCTTGATGTGGCTACTGAGCTAACGCGTGACTTTGCGCCCGCTGCCAGCCGTTACCTTGACCGTATCGATAAGGAATCGGCACGTATGAATGAGCTGATTGAGCAAATCATTCATATTCAATCGTTACAAATGCAGCAATATACCATCGATAATTTGGAAAATGATGCCGTAGACATAGTTGAGCTGATCACTGAGATTGGCAAAGACGTTTGTTTTGAGTTTCAGCATAAAAATGTGCGCTGGCAGTGGACGCCGCCCGATGCTTTATCATCGTCATCTGATGCGTCTTTGACTGTGCTTGGCAATCAAGAGCAGTTGCATAGCGCTCTTGAAAACATCATTCGTAATGCTTTTATGCACACTCCTGCAGGCTCAACTGTCACGGCTGAAGTGACAAAAATACCGTTAAATAATAAAAAAGAGGCCATTACCATTAGCATCACCGATGAGGGTGGCGGGGTAGCGGAAAAAGAGGTAGAGCGTATTTTTCAGCCTTTTGTACGCCTTGATAGTGCGCGCCACAGGGAAACGGGCGGCTACGGATTGGGCTTGGCCATCGTTCATGCGGTCGTTATCGCCCATGAAGGTCAAATCACGGCTTATAATCGTCAAGACGGCAAAATGGGGTTAGTAATAAAAATAACGTTGCCTGCGAAATAAAAAAACCTAAATAATAACGTATTTACTTAACATATATTCACTTTTACGAATATAAAGGATAAGCGGTATTAAATCCCCGATGAGCGGCATTGTTACTCTCTGTATATTCGTTAATAATAATATACAGAGAGTAATAATGATTTTACAAAACAAGACGTACTGTTTGTTAAGTGTTGACACGAGTAACAATCCCCCAAATATAGCTTTCATCCTATGAATATATAACCCGTTTTATTTTGTCATATCAACTCTCTAAAAATGGATTTTAACTTTGATTTCTCAAATCTAATAAGTCTGTAAGGGAGTACATACCATGAATCGGAATTATAAAGTGATATGGAATGCGTCTTTAAACTGCTTTATGGCAGTTTCTGAGTACGCCAAAGCGCGTGGTAAGTCGTCAAAATCTAGCGTGAGCGCAAACGCTACTATCAATACCACATCCAATCTGTCATCTACAAATGCTTTTCGACTCACCGCTATAGGGCTGGGGTTAGGGTTGTTAGCTGCTGGTTTTTCTATTCCAGCAAGTGCTAATAATGGTACTTCGAATCACCATGACGGTACTTATAGCCATAGTCATGGAAGTCATGGCACCCACACTCATACCAATGGCAATAATAGTCATAATAACCCTAATGGTCCTGGTAATCCTGGGAGCTCAATAAGTCTAAACTTTGAGGGCGATAATCCTACAACGATTACACGCACTAATGGTCAGACACTTAATATTTTAGGTGGTGCAAGTGGAAATCTAACTACAAACAATATAGGTGTGTTTGGTAGTGGTGATAGCTTACATATTCAGTTAGCTGAGAACTTAACCGGTTTGACCAGTGTGACGACGGGTAATAGTCTACTCAATACCTCTGGTTTAGCCATCACAGGCGGACCGACCTTCACTAAAGCGCGTGTTGATGTTGCTGGTAATAAGATTACTGGCGTCGCAAGCGGTGTTGGTAACGACTCTAATGCAGCAAACATCGGTGATCTAAACAATGCAGTCGCAGCCAACAAAACTAAGTATTATAGTGTTAAAAATACTTCGGCTGCTGCAGCTACGGGTCCAGGCAGTAACGTTAATAACGATGGCGCAACCAAACCAAATGCCATGGCCATGGGTGTCAATGCCTCAGCGACTGGTGGACAAGCCATCGCCATTGGTAGCGGAGATAGTGGTCAGAATACTACAGCTAGTGGAGAGCAGTCTATCGCCATTGGTGCCAACACAGTATCCAAAGGTGCATCATCTATCGCCATTGGTGGTGATGATTTAGATGACGCCTCTAAAACCAACTACGATGGCAGCATATCTACAGGTGCTTTAAATAGTGGTGAAGTCAATAGGACTTTTCATGAATATGCTGGTCGTGACTTGTTAGAGTCATGGGATGCATATGGCGGACATACTGAAGCGAGTGGAGCTGCCTCTATTGCTATGGGTGCCAAAGCCCGGTCTGCTGGTAATCTAGCAACAGCGATTGGCATACATTCGAGCGCATCCGGTATAGCTTCATCAGCGTTTGGTGTGGGTTCATCCGCAGCAGCAAAAGGCGCACTCGCATTGGGTGCTGGTGCTCAGTCCATAATAGATGATGGCGTGGCTCTAGGTTCAAGATCAGTGGCTAACGTTGCAGGGGGTGCACTAGGCTTTGCGCCGACAAGCGCCAGTGCCATAGACAAAGATGCTATCACAGCGACTAACAGCACCAGCCTTGGTGCGGTCTCTCTTGGTAATGCTAAAGACGGCAATCGTCAGATCGTCAATCTAGCAGCGGGTACCAAAGACAGTGATGCGGTGAACGTGGCGCAACTGAAAAGTGTATCAAATACAGTTACCGCTAACAAAACCAAATACTACAGTGTGAATTCAGGTGCGGTTGGTAATGCTGATAACTTGGGTGCAACCAAACCAAACGCCATGGCTATGGGTGGCAATGCATCAGCGACTGGTGGACAAGCCATCGCCATTGGTAGCGGAGAGAGTGGTCAGAACACCACAGCAAGTGGTGAGCAATCTATTGCCATTGGTGCAAACGTTGTCTCATCAGGCGCATCATCTATCGCCATTGGTGGTGATGATTTAGATGACGCCTCAAAGGTGAATGGGGTTAATGCACTATTCAATACTTATACAGGCAGCACAGGCGGTCTTGTTACGGTAGGTGATTATAGTGATTACACTGAATCTGGTGGTGCGGCCTCTGTTGCCATTGGTGTCAAAGCGCATTCTAAAGGCAATCTCTCTACCGCTGTCGGCGTCCGTTCAAGCTCATCAGGTGATGCCTCTTCTGCCTTTGGTATGGGTTCTTCAGCAAGCCAAAATGGCTCAGTAGCACTAGGTGCAGGGTCAACTACACTCACTGATGCGACTTACCAAGACAAGCTTACTATTGGCAATAAGGACTATTTCTACACTGGTGCAACGAATGATAAAGGGGCACAGGTCTCTGTTGGTTCATCGGGACGTGAGCGCCAAATTAAGCATGTCGCTAGTGGTGATGTGAGTGCCGCCAGTACCGATGCGATTAATGGTAGCCAGTTGCATGCAACCAATGAGTCTGTTAAGGATTTAAGCACTACGGTTGTGGCTAACAAGACACATTACTATAGTGTCAATGATGGCAGCGTGCAACAAGATAACTACAATAACGATGGTGCTACGGGCAATAGCTCACTAGCAGCTGGTGTTAAAGCGACTGCTACAAATAATCGTGCAGTTGCCATGGGTGCCGAAGCTTCAGCCACAGGTTCTGAGTCAACTGCTTTAGGCTCAGCTGCACAAGCGTTTGCTGGTTCAGCTACCGCAGTTGGTTTTGGTGCACGAGCAGATCAGTACGGTGCAACTGCAATGGGTACAAACTCTCGTGCTCAAGGCATGTACAGCACGGCTGTTGGCCAAACGGCTAAAGCTACGGGTGAGAATTCCATTGCTATGGGTAAGGGTACAGAAGCAGATGGTGTAAATAGTATCGCCATCGGTACAGGTAACCACGTAACTGGCGATAACTCAGGCGCATTTGGTGACCCTAACATTATTAGTGGTACGGGTAGTTATGCAGTTGGTAATAACAACACCATCGCGGCTAACAACGCCTTTGTACTTGGCAATAACGTCACGATCAAAGCTGGTGATAACAACTCCATTGCTCTTGGCGAAGGAGCGAAGATCAACGGTGAAGACAGCATTGCAATGGGCCGTGGTGCCTCTGCCGGGGCTGGAACCAGAAACGGTTTGGCAATTGGCGTGAGGTCGCAGTCTGGTAATCATGCCGCATCCTTGGGTGACGACGCTAGGTCGGGCAACTACGCGGTAGCGCTTGGTTCTAAGTCTACAGCGTCTATTGGCGGTACTGCTATTGGTCAGGCCTCCCATGCCGTCAGTAACGCTACAGCTTTAGGTCGCGGTGCTATTGCAGGGCAGTCAGGTAATGTGGCTCTGGGGAATAGTTCCATTACTGGAGCTCAGCACACTGGAAGTTTTTCTATCAACAATCTACCAGTTGCGGGTTTGACCCGTGGTGCCAAGACAGTATCGGTAGGCGCTGTCGGTGCTGAACGACAAATCCAAAACGTCGCACCTGGTGTCGTGGATGCAACCAGTACGGATGCGATTAATGGTAGCCAGTTGCATGCCACGAACAATCAGGTTAACAAAGGCTTTGGCTTAAAAGCTGCCGATGGTCAAATTGTAATGAAACAACTAGGAGAACAGGTTGAGGTAGTTGGTTCTAATAGTAATATCGATACACGAGTTAACACGGTTAACGGCAACGTCGAAATTGAGCTCAATAACAATCTAGATTTAGGAAATAACGGTAGTGTTACCACAGGTAACTTATTAAGTAGCACTAATGTTAATCGCCTTGGCATGGTAACAGGTGGATTGCTAACGGGTGGCGTCACTACGGTCAGTGGTGCAGGTGTCACAGTAACAGGTTTAAATCCATTAAACCCCTCTAGTGCAGCTTTGACTAGTAATGGTTTGACCATCCTCAACGGTCCAAGCATCACTAAGAGTGGTGGTGTAGATGCTGGTAGCCGGCAAATCACTAACGTGGCTAGTGGTGGCACAACGCTTACCAACGCGGCCAACATCGGTGATATTCAAAGTACCGTCGCCGCTAACAAGACCAAGTACTACAGTGTCAACTCGACAGGTGGCACCAACGATGACAATCTAGGTGCAACGGGTCAAAACGCCATGGCCATGGGTCGAAACTCAGTCGCCTCAGGCATTCAAGCCATCTCAATTGGTAGTGGCGCAAGTGGTCAGAAAACCACCGCAAGTGGTGAGCAGTCTATTGCCATTGGTGCAAACGTTGTCTCATCAGGGGCATCCTCTATCGCCATTGGTGGCGATGATCTAGATGCAGCCTCTCAAGCCAATCTCACAGGAGCTGCTAGTGGTACCATCAACGGTGGTAGCGTTAACACCACCTTCAAAGCTTATACTGGTCGTGATTTGGTTGAAACACCGCCGTATCAAGTAAATACTGAATCGGGTGGCGCCGCCTCCATCGCCATGGGCGCAAAAGCATTGTCTCAAGGGGCATTGTCTACCGCCATTGGCGTACAATCTTCCTCAGCTGGTGTTGCATCCTCCGCCTTTGGCATGGGATCGTCAGCGAGTGCAAAAGGTTCAGTAGCGCTAGGTGCCGGATCGGTGGCTAGTGTTGCTGGTGGTGCAGTTGCCTATGTTCCAACAGGCGCAAGTGCAGCAGATGCTACTGCCATCACAAACACTCAAAGTGGCGCAGATTACGGTGCTGTTTCAGTAGGAACCGGCGCTAAAGGTGGCAATCGTCAGATCGTCAATCTAGCCGCTGGTACCAATGACAGTGATGCGGTGAACGTGGCGCAACTAAAAGGTGGCGTATCAAGTGTCGTTGATCTAGGTCTTAACTTTACTGGTGACAACACAACGACAACGGTTAATCGCAAACTTGGTGAAAAGCTTACCGTGAAAGGGGGAGCAACCACCCCATTATCGGACAACAACATCGGTGTGGAAGCGACCAGTCCTGGTACCTTAACTGTCAAACTGGCGAAAAATATAGATCTAGGCAAGACTGGTAGTGTGAAAATGGGTACAAGTAGTCTATATGGTCTCGGCCCTGTAACTACGATTGACCGTTTAGGTATTAGTACAGGTAATTCATTAGCTAGCACTGACGTAAATGGTTTAGGAGTGTTCGTAAATGGTCCCTTAGGTATTCCTAGTACTGCTTTGACTATGGATGGTCTTAATATTATTGGTGGTCCAAGTGTTACTAGAAGTGGTGGTGTAGATGCTGGTAGCCGGCAAATCACTAACGTGGCTAGTGGTGGCACAACGCTTACCAATGCGGCCAATATCGGTGATGTTAAGAGTGCAGCTGCCGGGTCTAGAACTGAGGTTGTTAAAGGCACCAACGTAACTAGTGTTGATAAAACCACCGGTTCTAATGGACAAGACGTATATACCGTTAATGCCAATGGCACGACCGCATCAGCAGGTTCAGCTGCGGTAACGGTTACCACTGGTATTAAAGATGCCAACAACGTCACTGACTACAAAGTTGACCTAAGTGACTCTACTAAAACAAGATTGAGCAGTGCAGATAGCGCCTTACAATCTGTTGTTACTCAGATTGATGGCACTGCTGTTAAAACCATCACTAAGAGCAACAATACTGCCAACTTCATCACAGGTGATAACATTCTGTTGACGCCTGAAAGCGGTGGTATCAAAGTTGCGACTGCTCAAGATCTGGTACTAAATAGTGTGAAAATGGGTAATACCACAGTTAGTCAGGATGGTATGACCATAGTGGCCCCAACTCTAGCTCGGACAGTCGTACTTAATAGTGCTGGACTTAACAACGGCGGTAATAAGATCATTAATGTTAAAGCGGGTGAGGCGGATACTGATGCTGTTAACGTTGGACAGCTGAATTTGGCCAATGCTACCATTGATAAAGGCTTAAACTTTGGTGGTGACAGTGGGACAGATGTCAATCGTAAGCTTGGTCAAAAGCTCACGGTTAAAGGCGGCGATACTATCAATGCTGATCCAGCAACGAAAAATATCAGTGTCACTGCTAATGGTGCTGACACTCTAACTGTCAGATTGGCTAAAGATATTAATCTTGGTAATACAGGCAGCGTTACCACTGGAAATACTCAGGTTAATAATGCAGGTATTACTTTATATAATGGTGATAATGGTCAAGTAGTACTTACTAATAATGGGCTTAACAATGGCAACAACAAAATCACTAATGTTGCTGATGGATTGTTGAGCCCTACTAGTAAGGATGCAGTTAACGGTAGTCAGTTGTTTAAGACTAACGAAGACGTTGCCAAAGGTATTAAAATTGGCGATGGTAATAGTGCCAATGATCAACAGTTTGCCTTAGGAGATACCATCAATGTGACGGGTGATAGTAATATCACTACCACTGCTTCGGCAACTGGTGTCCAAGTTAAACTGAATAACCAGTTGAACTTAGGCGACGAGGGTCGTATGCAAATGGGTAATAGCATCATGTATAACACCGGCTTCACCTTTGTAGGTAACGAGCCAGGTAGAACCGTTGTTCTAGGTGCTGGTGGTCTGAATAACGGTTTCAACAGAATCACAAACGTCGCGGCAGGTATTGATTTTACTGATGCTGCTACTGTTGGACAGTTAGAGGCTACCACCTTTGCGTTAAGTAAAGGCTGGAATGTCAGCGCTCAAGGTGCTAACGCTAGCAAAGTACTAGCTGGTGATAGCGTTGATCTAAACAACACTGACGGCAATATTACAGTGTCCAAAACAGCAGGCAATAATGATGTCAGCTTTAATTTAAACAAAAACCTTGTGGTAGATAGTGTGCAAACAGCTGATAGCACCCTAAACAACGAGGGCTTAACTATCGCAGGAGGACCTAGTATCACTAAAGCTGGCATTGATGCTGCTGATACTAAGATTACAAACGTTGTGAGTGGTGAGGTTGCTGCAGATAGTAAAGATGCTATCAATGGTGGTCAGCTCTACGCCCAAGGTATGGGTATCAGCAGTATTATAGGTGGTAACACAACTTATGATCCTGCAACTGGCACCTTTACCAATAACAATATCGGTGGTACTGGCGAAGGTAGTATTGATGGTGCGATTGCTTCTATCAAGCGTGGCGAGGTCGTCATGACTGAAAACATTCAAACCAACACTACAAACATTGCTACGAATACGACAAACATCGCAACCAATACCACTAACATTACTAAAAACACAGCTGATATCGTAACGAATACTGCGAATATCACTACCAATACCACCAACATCAAAGCCAACAAGGATAAAATCGATGCTGGTCTCAACTTTGGAGCCGATAGCGGTGCCGTCATCAATAAACCAATCGGTGATGGTAGCGTACTCAGCTTCAAAGGCGGTAATAACATTAAGACCACCGCTGAAGGCAGTAGCATCAAGTTTGACTTGAACGGTAATATCAACGTAGAGAGCGTGACGACTGGCAATACGACGGTTAATAATAGTGGTGTTACTATTAAAAACGGCCCAAGTATGACCGCCGCTGGCATCTATGCAGGTAATGCCGAAACGGCCCCTAGTATGACGGCTGCCGGTATCAATGCCGCTGGTACTAAGGTGACAAATGTTGCGGATGGCATGGCACCTAGAGACGCTGTGAACTTTGGGCAATTAGACGCTGTCAGCAGAGGTTTGGGTAACAGCATCAATGAGCTTGGCTATAAAATTGGCGAAGTCGAAGATGACGCCAACGCAGGTATCTCAGCCGCGATGGCCATGTCTTCATTGCCACAAGCGTTCATCAGCGGTAAACCCATGATAGGCGGCGGTATCGCAACCTATAATGGTGAAAGTGCTGTCGCTATTGGCTTCTCGAAAATGTCTAATGATGGACGTTGGGTGATGAAGCTAAATGGTACAGCGGACACCCAAGGGAACGTAGGTGCTGCAATCGGCGCAGGCTTCCACTTTGACTAATTGGTTAGCACGATAGTTCAGCTAAATTAAGCTGAACCAAGCTAAATAGTCATTGAATCACTAGGTAAAGTAAAATAGGTAAAACAAAAAAAGCAAGGCATCAGATGCCTTGCTTTTTTATGGATGGAAATTATCCTATAAAGTATAGGACACTAATAAGATATAGGATGCTAATAAAATATAGGATGTTGGATTAAATCAATAAAAATTAACGTTGTGATACTAAAGGTTGATGACATTAAAGTCTGTATTATCAAATGTCTAACGCACTAAAATAACAGGCGATAGGGTGCTAGCGATAATCTCTGTCGTGGTACTACCCAAAAATAAATGCTGGAGCTTAGAGCGTCCATAAGCCCCGACCACAATGATATCGATATTATTTTCAAGCTGAAAACTAAGTAAGCCATTAACCGCGTCAAGCTGTGGCAAATGATGGGATTCTACGCTAAAGCCTGCGGTTCTCATTTGGATTACAGCCTCTTCAAGGCTTTTTTTAGATGCTTCATTATCATGTCCGATCATCACGATATGACCTTGCAAGCCTTGTAAAAGGTTACTCTTTGCAAGCATTCGTATGGCTTTAATCGCGGTTTTACTGCCGTCAAACGCCACCATATATGATTGAGGCTCTTTAAATTTCTCTGAACAAATCAACACCGGTACGTTTGAGGCACGGGCAACCGTTTCGATTTGGCTACCGATATTGATGCGGCTGTTTTTATGGTCTTCCCCGCGGCGACCCATGACGATAGCACGGTTTTTTTCTTGAAAATGCTCAATCGCTGGCAGCAGCTTACCGCGGCGTTGATAGATACAGACGGTCACGCCTGCAAAGTTACTTTGGATATGGCTTTTTGCATCTTGTACCAACGCATTACTATAGCTGTTTACGACCTTTGCCCTTTGTTCATCGAGCTTTGATAACTCATCGAGCAAAGACTGGCGGCTGTTAATGCCGATGGCTCCTGATAAGTCGCGTCTGACCGATGCTGCCACATCGCTGACGTGCAATAATCCCACCGCTAAATTCAGCTTTTTTGCATACCACGCCGCATAATCGCATACTGACCCAGTCACTGCTGAGCCATCAATACAAGCCAAAACGTGCTCTTTCGTTATCATAATCTGTCCTTAGATTTGCATTTATACTTTGAGAAACGGGTTTATTGATAGAATGCTTTTTTAAGACAGGGTAAGCATCTACTTTTCAATTAAATCGCCAATCATTCATCTTTGACTACCATCTTACCTCAAATCGTATCATTGCAAAATCACAGAGCAATATCTTAAATGGTGCTTTGCTGACATAGATTCTCAGCTTACCGTGCGTTTTGTACTTTAAGCGTTTTGAAAAGCTGATCTCAGTGGCAACGTGCATGCTTAAAGCACAGCGTCTATATCGTCGCAACTTCTTATCAACGTTCTAGCAAAGGTATGGCTTGTAAACGATAAAAAATTTAAAGTTAAATAAAATAATTTTAAAGATAGAAAAATATTCCATTATTTATCATTTGTTAAATAACAATAAACTTTAGTATTTAATCAATAAAAGG